>JAPPOT010000441.1 GCA_028817855.1 Myxococcales bacterium
GGGGCAGCTGCCGCAGTCCAGCGTTCGGCCGCAACCGTCGGCCAGCGGGCCGCACTCGTAGCCGGCTTCGGCGCAGGTGAGCGGGGCGCCCTCGTCGAAGGTGTGGACCGGGCCCGACAGCGGATCGCAGCTGTCGACCGTGCAGGGGTCACCGTCGTCGACGTCGAGCGGGCCGCTGCTCTCGCAGCGCGGCACGCAGACGCTGGCCGCGGTGAGTAGCTCGGCCGGTGACAGGGCGCGGCGGGTGATGCGCAGCTCGTCGAGGTCACCGCGGAAGTCATCGCCGGGCTGCCCCACAAACAGCGCCGAGCCGATCGGCGCATCCCACGAGGGCGCGAGCCCCGCGATGGCCTGGCTGGCGCTCAAGCTGCCATCGACATAGAGCTCGGCACGGGCCGAGGGCGTCCAGGTGTCGCGCACCACCAGCGCCACGTGGGTCCACTGGCCCTCCAGCACTGTGTGGGTGAAGTCCTGACGGAAGCCATCGGTGAGCGTGACGCTCGCGCGCAGGCTGCCGCGGTCGCTGCTGGTGGGCGTGTAGAAGAAGCCGTGGTCGCGGGAGGTGAAGTCGGCGGTGAGCGTGGCCCTGCGGAAGATGACGTCGGAATCGCCGGCGGCGCCGCCGTAGCGCGGACGGATGAAGGCCTCGATGGTGAGGTCGTCCTCGAAGTTGAGCGCTGGATCGTTGCCGAGCTGGCCGTAGCCACTGGAGGCGCTGGCATCGAGACCGACCTGGCTGAGCGCGCCGCCGGCGCCGGCGCCGTAGGCTAGCTCGCCCACGACGGGCGCGTGCAGACCGTGCGGGCCGCTGTCGAGCAGGGTGGTGGCTGCGCCGCCGGCGGTGCCCTCCTCGAAGCGGTAGTGCAGCACGGTGTCGGCGTCGATGCAGCCGCCGACGCACAGCTCGGCGCCGTTGCAGACGTTGCTGTCTTCGCAGCTGCTACCCAGCGCCAGGGGTTCATGGATGGCGCCGACAAGTGGATCACAGCTGTCGGCGGTGCAGGGATTGCCGTCGTCGGGATCGATTTCGACCACGACGGTGCAGGCGCCCTGGGCGTCGCAGCTGCTGCTCGAGGTGCACAGGTCGCCATCGTCGCAGGGGGCGCCGGGCGTGGGGCTGTGGGTGATGCCGGCGAGCTGATCGCAGGTGTCCGTGGTGCAGGCGTTATCGTCATCGAGGGGCTCGGTGACGAGCTCGCCGCCGCTGCACACCACCCGGCCGGCCGTCGCACAGGCGGGCTCCACGTCCTCGTCGACGGCGCCGTCGCAGTCGCTGTCGCGGCCGTCGCAGCCGTCGTGGGCGCCGGGGAAAACGCTCGGGTCCTGGTCGTCGCAATCCACGTCGGCCTGGTGGCCGTCGCCGTCGGCGTCGCACACCGACAGGCAATCGTCGTCGTCGCAATCGATCAGACCGTCGCAGTCGTCGTCGGCGCCGGTGCACTGCTCGGCGCTCGGCGAGCCCGGCTGGCAGCTGTCGAGGGTCTGCCCGGCGATGCAGACGATGGCGCCGGCGCGCACGCAGGCGCCGATGCCGCAGGACGTCGCGGGACCTGCGAAGTGCTCGTCCTCGGAGCCGTCGCAATCATCGTCCAGCGCGTCGCAGTCGCTGTCGTCGCCGGTGGGCTGTCCGGCAGTGCAGCTGTCGAGGACTTCGCCCAGTTCGCACGACGTATTGCCGGCGGCGGCGCAGACGCCGACGCCGCAGGTCGTGGGCAGGGCCATGTAGTCCTCGTCACTCTGACCATCGCAGTCGTCGTCGAGGGTGTCGCAGGTCTCATCATTGGGTGCCGGCTGCCCTGGCGTGCAGGTGTCGACCAGGCCGCCGTCGACACAAAGCAACTCGCCCTCGGCGGCGCACTGCCCTACCCCACAGCTCGTGAGCTCCGTCCCATAGTCATCGTCGATGACGTCGTCGCAGTCGTCGTCCACACCATCACAGGTGGGATCGTCGAAAGGCGTCGTGGTGGGGTCCACGCAGATGCCGGTGGCCGCCACGCAGCGCTCGCCCGCGGCACACTCGGCGTCGTCGCGGCAGATGAGGTGCGGAGCTTCGGATAGCTCGCAGTTGGCTCCGTCGCAGGCATCGATGCCGTCGCCGCCGTCGACCTGGTCGGGTCCGCGGCCGCCGACGATCCGGTCACTACCGCCCTGTCCCAGCAGCGCATCCGGCGCGTTTCCGCCGTAGATGAAGTCGTGGCAAAGGCCGCCCTCGACGTGGTCCTTGCCGTCTTCAGCGACGATGGAGTCATTGCCGTCGCCGCCGAAGATCTGGTCCTTGCCATTGTCGCCGTCGAGGCTGTCCTGCCCCGGACCGCCCTGCAGCAGGTCGTGGCCGTTTCCACCCAGCAGGATGTCGTCGCCCGCGTCGCCAGAGAGGTGGTCGTCGCCGTTGCCGCCGGCGAGCAGGTCGTTTCCGGCCCCGCCCCAGATCGTGTCGTCTGGGCCTGGGCCCGCATCGGAGCCTTCGTCCGAGTCCTCATCCGAGTCTTCGTCCGAATCCGAGTCTGAATCCTCATCCGAGCCCTCATCGGAGTCGCTGTCGGAATCCTCGCGGGAGTCCTCGTCCGAGTCCTCATCCGAGTCTTCGTCCGAATCCGAGTCTGAATCCTCATCCG
>JAPPOT010000236.1 GCA_028817855.1 Myxococcales bacterium
CACCGACGCCGAGCGCATCGTGGCCCTGGGCGAGGGCGCCGCGCGCGCCGGCATCGGCATGAGCATCGTCGGCATCGGCGAGGACTACGACGCCAGCATTCCCCAGCAGCTCGCCGAGCTCGGCACCGCCACCCTCGCCTACGCCGGCGACGACGCCGAGCTCGAGGCCCTGCTCGCCGCCCAGGGCGAGCTCACCCTGGTCCCGCTGGCGACCGACTTCGAGCTGCGCATCACCCCCGCCACCGGCTACCTGCTCGGCCAGGTCTTCGGCGCCCAGCGCGCCTACCGCGACGGCGACGCCATGGTGCTCGCCGCCCCGGGCCTGTTCCTGGGCGCGCGCACCGGCAGCAGCGACACCGGCGGCATGCTCGGCCGGCGCGGTGGCGGCGGCGGCGTCTTCGTGCGGCTGTGGGCCGAGGACGACTCGGCCGTGGCCCCGGGCGAGCCCGCCTTCACCGCCGAGGTGCGCTACCACGACCGCGACGCCGGGCAGGACGTGAGCTACGAGCGGGTCGTGCGCAACGCGCTCGCGCCCGGCGAGATCCCGAACGAGTTCTGGCCCCACTTCTCCCACGAGGAGTACGCCAAGCCCTTCATGATGCTCAACATGTGGCTCGCCATCGCCTACTCGCTCGAGCTCTACGAAGAGGGCAGCTGCGCCGAGTCGATGGGCGTCTCGGACATGATGGGCGACTCGGTGCGCGTCTGGCAGGAGCGCTTCGACGACCCCGACATCGAGGCCGACGCCGAGCTCCTGCGCCAAGTGGCCGACAACGTGGACCTGGAGTGCGTCAGCGAGCCGGTGCCCCCGGCCATGCTCGTGGACGCCGGCTGCTTCGGAACCTGAGATGCGCGCCCTGCTCTTCATGCTGGCGAGCATGCCGGCGCTCGCCACCGCCCAGCAGGCACCCGAGCCGGGACCCGACTGGGAGGAGCCCTGGGGCGGCGGCGAGGCCGAGCCCACGCGGCCGACCCCGGCCCGGCTCGAGCGCGTCAATTCACCCCAGCTGCAGATGCGGGTCGGCGTCGGGGACGGCAGTATGGCGTTCGGCAGCGACGGGTCCATCACCGACAACGAGACCGACTTCGACGTCGCACCGCGCCTCGGGCTGGCCTACGTCAACCCCCTCAAGCACTGGCTCGCGCTCGGCGTGCTCGCCAACGTCCTGGCCTGGCGCACGGAGTTCGCCCGGAGGGTGGGCCACGGCGCCTCCTACGCCTTCGCCCTCGCCCCGTCGGCCGAGCTGCGCACGGTCACCGCGACCGCGACGGTCTTCTTTCTGCGCATGGGGATGGGCATGATGACCAACAGCCTCGCGACCGATGTCGAGTTCGAGGACTTCCGCGAGGACGCAAGCCTGGGCATCGGGTTCTTTGGCGACTTCACGGGCGGCATCCAATTCCAAGCGTCCCACGGCGTCGGCATGCAGCTCGAGCTCGGACGCGACGTCTTGGCGTTCAGCCACCGTGTGACGATTCGACCGCGCGATGGCAGCGCGCCCTCCAAGCACACCGTGCACTACCTGGGCGGCCACACCCACGTCAGCGTGAGCGTGGTGTTCGTGCTCTAGGGCTACCAACCTGCCCCTGCCCGAGGGCGTCGCTGAATCGCGGGCAAGGGCAAGGGCAAGTTGGGCCCCGCTTGCTTGTCGCGCCGCGTTCAGGTGGGACAGCGCCGCACCCATCGCACCGCGGCCGCCATGACAGCGTCACCGCGCGAGTGCGAAGATCGTGGGTGACTGGATGCCTCGCGCCGATGACGCGGGCGTGGATCGCCTCTTGTTTCGCTTCGGACTGCCGCTCTTGATTCTGACCGCTGTCGTGGGGACCGCGCGCGCGCAGCCCGCCCCGGCGGTCGGCTACGGACCCGAAGCCCTGCCCGCGGTCCACACCGTCGGCGTGTTGATCGATCAGCCACCAGGCTTCGCCGCGACCGCCGGCCTCGGCTACGCCCACACCGAGGACGTGCTCGACGCGGGCGACTCGCACCAGCGCATCAGCCTGCGCGCCGCGGGCGGCTACCGCGCGCTGTCCTGGCTGGGACTGTCCGCGCGCCTGCTCGGGCGCCTCGACCGCCACAGCGGCGGTCCAGACGACGGTACCGACGGCGTCATCACCGAAGCCGCCCTGCATGCGCGCGCCCAGCACGGGCTCTCGCCGCAGCTGCGCATGGGCGGTCAGCTCGCCCTGCGCTTCCCCGCCTCCGACGGCATCGGCAACGGCCTGTCCGCCATCAGCACCGACCTGCAGGGGCTGCTCACCCTGGCGCCGCCATCGATGCCACTGCATGCCGCAGCCCTGCTCGGGTTTCGCCTCGATCGCGCGCGCGAGGGCATCGACGACACCGCATTGCTCAGCCCCTCGGACCGTGTCGCCCTGGGGGCGAGCGCCGCAAACGCCGTACTGCTCGGGCTCGGCGTCAGCTACCGCATCGACCGCCTCGACCTGCTGGGCGAGTGGAGCTGGGATCCCGGCGTCGGCTCGGGGGCTCCCAAACCGCTGGAGTCCCCGATGCGCATCAGCGCCGGCGCGCGCTACTTCCCCACCGACAGCCTGCAGGTGGAGCTGCTCGCCGCCATCAGCCCGAGCGCCCGTCCCGACCTCTCTAGCGC
>JAPPOT010000791.1 GCA_028817855.1 Myxococcales bacterium
CCTTCCGCTCGCGCAGCGACACGGAGGTCGTGCTGCTGCTGCTCGCGCGCGAGGGCGAGGCGGGCCTTTCACGGCTGCGCGGGATGTTCGCCTTGGCGCTCTTCGATCCGCGCGCCGGCAGCGTGCTGCTGGCGCGCGATCGGCTCGGCATCAAGCCGCTGTACCTCAGCACGCGACGCACCGACGGCGGCGCGGTCACCGTCTTCGCCTCGGAGGTGCGCGCGCTGCTCGAGAGCGGGCTCGTCGCGCGCCGCATCGATCCCGTGGGGCTGGGAAGCTACCTCCACAACGGCTTCGCCGTCGGGCCCCACACGCTGATCCGCGACGTGACCCTTCTGCCCGCCGGTACCAGCGTGCGCGTGCCCCTGGACGGGCCACCCTCGCCGCCGAAGCGCTTCTGGCGGCTCCCCCCCCACGCGTCCATCGACGAGGCCGACGCCGTGATGCAGCTCGAGCGCGCGCTGACCGACGCCGTGCGCCTGCGCCTGGTCAGCGACGTACCGCTCGGCATCTTCCTGTCCGGCGGCATCGACTCGAGCGCGATCGCCTCGCTCGCCATGCGCGGCCGCCGCGCGGACGACGAGCCGGTCACGACCTTCAACATCGCCTTCGACGAGGCGCGCTACGACGAGTCGCCGCACGCGCGCGCGGTTGCCGAGCAACTCGGCACGAAGCACCACGAGGTCAAGCTCAGCCAGTCGAGCTTCCGCGCGGGGCTCGGCGACGCGTTGCAGAGCCTCGACCAGCCGACCTTCGACGCGATCAACACCTACTTCGTGAGCGCGGCGGTGCGCGAGGCGGGCCTGACCGTGGCACTCGCCGGAACCGGCGGCGACGAGCTCTTCGGCGGCTACAGCAGCTTCCGCGACATCCCGCGCGCGCTGCGCGCCGCCAGCGCCGCGCGATCGGTGCCCGCGCCCCTGCTGCGCGGCGCCGGCCAGCTCGTGTCGCGCTTCAAGAACGGCAAGCCGGGCGCGGTCCCCCCGCAGACGCGCTGGGGCAAGCTACCGGACGCGCTGGTCACCGGGGGCGACGTGATGGCGCTCTACCAGGTCTCCTACGGGCTCTTCACCAGCGACTTCCTCGAGAACCTGGCATCGGGTAACGACGGAGTCCGCGACGGGATGCCGATCGCGCGGGCCGGCGAGCTCGAGGCGCTGGTCGCCGGGCAGCCGGACCTGCACGCCATCTCCCAGCTCGAGCTCTCGCTGTTCCTGGGTGAGCGCCTGCTGCGCGACACCGACACCGCCAGCATGGCGGTCTCGCTCGAGGTGCGCGTGCCCCTGATCGATCACGAGGTGGTCGATGCCCTGTCCCACGTGCCGCTCGCGCGGCGCTTCGAGCCGCTGCAGACCAAGCAGCTGCTGCGGGAGCTGGCGATGCCGCAGCTCGACCCCGTCCTCTTCGACCGTCCCAAGGCGGGCTTCGAGTTGCCGCTCGACGTCTGGATCCGGGACGAGCTCAAGGGCGCGCTGAACGACACGATGAACGACCGCCGCCTGTGCGCGCAGCTCGGACTCGACGGCGAGGCCGTCGCGCGCCTGCTCGGGGCCTTCCTCGACGACGCGCCGGGGCTGTACTGGTCGCGCGTCTGGGCCCTCTACATTTTGCTATGGTGGTGCCGTGAGCACGACGTCCACGCCTGAGCCGCACGCCACCACGCCGTCGCGGCGCTACTGCCTGATCACGCCCTGCCGCAACGAGGCGAAGTTCATCCGCAAGACGCTAGAGACCACCACCGCCCAGACCGTACCGCCGGCGCGCTGGGTGATCGTGGACGACGGATCCACCGACGAGACACCGCAGATCCTCGCGGAGTTCGCCGAGCGGTTCGACTACATCCAGGTCGTCAAGCGCCAGGACCGCGGGGCGCGCGCAGTCGGCCCGGGCGTGATCGAGGCCTTCTACGAGGGCCTGTCGACGATCGACCTCGAGGACTACGACTACGTCTGCAAGTACGACGGCGACCTGGAGATGCCGCTGCGCTACTTCGAGACGGTCATGGAGCACATGGAGGCCGACCCGTACCTCGGCAACCTCTCGGGCAAGCTCTTCGAGCGCCTGCCCGATGGCACCCTCTTCGAGGAGCCGATGGGCGACGAGAACGCGGTCGGGCCGGTGAAGTTCTACCGGGTGCAGTGCTTCAGGGACATCGGCGGCTTCGTGCGCGAGGTGGCCTGGGACGGCATCGACGGCCACGTCTGCCGCGCGCGCGGTTGGATCGCGCGCTCGATGGATGGCAACCACCTGCGCATCATCCACCTGCGCCCGATGGGCAGCAGCCAGCAGAACATCTGGATCGGCCGCATCCGCTGGGGCCGCGGCAAGTACTTCATGGGCTCGCGCTGGTACTACGTGGCCGCCGCCTCGGCCTACCGCGCCATGCAGCGGCCCTGGGTGGTGGGCGGCGTCGGCATCGCCTACGGCTACGCCAAGGCCGCCGCCACACGCCACGAGCGCTACGAAGACCAGGAGTACCTGCACCACCTGCACCGCTTCGAGCGCGAGTCTCTCTTCTTCGGCCGCAAGCGCACCCTCAAGCGCTATGAAGACGAGATCCGGGCCAACTACGAGCGTTCGTAGAGGCCGTCCCCGAGCCCCTCCCTCACCC
>JAPPOT010000692.1 GCA_028817855.1 Myxococcales bacterium
GAAGACGACGTTCTTGCCGTCCTCCTTGAGTCGCACGAAGCCCTTGCCGCGCACCTTCAGGGCCGGCGTGCGGTACCACGTGTCCTCCGTCACGTCGGGCAGCTCCTGCCCCAGCTGCACGACCTTCTCCCATTTCATGTCGCCCCTCCCGCGCCCATCATACCGCGAGGCAGCCGTGGCTGAAGCCCCGTCGGGCTTGCACGGCTGTCCCACCCTGGTAGGTCACGCACACGGGCGGACGTTCGACGGCCGCTCGTTCGTGGGATTGACGATCCGGCGGGCGTTGGACACAGCACACGGTCAGCCCCAGTCGATGGGCTCCTCCGCGTAGGGATCGGGCGCGGAGCGCCAGGCCACGGTTGACCGCCGCTGCCGCGGGATTGTTCGAGCGCTGGCACCGCACCTTCACGGAAACGACACCCGCTGCTCCGAGGCTGCGCGGAATCGCCTCAGGAGGTTCCGCATGAAGTCTGTCGTCCCGCTCATCGCTACCGCACTGCTTCTATCTGCCGGCGCTGCCCAGGCCCAGGGCAGGTCCTTCAACCGCATCGCCACGATGCCCGTCTACTTGAATACGGACATCGACGAGGAGACCGTCTCCGAGATCGTGGCGGCCACGGGAGATGGCCAGACCCTCGTCTACACCGACGGCGAGGTCGGGGGCGTGGGCTTCGTTGATCTCGCCGACCCGAGCGATCCCCAGCCCGACGGCTTCGTCTCCCTCGACGGTGAGCCGACCTCGGTCGCCATCACGGCCGGCCTGGCACTCGGCGGCGTCAATACCTCGCCCGAGCTCGTCAATCCGGACGGGCATCTGGCGGTGGTGGACGTGGCGTCGCGCGCGGTGGTGCACGTCATTCCGCTCGGAGGGCAACCCGACTCGGTCGCGGTCAGCCCGGATGGTCGCTTTGCAGCGGTCGTGCTCGAAAACGAGCGCGACGAGGACCTCGTCGTGGCGGGCGAGGAGGGCGGGCTTCCCCAGGCGCCGCCCGGAGCCCTGATCGTGGTCGAGCTCGGCAGCGCTCCCGCATCCTGGCCGGTGCACGAGGTCGACCTCACGGGCCTCGCCGACTACGCGCCGGACGATCCGGAGCCCGAGTACGTCGACATCAACGAGCAGAACCAGGCCGCCATCACGCTCCAGGAGAACAACCACGTCGTGGTGGTCGACCTGGAGACGCGCGTGATCGTCGCCGACTGGAGCTGCGGTGAGGTGGACCTCCATCAGATCGATACCGAGGAGGAGGGCCTGATCGACCCGGTCTCGTCGCTGCTCGGTGTCCCGCGCGAGCCGGACGCGGTCACCTGGATCGGCAACCACCGCCTCGCTACCGCCGACGAGGGTGACATCTTCGGAGGTAGCCGCGGCTTCACGATCTTCAGCGCCTTCGGCGATTTGCTCTACACGTCCGGCAACGACAACGACCACGCCGCCATGCGCGTGGGCCACTACCCAGAAGACCGCTCGGGCAACAAGGGCAACGAGCCCGAGGCGGTCGAGTTCGGGCGCTACGGCGACACCCCCTACCTCTTCGTGGGCTCCGAGCGCGCCAGCATCGTCTTCGTCTACCGTCTCGGGCGGCGCGGCAAGCCGAGGCTTGCGCAGATCCTGCCCGCCGGCGTGGGCCCTGAGGGCGTGCTCGCCATCCCGCAGCGCGACCTGCTGGTGGTGGCGTCGGAGGACGACGATCGGGGCGCCAAGTTTCGCGCGGGGATCAGCATCTACCAGTTGCAGCGTGGAGAGCCCGACTACCCGACCCTGGTGTCCAGGAACCGCGACGACGGCACGCCGATCCCGTGGGGTGCGCTGTCGGGGCTGACCTTCGACCGTCGCGGCCGCCTGTACAGCGTGTACGACAGCGCCTACCAACGTTCGCGCATCTTCAAGATCGCGGCGCACGACCACCCAGCCCGGATCGTCGACGAGATCGAGCTACGCGACGTGGGCGGTCTGCTCGCTTCGCTCGAGGCGGAGCTCGACGGACAGGACCTGGTCAACGACGACGGTAGCGTCAACGTGGACCCCGAGGGCATCACGACCGGCGTGGGCGGATTCCACTTCTGGGTGGCCTCCGAGGGCCGCGGCACGGTCGGCGACGAAGGGCGTCCCTTCGAGTATCCGAACATGCTGCTCAAGGTCGCGCGCGACGGTGCGATCGTCGATCTGGTGACCCTGCCCCAGGCACTGACCGACGCGCAGCTGCGCTTCGGCTTCGAAGGGGTGGTGGCCGTGCACGAGGGCGGCGCGGAGGTGCTCTACGTGCCCTTCCAGCGCGCCTGGACCGCCGCGGGCGACCCTGCGGGTCTCGCGCGCATCGGGCGTTACGACACGGCCGCGGGCACGTGGAGCTTCATCCACTACCCCCTGACCGCACCCGCGTCTCCGAATGGCGGGTGGGTCGGGCTCTCCGGAATCGAGCACGTCGGCAACGGCCGGTTGCTCGTGCTCGAGCGCGACAACCAGGCCAACACCGACGCGGCGATCAAGCTCGTCACCGAGATCGACACGCGCAGCGTGACCTTCCGTCCGCATGGGGCGGCGCTGGAGGTGGTGGCCAAGACCGTCGTCGACGACCTGATCGCGGGCGGCGCGCTCACCGACCTCGGTGGTGCCGTGCTCGAGAAGGTCGAGGGCATCGCGCGGCATCGGGCGCGCACGATGATCGTCAACGACAACGATGGCGTCGACGACTCGAACGGTGAGACCCAGCTGCTCGATCTTTGACCCCGCTTGCCCGCGGGGCTGACCGTCGCATCGGCCCTCGCGGGCGAGCCAGGGGCCCGCGCACAAGTGCCAGGATTCCGGTACGTTGTGCTGACTTCCGGGCTTCGCCGGGGTAGCGCTTCTCCGTGGAGGCGCTCGCGCATGGCGTGGAGCGGGAGCTGCGGCGGGTGCGCGCGGAGCTCGGGGTCGCGGCCGGGGCCGATCTGGGTGTCGCCGCGAGCGAGCTGGTGGCAGGGGAGCGAGGGCGGGCTGGTCGTCGAAGCCGCCGAGGTCCGCTGCCTGCGCGACACCGAGACGGTGCGTGAGGCGTTCGAGCGTTGCCTCGGGGATGCCGAGCCGGGCCTGTTGGCCGATTGCAGCGGAAGCTGCGACTGCAGCGGCGTTCAGGGTTGCGATGCCTACTTCGAGGTGGTGGTCGGCTTCGCCCACCATGCCGGTGCCGCCGGCGACGGCATCGAGGTGGAGCTGGCCGAGTCGGTGCGCATCGCGGCGCTGGAGGCCGCCGTGGCGCGCGCGCAGCTCGCGCTCGATGAACACCGGAGGCGTAGCAGCGCTACGTCGAGGATTTCCGCGAGGACGAAAGCCGCTCCTGGGCGGACCTCGCCAGATTTCCCCTCGCGAGGTTTTTGGCCCATCGGTAGTCGGGCTTGCCACTTGGACTCCGCACGATCGCCTCGTGGAAGAGGAAGGCCTTCGGGAGCTTGTAGCGGGCGAGGTGCTTCTCGGCCTCGGCCTTCAGCGCGTCTTCTTCCGGGGTGGCTCCGGGCCGGAGCTGGACGATGGCGCAGACCTCCTGGCCCCAGCGCTCGCTGGGTCGGCCGCAGACGATCACGTCGTAGACCTCGGGGTGGTGCTTGAGGGCGGCCTCGACTTCCTCGGCGAAGATCTTCTCGCCGCCGGAGTTGATCGTGACCGAGTCGCGGCCGAGCACCTCGACCGTGCCTTCAGCGCTGAAGCGGGCGCGGTCGCCCGGGACCGAGTAGCGCACGCCGTCGACCACCGGGAAGGTGCGGGCGGTCTTGTCCGCGTCGCCCAGGTAGCCGAGCGGCACGCGGCCCGCCTGGGCGAGCCAGCCGAGCTCGTCGTCGCCGGGCTGCAGGACGCGGTCCAGGTCCTGGCTGAGCACGCGCGCGCTGGGTGAGAGGGCGAAGGTGCCGGTCTGGGCCTCGCCGCCGGAGCTGACCGCGACGCCCTGCTGGCCCGACTCGGAGGAGCCGATGGCGTCGACGATTGTGGTCTCGGGCAGCGCCTCCATCAGGCCGCGCTTGACGTCCGCGCTCAGGGCCGCGCCGCTGTTGGTGATCGTCTCGAGCGAAGCGAGCGCGTAGGGGCTGCCGTCCGCCTTGGCCCGGCGCACGGCATCGAGCAGGGGGCGGCCGAAGGCGTCGCCCACCAGCAGCAGGCCGTTGACCTGCTCGCGCTCCGCGACCGCCAGCACCTCGTGGGGGTCGTAGCGATGGACCTCCTCCTGCATCACGACCGTGGCGCCTGTGTGGAAGGCGTGGAAGGCGACCCAGTGGGCGGCGCCGTGCATCATCGGTGGCGGCGGCAGCAGGCGCTTGCCGCCCCGCGCCTCGGTGCGCCGCGCGCGCTCGCGGACCTTCTCGAGGTCCGGTGTCTCCACGCCGCGGCTGTTGCGACCGCCGAGAGCCGCCATGTAGACGTCGGCCTGGCGCCACAGCACGCCCTTGGGCATGCCGGTCGTGCCGCCGGTGTAGAGGATGTAGAGGTCGTCCGGCGACCACTCGAGCTCGGGTGGCTCGGCGCTCGACTGGGCGAGGGCGTCCTCGTAGGCGATCGCGCCGGGTAGCAGCGGGGTGCCCGATGCGTCGCTCACCTGGATCAAGACGCGCAGCTGCGGCAGCTGCTCGCGCAGGCGCGCCACCATGGGTGCGAGCTCGGCGTGGAAGATCATCGTGGTCGCGCCGGCGTCGCGCAGCAGGTAGAGCAGCTCCTCTTCGACGTAGCGGTAGTTGACGTTGAACGGCACGGCCCGCGCCTTGAAGCAGCCGAGCATCGACTCCATGTACTCGGGGCAGTTGTGCATGTAGAGCGCGACGTGGTCCTGGCCGGACTCGTGGCTGTCGAGCGCGCTGCGCGGGGTCTTCACGCCGAGACCCCGATCGCCCAGGTAGTGGGCCAGCCGTCGCGTGCGCTCGGTGACCTCGCGATAGGTCAGGCGGCGCTCGCCCTGCACCAGGCACTCGCAGTCCGGGACCTCGGCGGCGACGGTCTCGTGCAGCTGCGCCAGGTTGAGCTCGGCCATCGCCCACACCCTACCACAAAAAGAGTCAGGCTTGACTGTTTCTGGGCCCGGGCCTAACGTTGGGCGACACCTGGAGGCGACGATGATCGAGTGGAGTGAGCAACACCTGGCCGCGCGCGATGCCTTCCGGCGCTTCATCGACGCGGAAATCCGGCCGAATATCGAGGATTTCGAGCACAACGGGGTGCCGCCCTACGACGTCCTGCGCAAGCTCATCGCCACCTTCGGCATCGGCGAGATGCAGGTCGCCAGCTTCCGCGCCCGGCTCGACAAGGAGCGCGCGATCGCCGCGGGCGAGGCCGAGCCCGAAGCCGACAAGGGCGCCCGCGGTGGCAGCGGCGCCGCCGACGCCGCGGCCATGCAGAACCTGCTCGTGATCGAGCTCTCGCGCGTCTGTCCGGGCATGGTCACCGCGATGGGCGTCAGTCAGGGCCTGTGCGTCGGCACGCTCAACTCGCGCGGCACCCTCGACCAGCGCGCGAAGTACGTGCCCGAGCTGCTGACGATGGAGAAGGTGGGCGCCTGGGCGATCACCGAGCCCGGCTCCGGCTCGGACGCCTTCGGCTCGATGATGTCGACCTGCCGGCGCGATGGCGACGGCTACGTCCTCAACGGCAGCAAGACCTTCATCACCAACGGTCCCTACGCCGACACGGTCATCTTCATCTGCAAGCTCGACGACGGCGACACGCCGCCGGACAAGCGCCAGGTGCTGAGCTTCATCCTCGACAGGGGCATGGAGGGGCTCACCCAGAGCAGGCCCCTGCGCAAGATGGGGCAGCACAGCTCGCCCACCGGCGAGCTCTTCCTCGAGGACGTGCGGGTCGGTCCGGAGCGACTGCTCGGCGAGAGCGAGAAGCTCTCCTACCGCAGCGGCGCGCGCGACACCTTCTCCTCGGAGCGCAGCGGCACCAGCTCGATCGCGCTCGGCATCGTGCAGGAGTGCATGGAGCTGTCGATCGACTACGCGCGCAACCGCGTGCAGTTCGGCCAGCCGATCGGCCAGTTCCAGCTGATCCAGCAGAAGCTCGCGAAGATGGAAGTGGCGCGCATGAACATCCAGAACATGATCTTCCGCCAGATCGAGCTGCGCAAGCAGGGCAAGGGCATGAGCTTCGCCGAGGCGAGCGCGTGCAAGCTCTACAGCGCCCAGGCCTGCATGGAGGTGGCGCTGGAGGCGGTGCAGCTCTTCGGCGGCAACGGCTACATGGCCGAGTACCGCGTCGAGCAGCTCTGCCGCGATGCCAAGGTGCTGCAGATCTACGCCGGCACCGACGAGATCCAGACCTCCCAGATTGCGCGCGATCTGCTGGCGGAGTAGCGCGACCGCACTCCGCCGTCACGCACGATCGACTTCCCCGTGCGCGGGCCCTTAGGATGCGGCTGCGCCCGTGACCGCTGACGCCTCCCCCGAGCTCCGTCGCAGTGTCGATGCCAGGACCGCCATGGCGGTGGTGGTGGCGAACATGATCGGGGCGGGGATCTTCACCTCCACCGGCTTCCAGGCCGCGGCGCTCGGGGACCCGGTCCAGATCTACGCGCTGTGGATCGTGGGCGGCGTCGTCGCGCTGTGTGGGGCGGCCTGCTACGCGGAGCTCGGCACCGCCATGCCGGAGGCGGGTGCGGAGTACGTCTACCTGCGCGAGGCCTACGGCCCTTCCTTCGGCTTCATGAGCGCGGTGGTGTCGCTGACCGCTGGCTTCTCGGCACCGATCGCGGCGGCCCTCGCGAGCCTGATGGCCTACCTCTCCCACTACCTGCCGTGGCTGCACGCGCAGGATGTCCTGCTCGGCCTCACGCCCCGAGAGCTCGCGGCCATCGCCATGGTGTGGGCGCTCGTCGCGCTGCACGCGCGCGGCGCCATGGTCGGGCTCGGTGTGACCAACCTGCTGACGCTCTTCAAGGTCGGCTCGATCCTGGTCATCCTCGTCGCGGCCGTGGCCGTGGGCGACGGCCAGCTCGAGCAGCTGTGGCAGGCGTCGTCGAGCCGGCCGACGGGCAGCGAGCTGACCAGCGAGCTGGCGAGCTCGCTGGTCTTCGTGATGTTCTGCTACTCCGGCTGGAACAGCGCGGCCTATCTGGCGGGTGAGCTGCGCGAGCCCGAGCGCGTGCTGCCGCGCGCGTTGCTATTCGGCACGCTGCTCGTCACGGTGCTCTACCTCGGGCTGAACCTCGTCTACTTCTACGGGGCCAGCGTCGAGGAGCTCGCGGGCAAGGTCGAGGTCGCCCTGGTGGCGAGCGAGCACCTCTTCGGTCCGACCGGTGGCGGGCTGGTCACCGTGGCGCTCAGCGTCTCGCTGGTCGCCGCCGCGTCGGTGATGACGGCGGTGGGGCCCCGCGTGTACTACGCAGCCGGTCGCGACACGGCGGCGCTCAGCTGGCTGGGGCGGGTCGATCCCGAGGCGGGTGCCCCCGTGCGCGCGCTCGTTCTGCAGGGCGCGGTCACGACCGTGATCATCGTGCTGGGAACGGTCGACCAGATCCAGCAGTACGCGGGCCTGACCCTGAGCTTGTTTGCGACCCTCACCGTCGGCTCGCTTTTCGTGCTGCGCAGGCGTCGCTCGGGTCGCGCCGTCCAGACCTTTCGGGCGTTCGGCTACCCCTTCACGCCACTGCTCTTCATCGCCGTCACGATCTGGATGATGGTGTGGGCGGCGCGCGCGCGCCCGCTCGAGTCGGCTGCGGCGCTCGCGACGGTGGGCCTCGCCGGCCTCATGCACACGTGGCTGGTGCGGCGCATGCCTTGAGATGACCGCGCCGCGGTCGGACCTACCATTGCGTGCGAGCGATCTCTGAGCGTCGTGAAGGGCAGGGGCAGGTTGATGTCTAGCTTTGGGGGCGAGCTTGCGATGGCGGCACGCCCTCCCAGCGCTTGAAGGCGCGGGTGAAGGCACGGCGGTCGGCGAAGCCGAGGCGGTCGGCGACCTCGTCGAGCGACTGCAGCGGGTCCTGCAGGTATTGGTGGGCGAGCTCGCGGCGCGTCTCGTTGAGGACCTGCTTGAAGCTCACGCCCTCGCGCTGCAGCTCGCGATGGAGGCTGCTGCGGCTGAGCCCGAGCTGGCGGCTGATGGCGTCGGAGTCGATCGTGCGGTCGGGCATGCGCTCCATCAGGGCGGTGCGCACGCGCGCGCTCATCGGAGCGCTGCCGCTGTGCCCGAGGGCCACGCGTGCCTGTTGCTCGAGCGCGGCGCTGACCGGATCGTGGGCGCCGTCCGCGGTCAGGCGCATGCCCCAGGAGGTGCCGACGAAGACGCAGCGCTCCGCGCCGAATGACAGCTGGCAGCGGAAGAGCGCCTCGTAGCGATCGCGGTAGGCCGGCTCGGCGTGGGAGAAGTGCAGCGCGTGGGGGTGGTAGTCGGGCCGCACCAGGGCGCGCACCAGGGTGACCACCGCGGCCGCCCAGGCCTCGTTGACCAGGATGTGATCCAGCGGCGTGTCGACGAAGGCCTCGACGCGCCCCTCGTGGATGCGCCAGTCGATCTGTGCGCCGTCCACGAAGAGGGCCGAGTAGCGCTGGATCCGGCTCATCAGCTCGCTGATCGAGCGGCTGCTCTGACCCAGCAGGGCGAACAGGCCGGTGTCCGGTGCCAGCACGCGGGTGCCCGCGACCAGGGCGAAGGCCGGATCGCCGCTGCGCTCGCGCGCGCGCTCGAGCACCTCGAGCGCCTGCGGCAGGGGGATGCGCGCCCGGGCGCTCAGCAGCGTGGCGGGCTGGATCCCGAGCTCGCCCAGGAAGTCGGCCGGGTCGTGTCCGTGGGACTCGAGGGCTCGCATGGAGCCTCTCAGGATGCTTGCGAGTACGGTGGGTTCAGGCGCAGCGGCCACGGCGGGATCCTCCCTTGAAGCGTTCAGTCCTTCTCGCGTTCCGAACCCAACACCGATAGTGGTTGCTCACCGCTGGAACGGCTCGGAGGGAGTGTCATCGGATTGAATCCATTGAGACTTTCCCGCAGGCTTGCGCATCCGAAGGAGGGGACCATGCTTCCCCGATCTCCGGGGGTCCGCCTGCCCGATGCCGAATCGGGCGCCGACTGCCTGGGCAGCGGCAAGTTGGTTGCGGCGGCTCGAGAGCTCAGCGCGCAAGGCCGCCTGGGGGGGACGCGGTTACGGAGTTAGCCTGGCGAGGGCGTCGAAGCGGGCACAGCGTCTCGGCCAGGCCAACTTCCTAACCGCGTCCCCATGCCGCTCAGCGGCGGAAGCAGGCGGTCAGCTCGCTGTCGCCCGCGGTTCCGTCGCAGGTGGGCAGCCGGGAGATGTCGCGCAGCGCCAGGGTGATGCGGTCGTCGAAGTCCATCTCTTCGCGCAGGTAGTAGGTGGAGCCGTCGCCGATGCAGTAGACGCCGCTGCCGAGGCGGCCGCCGCTCGACCGCAGCAGCCCGCGCTCGATCGCGACGGTGCCGTCGCCTCGGCGTACTCGAACATCAGGTCGAGGGGTCCGAACTCGGCCCGGTAGGTGTTGCGGCTGCCCCCCGTCGAGCGCAGCTGGCCGAAAGGATTGACGCCCCTCGTTCAAGCCCCCCTCGGACGTATGTCCGGGTGGGTCGATTCAAGGCCCAGCCCGAATTCTAGGGCTAGCCGTGACCCGCGGTCGAGTCTTCCTGCTGCCCCGTGTCCTGACCCGAGGCGCGCGCCCAGATGCCCATGGCGAGAAAGAACACGGCCGACAGGGCGTAGCCGATGGCCCAGGGGGTGCCGCTGCCGAAGCCGATCTCATAGAGCCCGCCCGACGGCGTGAGCCGACCCGCGTGGATGAAGCCGAAGAAGGCCAGCGCCGCGCCGATCAGCATCCAGCGCGTGGCGGCGGAGAAGGCGCGGTCGATCAGGCTTGCGCTGGTCGCGGCCCACACCAGGCAGGTGAGCATGAAGCCCTGGGAGAGCGCGACGAGGCCGGGCAGGTGCATGCCCGCGCCGGCGAACGCGCCGGGCTTGTCCAGGACCTGGGTGGGGAGGGCGAAGTCGCCGGTGGCGAAGCTCACCGCGCCCAGGGTCTGGGTGAGGATCAGCACGCCCCAGCCGGCGATGGCGGGGAAGAGCCCGAGCGCGACCGCCGGCGCGTGGCGCGCGGGCGTGGCGGTGAAGGCCTGGGCGGTGATCACGATGCCGATCCAGAGCACGATGGCCATGCCGGCCTCGATCGGGATCAGCGCGCTGATCGCGCCCGAGAGCCCGATCAGGGCGACGACCACGAAGAAGCCGGCGTTGAGCACGGAGTAGCCCGCGCGCGCACCGAGGCCCTTCCAGCCGGGGTGCCCGATGTAGATCGTGGTGGGAAAGCAGGAGCCGAAGACGGCCGCCGCGATCGAGCCGACGCCGTTGATCGCCATGCACGGCGCGGAGGGGTAGCGGTCGCCGGCGGCCTCGGCGGACTCCAGGTTCTGCATCGAGCCGAGCACGTTGAACAGGCCCATCGGGATGATCACCGGGACCAGGAACTGCATCATGAGCTCGTGGGAGAAGCCCGCGACGAGATCTCCGATGACGGGAATCGGCGGATAGAAGCCCAGGTGCTGGAAGGCGCCCGCGAGGGCTTCGCCGCTGACCGGCGTGGCAACGCCCTCGAAGGCGGTCGCGATCCACGCGAGCAATGTGCCCAGGCCGACCGCCCAGGCGCCGCCCGGGATGCGCAGGGGCATGCGGATGCCGGAGAAGTAGGTCGTGAGGATCACCGCGAGCGGCAAGAGCGCCACCAGCGGCATCTCGAAGGTGCGCACGGCGAAGTCGATCGCGATGAAGCTGATCGCGATGCCGCTCAAGGTGGAGAGCAGGGCGGCGCGCGGGGTGTTCGCGCGCACCCAGTCGGCCAGCGGGGCGCCGAGCAGCTCGATCACGCCGGACAGGAAGCATGCGGCCAGGCCGACCTGCCATGCGACCCTGGCTGCTTCTTCGGGTGAGGCGCCGCCGCCCTCGGCCGCCAGCTTCACCGGGAGCATGACGAGGAAGACGAAGGCGAAGAGCGAGACGGTGTTGATGCCGTAGGGCAGGGCGGTGACGTCGTCGCGCCCGGTCTCGGCGCTCACGCGCTGGGCGAGGCGCGCGTAGTAGAGGTTGCCGATCACCATCGAGAGCGTGGCGGCCGGCAGGACGGAGCCGAGCAGCAGCTCGATCGGGAAGCCGAGCACGCCGGCGCACAGGCCGAGGATCAGCAGGAACTGGATCAGGTTGTCGATCGCCAGACCGAAGAAGCCGTCCAGATCGCCAGCGACGAAGAGGGGCTGGGGCTGTCCTGGGCTCGCCATGGCGGGCGGAGCATACCTCACGCTGGCCTGGCGGGTGGTGGGGGCCCGTGTAGAATTGAGTCAGGCTTCGCGGCCGACAGCATGCGCGTCCTGCAAGCAGCACCCGACGACCCACCCGCCGGTTGGCCCTTCGTGTTGGCCTCGATCGGCTTGCACCTGCTCGCGCTGGTGCTCTTCGGTTTGGCGCCCGACGAAGTGCCCTTCGAGCTTCACATCCCCGACGACGTGGAGATGGGGTTGGTCGATGGCGAGCCGGGGGAGGAGGGCTCGCCGGAGCCGGCGGCGGCACCGGAGCCGGAGCCGGAGCCGGAGCCCGAGCCGGAGGTGGTGGAGGAGCCCCGGCGCGTGCCCGAGCCGGAGGAGGAGCTGGCGATCGCGATCACCGACGCGGGCGTGTTGGAGGAGCCGGATTCGGGGCCGGCGCTGGACGGTGGCTTGAGCGACGGCGGCACGCGCGACAGCAAGAGCGGTCCCGAGGGCGACGACGGCTTGCTGGCGGCGCGCGAGTCGGGTCGCGGGCGCGGTGGTGTGGGCGAGGGGCTCGGCTTCGGCGCGGGCGGCTTCGGCAGCGGGCATGGCGGGCCGATCGGTGCCGTGATCGCGCTGCACGCGAACCTGGACGAGATCCGCGACACGACTCTGATCCTGGAGACCCGGGCGCTGCTCGAGATCATTCCGCAGTGGCAGCGCATGCTGGCGGGCTCGGGGCTGCGGCCGATCGAGGACTTCTCGCGACTGTTCGTGGCGACGCCGAATCTCAAGCGCTCGCACCTGGTGCTTTCGGCGCAGCACCGCCGCGACGACGCCTACATCGAGCGCGCCGCCGCGCGGCTGGCTGAGGAACGGGGCAAGCCGTTGCAGGGCGACGCGGTGACCCACTGGCGCTCGCGTGGGCCGACCGCGCGTGTGCTGCGGGTGTTCGGCGACCGACAGCTGGTGATCGCGCGGGCGTCGGATGTGCGGCGCGCGGCGAACGTGGGCGCAGCCCTGGCGCTACGGCACGCACGACAGCCAGGCATGGAGCGGCGGAAGGGTGCCCAGGCGCTGCTGGCCATGTACGAGGGCGAGGCCGTTGCGCTCTCGGTGGAGGGCGTCGAGACCTACATCCCGGCGAAGATCGACTACGCGCCGAAGGGCCTGCGCCTGTCGCTGCGCCACCTGGACCAGTACCACGCACGCCTGGTGGCCTACGGCTACTACGAGAGCGCAGCGGATGCCGCCCACGCCGAGGGCAGGGTGGACGCGCTGCGCACGAGCTGGATCGATCACCCCCAGGCCCGCTATCTCGGTCTCAAGAGCGCGCTCGAGGACGCGGAGATCGAGCGCCAGGACGACACGCTCACGCTGACCGCGAAGCTGACGATGCATCAGACGCGGTATCTACTGGGCTATGTAAGCCGCGTGTTGAATCCAAGGAAGTAGTCTCGCACTGAGGGAATCGTCGAGGTTCGCCCAGGAGCGGCTTACCTCCTCGGGAAAATCCTCGACGTGGCGCT
>JAPPOT010000328.1:0-8004 GCA_028817855.1 Myxococcales bacterium
CCAATGGACGCGGGGCTCGGCTGGCCGAGCCCGCCGTCAGCTAGAAGCCATCGATAGATGGCTTCTAGTCGCGTGAGACGTCGGCGGGGCAGGCGGTGAGCTCGACGTCGGCGAGGGTCTTGACCTCGAACATCTTGGCGAAGAGCTTGCCGGCAGCCTCGACCTCCACCTCGACCTGCCCCTTGCCCTCGGGCACGCTGTAGCGGAAGCAATCCCAGAACTGCGATTCGGCGCTGACCTGCCCCTCGGCGCGCATCTGGATGCTCTGGTCGAAGCCGCGGATCTCGCGCGAGCCACTCTCGGCGATCAGACGCACGGCCAGCAGCTCGTCGCACCCCTCGATCAGGAACTCGCGATCGGGATCGTTCATGTTGCTCAGGGCGATGTCCGAGATCTCGTAGGCATCGAGTGCGATGCGGTCGAAGAGCTCGCCGGTGTCCTCATCGACGATGCGGATCGTGGTGCGTCCGGCGCCCATGCCCGTGATCTCGATGTGCCCGTCCACGCGGTAGAGCGGCTGCCCGTCGTAGGTCGGCCCGAAGACGCCGCTGCCCTGCTGGACCTGGAAGACCTGGCCGTCCTCGGTCTCGATCGCGAAGTCGGGCAGTCGCGTTCCGTCTGCCGTACGAATGCCGAGCTCGAAGGTGCCGCCCACCATCACCGGACCGAGCATCAGGGAGCTGTCGTCGAAGAAGGCGTTGCCCACGAAGTGCAGCCCCTGGGCGGTCGCCTGGGAGCAAACCTCGCCGGCAGGGCACTCGCCGGTCTCGGCGCGCTCGCCGTTGACGCGCGCCATGCACGCAATGAGCGTCAGCGCCGACGCTGCGAAGAAGACGGACCACATCACCCGCCGGCCGAGGCCGACCCCGTTATCAAGAAAAGCCATGCTGAAACCTCCTGCCTCGGAAGTTTGCAGAATGCGTGCCACAGAGTTTCGAGCGGGAAGATTGAATAAACCGGCGCGTGCCCACCTCCGCGCCGTGACATCCGGGCGACAGTCCTGACGCAGATGTCAGGGCGGCCCCGCCCCTTCCTCAGAGCTTCAGCAGGCCGGGCTCGAAGTCGGCCGGCGCCGCAAGGCCCAGCAGCTGCAGCGTGGTCGCCGCCACATTCGAGAGCGTGGGGCGCGCCACCTCGGGGTCTATCACGAGCTCCGGTACCGCCGGCGCATAGATGTAGAAGGGCACGGGGTTGAGCGTGTGGCTGGTCTTGGCGCGACGCTCGCCACGGTCATCCAGCTTGAACTGCTGCTGCTTGTCGAGCTCGAACATCTCGTCGGCGTTGCCGTGGTCGGCCGTGACGATCAGGGCGCCCCTGAGCCGCTCGATCACGGGCAGGATGCGGGCGATGCACAGGTCCACCGTCTCGACCGCGAGCACCGCGGCGTCGCGCTTGCCCGTGTGCCCCACCATGTCGCCGTTGGCGTAGTTCAGCCGCCCCGTGCGAACCTCGCCCGTCTTCAGCTGCTCGAGCAGGGCGTCGGTAATCTCCGCAGCCTTCATCCACGGGCGCTGCTCGAACGGGATCAGGTCGCTCGGGATCTCGATGTAGGTCTCGAGCTTCTCATCGAAGTATCCGCTACGGTTGCCGTTCCAGAAGTAGGTGACGTGGCCGTACTTCTGGGTCTCGCTGATCGCGAGCTGGGTGACGCCATTGCGCGCCAGGTACTCACCCAGGGTGCAGTCGATCTGGGGCGGGCTGACCAGATACCGCGACGGCACCTTCGTGTCGGCGTCGTACTCCATCATGCCGGCGTAGAGCACGTCCGGACGCCGGACCCGGTCGAAGGCGGACAGCTCGGCGTCCTCGAAGGCGCGGCTGATCTCGATCGCCCGGTCACCGCGGAAGTTGAAGAAGACGACCGCGTCGCCGTCCTCGATCGTGCCGACCGGCTCGCCGTCGCCCTCGACGATCACGAAGGAGGGCAGATCCTGATCGATCACGCCGGCGCTCTCACCACGGAACGCCTCGATCGCCTCGCGTGTGCTGCCGAACGCGCGCGACTGGCCGAGCACGTGGGCCTGCCAGCCGCGCTCCACCATCGACCAGTCCGCCTCGTAGCGGTCCATGGTCGTCTTCATGCGCCCGCCGCCGGAGGCGATACGATAGTCGCGCCCGTCGCTGGCGCTCAGCTCGGACAGCACCGCCTCGAGCGCATCGACATACTCCAGCGCGCTCGTCTCCGGCACATCGCGCCCGTCGAGCAGCACGTGGACACGCGCGCGCTGGACACCATCTCCCGCGGCACGCCGCAGCAGCGCCACCAGGTGGTCGATGTGGCTGTGCACGTTGCCGTCGGAGAGCAGTCCGATCAGGTGCAGGGTGCGCCCCTGCCCCGCGCAGCGCGCCACGATCGCCCGCCAGGTCTCGCCCCCGTAGAGCGCCCCGCTGGCGATCGCCTGCTCGACCAGCTTGGCGCCCTGATCGAAGGTTCGCCCGGCCCCCAGGGCGTTGTGTCCGACCTCGCTGTTGCCCATGTCGGCGTCGCTCGGCATCCCCACCGCGGTACCGTGGGCCGCGAGCTGGGTCCGGACACCGCGCTCAGCCAGGGAATCCAGGGTCGGCGTGCGTGCCAGATGCACCGCGTCGCCCTCGTCGTGAGCGCCGATGCCTACGCCATCCATCACGCACACCAGCACCGGGCCAGGCACGCCGGCGAAGGATTCCAGCTTCTTCAGTCTCCAGTCCGTCATGGGCTGCGCGTCCTGTACCGCGGCCGCCCGCGACGTTCAAGGCGCGTGGCGACTCGCCTCGTGGTCCGCTACAACCGGCGGCATCGCTTGGAGGGGGAGCCCGGAAGGGGGAACGGCGATGCGACGTCTGATGCCTGTATTTGTCGTGGTCCTGTCGGGCACATTTCCGCAGGGGTGCGGGTGCGGCGACGACGATCCGCCCGCCGGCAGCCTGGGTGGCCCGTGCTATCCCAACGACACCTGCGACGACGAGCTGATCTGCGTGGACGGCACGTGCGAAGCGACGGGTGATGCGGGTCCCGACGACGGATCGGGAGACGGCAGCGCCGGCGGGGCGGGCGACGGTGATGGCGACGCCATGGGCGATGGCGATGGCGACAGCGGCGATGGCGATGGCGACGGCACCAGCAATGGGGGCGGCGACTCCGCCGGCGACGGCGATGGCGACGCCTGCCCGCAGGACTGCGACGACGGCGATCCCTGCACCGCCAACGAGGTGGTCGCCGGAAGCGCCGAGGGCTGTGCGCGCGAGTGCGCCCACCCCGTGAGCGGCGGCGACGTGGATGGCGATGGCTGCTGCCTGCCCGACGCCGACAGCCTCAGCGACGACGACTGCGCACCCGAGTGCGGCAACCTCGTTCTCGAGTCCGGCGAGGAATGCGACGACGACGACGATAGCGACGGCTGCGCCGAGTGCTCGCTGGTGCCGATCGGGCCCCGCGTCGAGGGGGGCTACGGAGCGCACCTGTGCGCCATCGCGCTCGGTGGGGGTGCCACATGCTGGGGCCCGGTGAATACGTTCGGGCAGCTCGACGTTCCGGACACCGTCTTTGCCGAGATCTCACCGGGCGACGACACCACCTGCGGCATCGACGCAAATGGCTCGGCGCTGTGCTGGGGGAGCGCGATCGGCGGCCACAGCGGGGGCCCCTTCACCCACGTCAACCATGCATGCGCGATTCTCGACAACGACGCGATCGAGTGCTGGGGAACCGCCGGCAGTGCGGCCCAGACGGCCTCGCCCGCCGGCGCCTTCGCGGAGGTCTGGACGCAGTTCGGCCTCAGCTGCGGGAGCGCGCTCACCGGCGAGCTGTCCTGCTGGGGCACCGACGTGGACGGCTCGACCACGCCCCCGAGCGGGACGTTTCAGGACCTGGCCGTCGGTGCCAACCACGGCTGCGCGATCGGCGACGACAGCACGATCGCTTGTTGGGGCTACAACGCGGACGGACAGACCGACGCACCGGCGGGCAGCTTCGTCGAAGTCGTCGCCGCCGGTGGGATCTCATGTGCTCGGGACGCCGATGGCTCGATGCAATGCTGGGGGCAATACGACGGGCCCGCCCCCGATCAAGTCTTCACGCAGATCACAGCCGGTAACGCCCTGTGCGGGATCGTGGCAGGTGGCGCGGTCGAGTGTTGGGGCGCCGCCGGCATCGAGCCCGGCTATGACGTGCGGCTGTCCGCCGACGGGCAGCATGCGTGCTCGCTGACGCCCCACGGCCAGGTGCAGTGCTGGGGGCGCGACACCTTCGGCCAAGCCTCACCACCCGACGAACGCTTCATCGACGTGGCCTCGGGGGACAACCACAGCTGTGGGGTTCGCCCCGATGGCTCGCTCGCATGTTGGGGCCTGGACGACCGCGGCGAGTCATCACCGCCCGGCGGTTTCCACACGCAGCTCTCGCTGGGCGATGACTTCGGGTGTGCCTTGACGACGTCCGGGGTGGTTCGCTGCTGGGGCAACAACGACGCCGGCCAAGCCCGCGCGCCGCTCAGCATCTTCGTGTCGGTGAGCGCCGGAGGCGCCCATGCCTGCGCGCTCGGCGACGACGCCCGGGCCCGCTGCTGGGGCGCGGACGACGCGGGCCAGAGCACGCCGCCCTCCCAGGACCTGACTCTGGTCAGCGCCGGTACGCGCCACAGCTGTGGCATCCGCACCAATGGCGAGGCGGTCTGTTTGGGCGACAGCGGCGGCGGCAAGGCGTCGCCACCGAGCGGCGGCTTCATCCACATCTCGGCGGGTCGAGACCATAGCTGCGGCGTGCGCGTCGACGGCTCGGTGGAGTGCTGGGGAGACGATGCCTTCGGGCAAGGCAGCCCCCCGGAGGGCGTCTTCGCCGAGGTGAGCGCAGCCCACGCCCACAGCTGCGCGCTCACAGCACGCGGTGCCGTGGAGTGCTGGGGAGACGACAGTGGGAGACAGGAATCACCGCTAAGTGCCACCAAAGGCGCAGCGCAGCACGTCGAGGGCGGGCTTGCCGCGGGGGGAGAAGCCGTCGGGGCCCTCCTCCCTGGTCTCCACGTCGCTGAACCACTTCCAGACGTAGAGGCCGGCCACCCACTCGCGGCCCTGGAGCGAGCGCAGGAATGCGCGGTAAGCCTCGAGCTGGGCGGCGTTGCTGACCTGCTCGTCGCCCTTCAGGCGCTCGGGCCAGAGGTGGGGCGACACCGCGGTGCCCTCGACCGACTTGTAGCCGACCTCCGTGAAGAGCACCGGGCGCTTCACGCGCAGGGCGAGCTCCTCGAGCGCGGCCATGTGCTCGCGGGCGCGCGCCAGCAACGCGCTCTCGGCCGCGCCGGGATGGTCGGCGAGGGGCGCGAAGAACTGCACGCCGACGTAGTCGAGGGCATCCCAGAATGTGACATCGCGCGCCTCGTCCCAGTTCGCGCTGTAGACCAGGCGGCCGCGGTAGCGCTTGCGCACCTTCGCGATCATGGCGCGGAAGCGGTCGGGGTCACGGCGCGTGGCGCTCCCCAGCTCCACGCCGATCGAGAGGACCTCGGCGCCCGTTCGCTCGCCCAGCTCCGCGTAGTGCATGAGGAAGCGCTCGTAGCTGTCGAACCAGCGTGCCCAGGCCCCATCGTCGCCCGGATCGATCTTGCCGCGGTAGGCGCCGCCGCGGATCCACACGTGGGGCTTGAGCAGCACGCGCATGCCGCGCTCGCGGGCGCGCGCGACCGTCTTCTCCACGCGCGCGTCGGTCTCCCCGGCGCGCATCTTACCGACGAGCCGCACGCGCTCGTCGCGCACACTCGACATGAATCCGAAGGGCATGACGCTGACCGAGGTCACGCCCAGCTCGGAAAGCTCGGCCAGCGAACGCAGCCCGGCCTCCGAGCCGTAGCCGCGGGCGCCGGCGTCCTGGTAGTTGTGGACGTAGCTGACGCCTCGAGCGACCCGCCGGGGCAGCCTCGTCACGCCCTCGCAGACGTCCGTCGGGCGGACCGATCGCGTCGGCACCGGCAATGCCGCCGCCTCTATAATAGGTGGCTCCTGCGGCGTCTGGGCTGACGGCTGAGGGCTGTCGGCGGGCTCCCGGGGTCCTGCGCAGGCGACCAGGATCAGGGCCGACAAAACCGCGACCGACCCGCACCGAAACTCCGAGCCAAATGGCGGCCTCCGAGCTACCCTCCCCCGCGCGATGGGAGCCGACGCCTGGATCACGGTGGGCCTGGTAGCGCTCATGGTGCTGGCCATGATGCGCAATCTCGCCGGTCCGGACATGATCCTGACCGGCGGCCTCAGCATCCTCCTGGCGCTCGAGATCGTGAACCCGACCCAGGCCTTCGCCGGCTTCTCCAACACGGGAATGCTGACCATCGCCGTGCTCTTCGTGGTGGCGGCAGGCGTGCAGGAGACCGGGGGGCTGGACTTCGTGGTGACGCGGGCGCTCGGGCAGCCACGCTCGGTACCGGTGGCCCAGCTGCGCATGATGGTGCCCGTGGCGGGGGTCTCAGCCTTCCTCAACAACACGCCCGTAGTCGCCATGATGGTGCCGATCGTAACGGAGTGGTCGCGGCGCATTGGGATCAATCCAGGAAAGCTCTTCATCCCGCTGAGCTACGCGGCCATCGTGGGCGGATCCTGCACCATCATCGGCACCGCCACCAACCTGGTGGTCTACGGCCTGACCCAGCAGCGCATGCCCGAGCTGCACGTGCCCCTGTTCGAGATCTCCCAGCTGGGGCTACCCGCCGCGGTCGCCTCGATGGCCTACATCGCCCTGGCCTCGCGCTGGCTGTTGCCGGAGCGCGGCTCGATCCGCGAGGTCGTGGCAAGCGCCCGCGAATACACGGTCGCCATGCGCGTCGAGGACAACGCGCCCGTCGCCGGCAAGACGATCGAGGACGCCGGGCTGCGCCAGCTGCCGGCGCTCTTCCTGATCGAGATCGAGCGCTCCGATGGAGAGATTCGACCGGCCCCCGGACCGAACGTCCACCTGCGCGCCGGTGACCGGCTCCTCTTCGCCGGCGTGATCGACTCGGTTCGCGACCTGCAGCGCATCCGGGGCCTGGTGCCGGTGGAAGGGGACCAGGCCCGCAAGCTGGCCGATCCGCGGCCCAACCGGCGCCTGGTCGAGGCCGTCGTGGCGGGCTCCTCGCGACTGACGCGCCAGAACGTCCGCGAGTCGCGCTTCCGCACCCACTACAACGCCGCGATCATCGCGGTGCACCGCCAGGGTGAGCGCCTGCGCGAGAAGATCGGCGACATCGTGCCCGAGGCCGGCGACACGCTCCTGCTCGACACCGGTCCCGGCTTCCTCGAGGCCTTCCGCGACGACCCCACCTTCGCCCTGGTGAGCGAGGTCGAAAACAGCGCGCCGCGACTGCACGAGCGCGCGCCGATCGCCACCGGCCTGCTGCTGAGCATGGTTGCGGTCAGCGCCTTCGGGCTGCTGCCACTGTTGACCGCCGCGATGCTCGCAGCGGGGCTGATGGTCGCCACCCGCTGCATCACGCCCAACCAGGCTCGCAAAGCGATCGACCTGCGCGTGCTGCTCACAATTGCCTCCGCCTTTGGCGTGGGGGCCGCGCTCAAGGAGAGCGGTGCGGCAGCGGTGATCGCCCAGGAGGTGGTGGCGGCCGCCGAGCCCTTCGGCCCGATCGGGCTGCTGACCGCGATCTACGCGACCACCGTGGTGCTGAGCGCGGTCGTGACCACCAACGCAGGCGCTGTGCTGATGTTCCCGATCGCCTACGCGGCCGCCGAGCGCGCGGGCATCGAGTTCAAGCCCTTCATGTACTGCCTGATGCTGGCAGCCTCCGCGAACTTCATGACGCCGATCGGCTACCAGACCAACCTCATGGTCTACGGCCCCGGCCACTACCGCTTCAGCGACTTCACCCGCTTCGGCCTGCCGTTGCAGGTCCTCGTCGGCATCGTGACGGTCGGCACCGCCACGTTGTTGTGGTTGTGAGCGGAGCTGCGAGTCCTCTTCCGCCATTGGAACGGCCGTTGGGGGCGGGAGGGGGCCCCGCGGGGACTCGAGGACGCTGAGCCGAGCAATCGCCTTGGCCGCGATCGAGC
>JAPPOT010000328.1:8014-12717 GCA_028817855.1 Myxococcales bacterium
TCGAGCGTACAAGAACGCAGGCGAAGCCAGCCCTGGGCGATTATCGCCCGAATCACTCCGCATTCGCCGCGGCTTCGGCTGCTCTCTGCATCTTGCCCTCGAGCTCGTCGGCGGCTTGCTGCTCCATGATCTGGTCAGTGCTGAGCTTGGGCTTCTCGGTCCAGGGCTGCTCGAAGACCAGGCTGGGCGGGGCGGTGCCATCGGCGAAGGCTGCGCCGAGCAAGCCGATCACGCGCACCGAGAGCGTATTGGGGTCGCCGCTGACGACGGCGCCGCAGGCCTTGCTCCCGCACAGGGGCTTGAGGGTGTCGGTCACGGGCGAGGGCGAGCTCTGGGCCTCGCGGGCACGGAACTGGAACAGGGCCTCGGTGGCGGGTGGGCCCTCGAGCAACTCCTTCTCGAGGTCGCTCTTGGTGATGCGACCCTGGATGAAGTCCTCCTTCTTCTGGGCGATCTCGGCCTTGCGCTTGGCTTCGTCTTCGCTGACCTCGGCGCTGTCCATACCGCTCTGGAAGAAGTTCAGCGAAGCGCCCTGGCCCGAGGCCTGCAACACGATCTTCAGGTTGCCACCCTTGGCGACGTGGGTCTGGACGTAGGCACAGCTGCCGGTCTGGGCGCCGCGGCAGGCGTCGTAGACCGCCTGCCAGGCCGCGGTGAACTCGTCCCACTTGCGCGCGTCGACGCCCGCGATCGGCACCTCGGTGCCACTGTGGGTCTTCGGCGTCATCCCGTAGTCCTTGGCCACCAGCCAACCCGGCTCGGTCGTGTTCGGCTTGCGCACCTTGAAAGCGACGGTGCGCATCCCGGCGCCACGCGCGGTGTCGAGCACGGCCGCCAGGACGTCGTAGTGAATCGACGGGTGCACCGAGAGCGCCAGCACAGACTTGCTCGGGCTCGCGAGCGCGTCCTTGAGCTTGGCGATGGTGCCTTCCTTGCGCTCCGCCGCGGGCAGCTTGCCACCCTCGAGGGCCATCAGTGGCTTGTCGTCGACCCGGATGCCCGCGGGGGTGATCTCCACGGCGCGCGAGTCGGACGGCTGGCTGTCGCCGGTGCGCAGGGCAACCGGCAGCTCGCCCACGCCGAGCGCCGGGATGTCCGGACCCGCGGCCTCGGCCTCCTCGGCCTTCTCTTCGCTGGAGCAGGCGAAGGTCACGAGCAACGTGATTGGAAGCAGCGCGCGCAAGGATTCTGTCACCATTTTCGACATGGGCGGCACTGTACCGTGCTTTGCCCGGCGTAGTACACAGTCGCCATGCCGCGCTTTCCCCTGCTCGCTGACAGCGCCTCGAGCCTCTCTGACCGTGTCTTCGGCGGCACCGGGCAGCGCACCGGCGCGGTGCCTGGCCGCGTCTATCCACTCAACGTGGGCGACACGTACATCGATCCGCTCCCCGCAGCCCAGGCACAGGCACAGACGACCGCGGACCACCCGCGCATGCACAACTACTCGCCGGTGCAGGGTGAGCCGGTATTGCTCGACGCCATCCTCGGCAAGGTGGAGCGCCGCAGCGGCGTGCACTTGGAGCGCGAGCTCGTGCAGGTGATGAACGGCGCGACCTCCGGTCTGGGCGTGGTCTGCACCGCGCTGCTCGCACCGGGCGAAGAAGTGCTGCTGCCATCCCCCTTCTGGCCCCTGATCCGCGGCATCATCAAGTACCGTGGCGCGACGCCGGTGGAGGTGCCGCTGTGGACGCGGCTGGGCGAAGAAGACTTTGATCCGGTGGCGGCCCTGGAGAGCGCAATCACCGAGCGCACCGTCGCCATCTACATCAACTCACCCCACAACCCGACGGGCGGCATCCTGCCCGACCAGGTGGCCGACGGCATCGCCGAGCTGGCCGCGCGTCACGACCTGTGGGTGATCACCGACGAGGTCTACGAGGACCTGTGGTACCACGACGCTCCCCCGCGCTCGTTGTGGACGCGCGCGGACCTGCGCGAGCGCGCGATCGTGACCCACAGCGTCTCGAAGGCCTACGGGCTCGCGGCGGCGCGGGTGGGCTACACGCACGGCCCGGCGGGCGCCATGGAGGTGATCCGTGGCGTGCAGACCTTCTTCACCTACTGCGCGCCGCGCCCGATGCAGCTGGGCGCGGCGCGCGCGCTGTCCGAGGGCGACGCGTGGCTGGCCGAAGCGCGCGCCGCCTACCGCAAGGCCGCGGCGACCACGGCGAGTGCCCTCGACTTGCCCATGCCCCAGGGGGGCTCCTTCATCTTCTTTCCGGCGGCCCCCTACTTGCGGGAGGGCGAGCAGACCGCCGACTTGCTACAGCGCTGCATGGATGCCGGCGTGATGCTCACGCCCGGCACCTCGAGCGGCGAGGCCTTCGGCGACTGGCTGCGTATCTGCTTCACGAGTGTGCCCCAACGCGAGCTGGAGGAAGCACTGCACGTGCTGCGCGGCGTGCTCTTCCCCGCGTGAGTGCCCACAGCCGTGGCCATGCTCCCCGCCGGCGCGAGGAGCCAGTTCGCGATCTCCCGACGAGCTCGTCTGCAACCTTGGCACGCTTGCTGCGGTGATCCTCGGTTGCTCTGGGCAGATTGTGCGACCGCGAGCCGAGGGGGAACGATGAAGCGAGGAGGTAACGTTGTGTGGCCGGCGTCATCGCCGGCGGCCTTGCAGCCTGTAGCAGTGCCGCCATGGACGCGGCCTCCGAGGTCATGCGCGACGCCGGGGCAACGCTCCAGGACGCGGGAGACTTGCTGGCGGACGCAGGATCAATGCTGTCGGCAGCGAGCGACGCCACGATTCCTGATGCACGGGCACAGCAACAGCCCGACACCGATGAGCCGACCCGTGTTCGCACTGCAGACACGGAGCCTGATCAGTTCTTCACGGGTTCCGTGGAGGCGTTCTCCGGAAGCGATCGGGTGCGCGGCCCACCGTGCCACCCCATGGTCGGCTACTGCGGACCTGGGTCGAGCCAGTGCCAGGGCTCGACCTGTGGGTCAGCCCGGACGACAAGCTCTGCGGAAGCACCATCAGCGACAGGCCCGGGTACTGGCACGGCTACCGACCCTACGAGTGAGCTGAGAAGGAAGGCAAGGCGCTCAAGCTCGAGACGGGCAGCCTGGCCGCGCGCAGTGAGGCCTCGCCGCCAGCACATGGCAGCGCTCGACCCCCAACTCGGCGCAGACCTGCAGGAACGCTCACAAACCCCTTGTGCAGGCCCTTGCACATGCGCTTGAAAAGCCACCATGGCCGGGAAGAAACCCGATGGGGGACCCATTGGAGCGCTGGACTTTGCCTACCCGGTCCCCTAGTACCCATCCCGGGGATAGGGTCGCCGAGCGCGCAACGGGAGACGGGCGCCACGGTATTGGGCGCACCATTGGGAGCGGAGAAGCGAGTATGGGGGTTTCTGAGGGGTCGCGCCGTGGGCAGCGCGATTCGAACCGGCCTGCGCCGTACGAGCCGGCGGTCGACGCCTACGCTCAGGGGCTGATCGATCGCCTCCAGGCGAACGCGCGGGACGAGGAGGCGCTGCGGCTGCTGTCCGCGCACTACGAGTCCCACCGGGACTACCCGTCGCTGGCCAACCTGCTGGAGGGCTGGGCTGGCACCCTGCGCGACGACCGGCGCGCTGCCGCCGCCTTCGTGGCCGCGGGCGACGCGGTGCTGGATGGCCGGCTCGACAAGAACCGCGCGCGGGTGCTGTACGAGACGGCCATCGACCGCCACCCGGAGAGCGACGACGCCCTCAACCGGCTCGAGTCCTTGCTGCGCCGCCTCAGCGACGACACCGGTCACGAGCGGGTGCTCAGCCGAATGGCGCGAGCGCTGGAGCGCCGGGGGGCCGAGCCGATGCGACGCGCCGACGTGCACTATCGGCTCGGCCAGCTCTACGAGCACCGGCTGAGGCTTCCCGGCAAGGCGATCAACGAGTACCGCACGGCGCTCAACCTGGACCCGCAGCTGGTCCCTGCGATCACGGCCGCGCGCGCGATCTACGATGCGGCCGGAAAACACGGCGCGGTCGCCGACATGTACGAGCTCGAGATCGCCACGATCACCGATGGCGAGGCGCGCCACGATCTGCTGATCGCCCTGGCCACGCACCAGCGCGACTTCCTCGAAGACCTGGAGGCGGCGGTGCGGGCGGTGCGACGCGCGCTCAAGGCCCAGCCGTCGCGGACGGGGACCCTCGAGCTCCTCGCCGACCTGCTCGCGAGCCGCGCACAGCGCTTCGACTCCGAGCACCCTCCAGCCGCGGAAGGCGAAGGTGAGGATTCGCCCGACCCGGCCGAGCGGGCCGCGGCCGACCGCTGGCGCGCAGCCGAGCTCTACTTCCAGCTCGCGCGACGTGTGCCGCGCGGCGAGGCCGCGCCGCACCTGGAGACCTGCCTCGCGCTGTGCTCGGAGCACGACAAGGCGCGGCGCATGCTCGAAGAGCTGCAGGGCTACCGCAGCACATCCCCGGGTGAGCTGGGCGTACCCCTCGAGCAGCCGGTGGATGCCTACCTGAGCCAGGTCGAGGTGGACGACCGCAACACCGGGCGCTTCGCACCCGCGGGCGAGGAGGAGGTCACCCAGCCGCGCGCTGCCCGGCCGGCGGGCGCAGCGCGCGAAGACGCCGGCGACGTGACCGACTGGCTGGAGGACGACGCTGTCGAGCTGATCGACGAGGCGGTCAGCCCCGACGCGATGGTGCCGGTCACCGAGCGGCCCCCACCGCCGGCCAGCGACCGGCCGCCGCGTGTGT
>JAPPOT010000538.1 GCA_028817855.1 Myxococcales bacterium
CGCAGCCGCCGGCGCCGCAGTCGGGGGCGGCGCGTCCGCAGCCGCAGTCGCAGCGCGATCCGGCCGCGAAGCGCTCCGGCGGGCAGGTCCAGCTGCCCGGACACGGCACGGCGCGGCCGGCGGCGTCGTGGCAGACCTCGCAGGCTTCGTCCTCGCAGCCCGGTGCGCTGCAACCCTGGCCCTCGCCGCAGTCGGGGTCCGGTACGGAGCAGCCGCAGTCGCACACGCCGTCGTCGAGCACGGCCGGAACGCATGTGTTGTCGGGCGCAGCGCAGTCGGTGACATCGCCGTCGTCGTCGGTGCAGCGCTCGCACCCGGGGGCGGTGCAGCCGGGCTCAAGGCAACTGGCCTGCCGGCAGTCGGGGTCCAGGTTGCCGCAGCCGCAGTCGCACACTCCGTCGCCGATCCGCGTCGTCTCGCAGGTATAGGAGGCGGGCGCCTCGCAGGCTTCTCCATCCGCGAGCGGGCATCGCTCGCAAGCGGGCACGCTGCAGCCGACCGGGTAGCAACCGAGGTCGTCGCAGTCCGGGTCGGGCGCACCGCACCCGCAGTCGCAGATGCCGTCGCCCTCAAGGGCGCGCATGCAGCCCCAGGCTCCCGGGGCGGCGCAGTCACGGGCGGCGCCGTCGGCAGCGAAGCAAACCTGGCAAGCGGGCACTGCGCAGCCGGGCTCACCGCAGCCGGCGCCGTCGCAATCGGGGTCGGCCGTGCCGCAGCCGCAGTCGCAGATGCCGTCGCGGGCGAAGTCCGCGTGGCAAAGCCAGTCGGGGGGCGGCGGGTCGACAATTGGCCGGCCCATGTCGTCGACCGGGTCGACGCCCAAGTCGTCGAAGCCGAACTCGCCGTCGTCGCCGGCCGAGTCGCCGCCGTAGCCGCGGGAGGGCCCGATCGGGTCGTCACCGTTCGTGCCAGGGCCACCATCGCCAGGTTGGGATGCGGCGGGCCCACCGGGGCTGGCAGCAGAGTCATCGCCGCACGCGAGGCCCAGCGCGAGCAGCGCGCCCCCCAACATCACCGCAATGTGTCGATTCCTAGCAGCCTCGCTGGTCTCCACGTCTCCTCCCGCTCCTCAGAGGGCGTGACCCCAAGCCAGCGCCGGGGACGCTAGCACCAGGTGACCAGGTGTGCACCAGGGTAGGACAATGGGGGACCTAAGTGGCCGGTTTGAGTGGTGCCCTGGCTCACGGGATTCCGGGTTTTCCGGAGGTAGCACCCCTGCCACTTCTGACACTTGCCGGGGGTGGGGGGGCGGATAGAACCAGGAAAGGGAGCGATGAAGACCCAGGCCCTCATCGACGGTGTGGTCCAGCAAACCACCGTCCTGATCGCGCACCTGGCCACCGCTGGGGGCATTCGGGCCCCACTCGCGAGGATCGCCAACCGGGTGTTCCTCGAGCTGAGCGAGGAGCTGCAGCGCCAGGGCGTGAAGAAGAACGTGATCGCCGACATGTTTGGCATGGCCCTGCGCACCTACCACCGTCGTGTGCGATCCCTGGCCGGCTCGGAGACGGAGGGGGGGCACACGGTCTGGGACGCGGTGCTCGACTACGTGCGCGACGAGCAGCCGGTCTCGCTCCACCAGATCAAGCGCCGCTTTCGCAACGACGAGCCCAGCGTGGTCTCGGGCGTGCTCAACGACCTGGTCGGCTCCGGCTTCGTCTATCGCAGCGGACGCGGGGACGGGTCGGTCTTTCGGCTGGCGGACGCGCGTGACTTCGAGCAGAGCTCCGAAGAGGCGCGGCGCGAGGCGAGCGAGCACCTGGTGTGGCTGGCGATCTACCGCCACGGCCCCGCGACACGTGCGGTGATTGCGGCGGAGCTGCGGCTCGGCGACGAGGAGCTCGACCGCGCGCTTCAGACCCTGTTGAGCGACGGCCGCATCGAGGCCTGCGACGATGGCGGCGCCGCGAACACCTACCGCAGCACGCGCTTCGATGTTCCGGTGGGTGCCTCGCAGGGCTGGGAAGCTGCGGTGCTCGATCACTTCCAGGCGATGGTCACGGCGATGGCCGTGAAGCTGCGCTCGGGGCGTGCGCGGGCGCGCAGCGGGGACGAGACGGGGGGCGCGACCTACACGATCGACGTGTGGCCGGGGCACCCCTTCGAGAGCGAGGCGCGCGGCTTGCTGGCCGAGACGCGCAAGCGCGTCGACGACCTGCGTGAGCGCGTCGACGCGCACAACGCCAGGGTGAAGGCGCCGGCCGCGGTCGACGCCGTGGTTTTCTATGCGGGCCAGTACGTCAAGGGTGAAGAGGAGACGAGGGATGACGAATAGGCTTACGTGCACGATGCTGATGTTGGCGCTGGGATGGACCGCCGCGTGCGTTTCGGGTGACGACGAGGATGGCGGTACACAGTCGTCCAGCGGAAGCCACTGGCTCTCGTGCGACAACGATGATGACTGCGTCGTGGTGGCCGGCAGCTGCAGCGCGAGCGGCGTGTGCGTCGACCGGGTGGGGGCGCCGATCTCCGTGGCCGACGACATGGAACCCGGCAGCGAGCCCGGCGACCCGGGTGAGCGGCCAGCGGGCGCGGGTGTGGGCGGCGGCGACGCCTCCGGCGGTGGCGGGGTTGGCGGCACGGCGGGCGGTAGCAGCGGTGCGGGCG
>JAPPOT010000425.1 GCA_028817855.1 Myxococcales bacterium
CCCATCGACGGTAGCGTCTACGTCGAGCGCGAGCACGCCAGCGCGCAGGCCATCGATCAGACCCTCGATGCGGCCCGCAGCGCGCAGCGCGGCTGGGCGGACGCGTCGATCGCGGAGCGCGCCGAGGCCTGCAGCCGGCTGGTCGACCGCTTCGAGCAGCATGCCGTGGAGATCGCCGAGGAGGTCACACGGCAGATGGGGCGCCCCATCGCCCACAGCCCCGGTGAGGTGCGCGGGCTCGCCGAGCGTTCCCGGCACATGATCGCGATCGCGGCCGACGCGCTCGCGGACGTCGGTACGGACGAGCGGGATGGCTTCGAGCGCTTCATTCGGCGCGAGCCGCTGGGGCTGGTCTTCACCGTCGCGCCCTGGAACTACCCGCTGCTCACCTCGGTGAACTCGATCGTGCCGGCCCTGATGGCCGGCAACGCCGTGGTGCTCAAGCACTCGGCCCAGACGCCCCTGTGCGCGGAGCGCTACAGCGCGGCAGCGCGCGCCGCCGGCATGCCCGAGGGCCTGCTCGCGCACGTGCACTGCTCCCACGACGACGTCGCCCGCATCGTCGGCGACCCGCGGGTGGACTTCGTCGCCTTCACGGGCTCGGTGGAGGGCGGTCACGCGATCGTGCGCGCTGCGGCCGAGCGCTTCATCGGCACCGGGCTCGAGCTCGGCGGCAAGGACCCGGCCTACGTGCGCGCCGACGCTGACCTGGATCACGCGATCGAGAACCTCGTCGACGGGGCCTTCTTCAACGCGGGGCAGTCCTGCTGCGGCATCGAGCGCATCTACGTCCACCGGGACGTATTCGACGCCTTCGTCGACGGCAGCGTCGAGCTGACCCGGCGCTACGTGCTGGGCAATCCGCTCGACCCGGCGACGACCCTGGGACCGATGGTGCGGACTTCCGCGGCGGACTTCGTGCGCGATCAGATCCGCGCCGCGGTCGATGCAGGCGCACGCGCGCTGATCGACGAGTCGGAGTTCCCCCGCTCGCGCGCGGGCACGCCCTACCTGGCACCGCAACTCCTGGTCGACGTGGATCACTCCATGTCCGTGATGCGCGAGGAGAGCTTCGGCCCGGTAGTCGGGGTGATGGCGGTGGATGACGACGCGCAGGCGGTGGAGCGCATGAACGACAGCGCCTTTGGACTCACCGCCTCGCTCTGGACCCGGGACCGCGACGCCGCCCTGGCCCTCGGCCGGCGCATCGAGACCGGCACCTGCTTCATGAACCGCTGCGACTACCTGGATCCGGCCCTGGCCTGGGTGGGGGTGAAGGACTCCGGGCGGGGTTGCACCCTGTCCAGCCTGGGCTACGAGTGGCTCACACGCCCGAAATCATTCCATTTCAGGCTATGACGGGGCCCCGCGGGCCCTGGCAGCATCGGCGATCTACCGAGCGGCAGGGCGCTGATCTATCGTGCACGCCGGTCGGAGGACTTTGAGGATGTTCGAGCGCACCAGGACACTCTTTCGCATGGCTCGCGGGCTGAGCGCCTCGCGGCGGCCCGCACGCAGCAATCGCACGCTGGCGCTGCTGTTCGAGCAGCAGGCCGGCTCGAGCCCGGACCACCCCTTCCTGCTCTTCGAGGAGCAGCGCTTCACCTACGGCGAGGGCAACGCCGCGGTCAATCGCCACGTCCGGGCCTACGAGGGGCTCGGCGTCGCGCAGGGCGACACCATCGCGCTGATGATGGATAACCGCCCCGAGTTCCTCTGGCACTTCCTCGCCGCCGGCAAGCTGGGCGCGACCGTCAGCCTCATCAACACCCACAACAGCGGCAAGCCCCTCGTGCACGCCCTGCAGATCTGTTCGCCCAAGCTGATCGTGATCGGCTCGGAGCACGCTGCGGCGTTCGACGACATCCGCGGAGACCTGGGCTTGGAGGCGCCAGTGCTCGTGGATGTGGAAGGCGACGCCGGCGGCGCGACCTTCAGCGACACGGTTTTCGGCAGCCTGATGGAGGGCGCGAGCGAGGACGACCCTGCCAGCACGTCCCAGCAGAACCTCGACCAGCTCGGCGCCTACATCTACACGAGCGGCACGACGGGGCTGCCGAAGGCCGCGAAGATGCGCCACGCGCGCATGCACGGCATCGCCATGGCCTTCGGCGGCATGGGCTGGGCGATCCGTCGCGACGACCGCATCTACAACCCGTTGCCCCTCTATCACACCAGTGGGCTGATCGTGTGCACCAGCGCGGTGATCGCCTTCGGCGCGACGCTCGTGCTGGCGCGCCGCTTCTCCGCGCGGCGGTTCTGGGAAGACGTCCGCGAGCACGACTGCACCGGCTTCGTCTACATCGGCGAGCTGTGCCGCTATCTGATGAACCAGCCCCCGCGCGACGACGACGCTGACAACCGCATTCGGGTCGTCGTCGGCAATGGGCTGCGCCCGGACATCTGGGCAGAGTTCCAGCAGCGCTTCGGCATCGGCAAAGTCCGCGAGTTCTACGGATCGACGGAGGGCAACGTGGGCTCGCTCAACCTCGACGGGACGGTCGGATCCGTCGGGCGCCTGATCGGGCGCGGCAGCGCGCTGGTCAAGGGGGACGACGAGGCCGACGACTTCCTGCGCGGTCCGGATGGCTTCATGGTGCGCTGC
>JAPPOT010000838.1 GCA_028817855.1 Myxococcales bacterium
CGAGGCAGAGCTGATCGGGCTCTCAGGGCGAGTGACCTAGGCCACTGCCCGGGCGCCGGGGGCGGGGTGGTCACCTCGACGAGCCAGGCCTCGGTCGAGAGGAACTCGATGCCATCGGAAGACCCGGCCTCGAGCAGGTCCGGGTGGTCGGTGATCACGCGGGCGGCTCCCGCCTGCTTCGCCGTCGCCACCAGCGCGCTCTGCCAGTCGCCTGGGCCGTAGGCCCCGCCCACGTCGAGGACCTTCACCAGGCCGCGGATCAGCTCGAGCTGCTTCGCGACCGCGTCTTCCTTGAACTCCGGAATCGCCGAGAGCATGTGGCTGACGCGCCCCAGGATCCACTCGCTGGTGCCGGTCTCTCCCTTGTGCTTGCCGAGCACGCGCTGGACCACCTGCTCGGGGGGGCTGCCCAGGGCGACCGATGCATTCACGTACACGTCAGGGGCCAACAGGATATCCACGCTCGCGAGCTCCTTTCTTCCAGCGGGTCCGGGCGGCGGCGCGGTCTGCGCCACCCCTGGCACGGCGAGCTAGTATGGCCCGCCGCGCGCGGCGCCCGTCAAGCGCGTCGACCGCCCACCAGGTTCGTTCACTGTCCCCTTGCCAAAACCGGCCACTCGGCCTAAGTTGAATCAACCCGAGGCTGCGGGCATGCGGTCTTTGGGGTATCTAGCGGTCTCGGCCCATTCGAGGTAGTGGGTCCGATTCTTAGGGACATGAGCGAAGTGACAAGCGCCCCGTCGCTGGCCAAGCGCCTGCGTACGATTCTGAGCAGTGATTCGGTCGCCGTCCTGATGGAGGCGCACAACGGCCTGTCGGCGAAGCTCGCCGCGGAGGCTGGCTTCCAGGCCCTGTGGGGCAGCGGCCTGTCGATCTCGGCCGCGCTCGGCGTGCGCGACAACAACGAAGCCAGCTGGACCCAGGTGCTCGAGGTGCTCGAGTTCATGGTCGACGCCGCCGAGTTGCCGATCCTGCTTGATGGCGACACCGGCTACGGCAACTTCAACAACGTGCGCCGCCTCGTGCGCAAGCTCGAGCAGCGCCGCGTGGCCGGCGTCTGCCTCGAGGACAAGCTCTTCCCCAAGACCAACAGCTTCATCGACGGCGAGCGCCAAGCCCTGGCCGAGGTCGACGAATTCTGCGGCAAGATGCGCGCCGCCAAGGACACCCAGCTCGATCCCGACTTCGTCGTCGTGGCCCGCACCGAGGCCTTCATCGCCGGCTGGGGGCTCGACGAGGCCCTGCTGCGCGCCCACGCCTACGCCGAGGCCGGCGCCGACGTCATCCTGGTGCACAGCAAGCGCAAGGACAGCCGCGAGATCCTCTCTTTCATGGAACAGTGGGACGACCGCGCACCCGTCGTGATCGTGCCGACCAAGTACCCGACCGAACCCATCTCGCGTTTCGTGCGCTCCGGCATCACGAACTTCATCTTCGCCAACCAGAGCCTGCGCACGGTAATCACGGCACTGCAGCAGAACCTGCGCACGCTGAAGGAGACGCAGGACTTGATGTCGGTCGAAAACGACATCGCCCCGGTCAGCGAGATCTTCCGGCTGCAGAACGTTCAGGAGCTGAAGACCTCGGAGGAGCGCTATCTGCCCAGCAGCGCCCAGGACGAGGCCCGCGCGGTGGTGCTGGCCGCCTCGAAGGGCGACTTCGGCGAGTTGGTCAAAGACCGTCCCAAGGCGATGCTGCGCCTGCGCGGCAAGCCGATCATGACCTGGCACACCGACGCCTTCCGCCGGCAGGGCATCCGCCGCATCGCCGCCGTGCGCGGCTACTGCAAGGACGCGATCGATCTCGCCGACATCCAGTACTTCGACAACGACGAGTGGGCGAGCACGGGCGAGCTGGCCTCGCTCTACACGGCGCGCGAGTTCCTTCAGGGCGACCTGGTAATCGCCTACGGCGACATCGTCTTCGACGAGTTCATCCTGCGCAATCTGCTCGCCCAGACCGACGGCATCGGCATCGCGGTCGACGGCGGCTGGAAGCTGCGCGAACGCGCCGACGCGAAGCGCGATCTGGTCATCACCGAGGGCGCCTACGACCCGGTCGGGCTGAGCGAGTGCAAGCTCGTCGCGATCGGCGAGGGCGTGGCTCCGGAGCAGGCCGCGGGCGAGTGGATCGGACTGGCACACTTCCGCGCAGACAAGACCGCCGTCCTCGTCAAGCTCCTCGACCAGCTCGGCAAGGAGGCCCCGGAGGCCCTGCGCACCGGCGCCCTGCCGATGCTGCTCGGGCGCCTGGTAGCGGCGGGCGAAACAGTCAGCGTGGCCCACACCTTCGGTCACTGGTACGACCTGGACGAACAGAAGGACCTGCTGCTGGCCTCGGCCCAGGTCAAGAGCTAGCCCGGACATTCCACCGATGCGCACGCCCTCGCACAACTGCTCCACTCCACAGCGCTTGGGCCTCGGTCGCGAGTACATGCCGCATGCGCTCCACTCGCCGGACCCCCTGCGAAGCCGATCCTTTGCACGATCTTCGCACACGTCGATGAAACATCCGGGCTGACACGACGCGGGCACTGCCATGCGGATCGATCACTTCGCCGACATCCTCAAGCAGCACGGCATCCGCCACGGAGCCGGCGTCCCCTGTTCCTTCTTCACTCCGCTGGTCAACCACATGACGGTCGATCCGGAGCTCGACTACACCTCGGCCACGAGCGAGGGCGAGGCCGTCGCGATCGCGGCGGGGCTCACCACCGCGGGCAAGCCCGCCTTCGCGCTGATGCAGAACTCCGGCCTGGGCAACGCGGTCAATCCGATCACGTCGATGCTCTACATCTACTCGATGCCAGTGACCCTGCTGGTCTCGCACCGGGGCGAGCCCGGCAAGCCCGACGAGCCGCAGCACGCCCTGATGGGGCAGATCACGGAGTCCCTCGCGGAGCTGTGCGGCCTGCGCACCCACGTGCTCGATCCCGAGCGCTTCGAGGGCGAGCTGTCCGCGGCCCTGAGCGACGGGGTCCCCACCGCCTTCATCTGCCGCAAGGGCACACTCACCGACGGCCCTGACGCGCCGCCCCTCGACCTGCGCTTCGCCAGCGGAGGCCAGAGCCCGGCCACCAGCGGGACCTTTGTCGCCGAGTTGCGCCGGGAGCAGGCCCTGGACGCCGCCCGCGAGGTGCTCAACCGCGGGCTGCGCGGCGTCGTGGAGGGCAGCGCTGCCACTCCGGCGGTGGTCTGCACCACCGGAAAGCTCTCGCGCGAGCTGCACGAGCTCGACGACCGCGACTTCAGCAAGGGCAACCGCTTCTACATGGTCGGCTCGATGGGCTGCGCCGCCGGCTTCGGGCTCGGCATCGCGCACGCGGACCCCGGGCGCCCGGTGATCGTCCTCGACGGCGATGGCGCGCTGTTGATGAAGCTCGGCTCGCTGGCCACCACCGGCGCGCTCGCGTCGCCCAACTACCACCACGTCGTCTTTGACAACGGCGCCCACGACTCCACCGGCGGCCAGCCCACGCCCTCTCCGTCGGCCGACTTCGCGCTCGCCGCCCTGGCCTGCGGCTACCGCCACGCCGAGACCGTCAGCGACCGCGACGCCTTCGTGGAGGCCCTCGCGCGGCACGTCGAGATGGAGGGCCCGACCCTGCTACGCATGATCATTCACACGGGCGCGCGCAAGGACCTCGGGCGCCCGAAGCTATCGCCGCGCGACGCCTACCTGCGCTTCTCCGCATTTCTGCAGGGCACGCCGTGGAGCAGCGCCGGAGGCGCGAGCTGATGGCCGCCCCCTACCAGGCCGTCATCCTGGCCGCCGGCCAGGGCTCGCGCCTGCACGAGCACACCCGGGAGATCCCGAAGGCCCTGTTGCCGATCGGCCCGCGTTCGCTCAACGATGACACCACGACCACCTTCCTGCGGCGCCAGATCGAGCTGCTGCGCGAGCTCGGTGTGGAACAGATCCTCGTGGTGGTCGGCTCGCTGCGGGAGCTGATCGAGCAGGACGTGGCCCGCTGGGACGCTCCGGTGCAGCTGGTCGTCAACCCCACCCCGGAGATCGCCACGAGCGGCAGCCTGCACAGCTTCCAGTTCGCGGTGCACTCCGAACACGGGGTCCTTTCGGGCAGCCACCAGACGCTGCTGATGGATGCCGACATCGTCTATCACCGGGACGCGCTCGGGCTCTTCCTCGACTCGCCGGAGCGCACCTCGATCATGATCAGCGAGCAGTGCACGGGCGACAACGAGGAGGTGCTGGTCTATGGCTCCCTCGCGCGCCCGCGCTTCCTAGGCAAGGCCCTGACGCCTCCCCTGGTGGCCGGCGAGCCCTGCCTGGGCGAGGCCACGGGCATCGTGAAGTTCGCGCCGGCCGACCACGAGCTGGCGCGCCAGGCGATCGACTGGATGGTCGGCGACCCGGCCGCCGCCGAGGGGAGCCCCATGCGTCGCGGCTACGGCCCGGCCGGTCGCGCCACCGAGCACGAGGAGCTCACCCAGCGCTTCATGCGCTACGGGCGCATCGTGGGTGTGCGCTTCGGCGCCGAGCTGCCCTTCATGGAGTGCGACGACGCCCGCGAGTATCGCAAGGTACGCGAGTCCTTCTATCCCAAGCTGCTCGAGCTCGAGGCCTCACCGGGCGCGGCGCGCAACGGGACCGGCGGATGACGAAGATGATTCTCCTCAATCCGGGACCTGCCAACACCACCGACACCGTGAAGCAGGCGATGACGCGCCCCGACATCTGCCCGCGCGAGCAGGAGTTCGGTGACGTGCTGGCCTGGGTGCGCGACGCGGTCACGCGCGTCGTGCACGAAGGCGACGCCTACACCTCGGTGCTCTTCGGCGGCTCTGGCACGGCCGCCGTCGAGGCGGCCATCGCGAGCGCGGTGCCGCAGGACGGGCGCCTGCTGGTGATCGACAACGGATCCTACGGCGCGCGCATCGCTCAGATCGCCGCCGCCTACGGCATCGGCCACGACGTCCTGAAGCTGGGGGTCGGCGGCCGGGTCGACCCGAACCGGGTGGCCTCCGCGTTGGACGCGGCGCGCTACACGCAGCTGGCGGTGATCCACCACGAGACCTCGACCGGCATCCTCAACCCCGTCGAGGAGCTTGGCCCGCTGTGCAAGGCGCGCGGCGTCGAGATGATCGTCGATGCGATGTCGAGCTACGCCGGCATCCCGATCGACGTCGAGGCGATGGGCGTCGACTTCCTGATGTCGAGCTCGAACAAATGCATCCAGGGCATGGCGGGGCTGGGCTTCGTGATCTGCCGCAAGTCGCGCCTCGCGGCGATGGAGCCGGTCCCTGGCCGCTCCTTCTATCTGAGCCTGGCCGGTCAGCATCGCTTCTTCGAGCAGCATCACCAGATGCAGTTCACGCCGCCCGTGCAGGTCGTCTACGCCCTGCAAACCGCCCTGCAGGAGTACTTCCTGGAAGGGGGTGAGAACCGCCACGCTCGCTATGTCGCCAACTGGGAGGTGCTCGACGGCGGGATGCGGGAGCTGGGCTTTCGGAGGCTCCTAAGTGACGGTATGCTCTCACGAATTCTGACGTCGTACATCGAACCGGATCATCCCCGTTACGATTTCGGCCGGATGCACGACATGCTCTACCAGAAGGGGTTCACGATTTACCCGGGCAAGGGGGCGGACCGGGCTACCTTCCGGCTGGCGAACATGGGCAACGTGTGCTCTGACGACATGAACGACTTCCTGCGCGCCATGGCCGAGACGGTCGAGGCGATGGAGATGCGGCCGCTGTACCGCGACGCGCAGGGGGGAGAGCGCGCCGACTGACCGGCGCCGCGAGCGGACGATGGGCCCCGAGCTGAGCATCGAGATCCCGGACGAGCGGCCATCGCAGGAACGCGATGCCCTGGTCGCCTCGAGTGGCTCACGCATCGAGGCCCAGATCATCAAGAGCCTGTGCGAGCCGCTGCTGCCCCACGTGCCGGCGAGCGTGCATCCGAACACGATCTCGCTGATCACGCACCTGATCGCGTGGGTGACCACCGCGCTGGCGGTGGGATCCGTCTTCGCGCCCACGCCGCTGCGCTCCCTGCTGCTGGTCGGAGCGGGCATCGGCATGCTCGTGTCGATGATCGGCGACTGCCTCGACGGTATGCACGCGCGCAAGACCGATCAGTGCAGCAAGCTGGGCGAGATGATGGACCACTGGCTCGACGCCATCATCGTGCCGCTCACCATCATCGGAATCACGGTAGCGCTGCAGATGGAGCCATGGATGATGGCGCTGGCGTGCACGACGGCGACGATGGTCTACCAAGGCCAGCTCGTGCTCTATCACCACACCGGCAAGTTCGTTCAGCCCGAGCCCGCGACCGGGGTCGAGGGGCAGTTCGGCATCTCGATCGGCTACGTGGCGCTGGCGGTGCTCTACTACTTCACGCCGCGCGACCAGGCCTGGATGGACCTGGCGATCGGCATCCTCGGCGCGGTGGGCATCTTCATTCAGATGCGCTGCAACTGGTTCTACTACGTGCGGCTCGGGCGCCTGTTCACCCGTCACCTGCTGTACGTGGGCATGATGGCCGCGCTGGCGGGCTTCTACCTGGCCGGAGCGCTCGACGCCTTCGCCTTCATGTTCGGCCTGATCTTTGTCTCCTTCCGGATCTCCGGCAGCTATGTGCTCCACACCATCGTCGGCAGGCCCTTCGATGGGAACGATCTCGGCATCTTCGCCTTCCTCGCCGCGATCGGGATCGGCCACTTCGTGCTTGCGCCCATCAGCCTGGGGCCCACGACGCTCCAGGCCACCCTTCCCTACCTGGCCGGCGTCTACGTCACGATTCGCAATTTCGCCGACTTCACGCGCTATTATGATCAGCTGAAGCCGGCCCAGTCCTGACATCGCCCCCGGGACTGAGCCATGCCGTCCACCCGGGCGGGCTTCTCGCCTCGCGATGAGTGATGAAGTCGACATCGTGGTCACGGGCTTCGACGTGGATGCCCGACAAGCCGAAGCAGGCCTCGTGCGCCTCTTCGGCCTGGATGGGGCCGATGCCCGCCGCTTTCTCCAGGAGCTGCCCACCATCGCCAAACGCGGGGCCTCACCCTCGACCGCCAAGCGCTATGTGGAAGCACTGCAGTCGATCGGGGCACGCGTGGACTGCGTGCCGGCCAAGCCCGGCGAGCGCGGCGGCATGGCCCTGGGGGAGCCGCCCGTGTCGCTGCCCGCACCGCCGTCATCCATGATGCAGGAGCTGCACCGCTCGATGCGTGTCGACCGTGCCACGGAGGAGGCCATCGACCGCTTTCGCGAGTCGGAGGGGATGCCCTCGCGACCGCCTTCTGACCGACCTGTCGCGCCCGACCGGGTCATGAGCTTCGGGCCCGATCCGATGAACCCCCGGATTCCGCAGGCGCCGCGCCTGCCAAACATGGATGGCATGCCCAACGCGTTGCCGTCGGCGCATGACAGCTTGCCAGCCTGGAGAACCGGCACCGCGCCCTCCGACGGTGAGGGTGTCAAGACCTTCCAGTCGAGCCTGCCCGGTGACGACGGCCGCACGACCTCCAGCATCTCGGACCGAGCCTTCCAATCTGGACGGGTGCCGATCACCGACCAGAGCAGGGCTACCGGGGCAACGCAGCACAGCCACGGCGTGGCGCAGCCCTCCAGCGATAGCATCCGCGCAATGCAGCGGGTGGGCCAAGCCCAGCGCGAGGAGCGGTCGCGCAGGCGGCGCGCCATCGCGGGTCTGGCGCTCGGGGCCGTCACGATCGCCACGGTCGTGGCGTTCTGGCTCACGCGAGAGGACAGCGAGCTCGACCAGCTGCGGCTGCGCATCGAGGCGGCGGGCATCCAGGCCGGCAACGTCACCCCGGCCCACGCCTGGCTCGAGGACGCGACCCGCACCGTGCGCGGGCTCGGGGCAGCCGATGCCCAGTCCCTGGTGTCGGACCTCTCCCGTGCCGGAGCCAGCGCCATCCTCGCTGTGCGCATCGACGGTGAAGCGGCGGGCGCGCTGGTCGTTGTGCTCCCGAAGGAGTCGGACGCGCGCAGAACGGTCCTGTGGCAGGTGGCCCGCGCGCAGGGACGGGAGCCGAGCCTCGACGATGACCAGGGGCAGCGCTTCGTCGAGCTGAAGTTCTAGTACGGTCCACCGAAATCCGCAGAGCGCCTTGACCGACTAACGGCTTCGCCGTAGACCTGGGCTCGTCATGCGACTCGACCTGCAGATGCGCGACTACCGCGACCAGCTGACCGGCTGGGCGCTGTGCGTGCACCTGCATGCCGATGCCTCGGTCCCGTGCCCGATCACCTTTGGGGGCAAGGACCCCTAGGCGGCGAAAGCAACCGATTGAACCAATCGCATTGTGGAAGCCGCCTTGGAAGACCAGGGCGGCTTCGCCGCTTTCTGGCGAAAAAGACCTGCGAACCCGAAGAGCCAGCACCCACGAGACGACCCATTGGAGAGAGACGATGACCTCCTGCAACCTGTGCCACATCGTGAGCCGGGGCCTGCCCCTCGGACGCGTCTACGAGGACGACCTCCTGGTAGTGCTGATGGACACCTCGGACGGGCCCGCACAGATGCTGGTGGTACCCAAGCTCCACGAGGGTAGCCTCGAGGCACTGGGCGCGGCCGCCCAACATCACCTCTACAAGATCTCCCGCAGGGCCGGCCGCTCGCTCCACGTTGCCGCGGGCATCGCGCCCGACGTGCGGCTCCAGGTCTTGCCGGCCGACGAGGGGCATGCCCACCTCAAGGTACTGGCCGCAGCCAGCTAGCGTAGGGCGCCGGCGAGGACCACTTCGGGGCTCGCTCAGCGGGACAGAACCGGCCACACCGGCAAAAAATCGCCTGTCCTCCTATTGCGCAGCGTGACCCACTGCGCTATTTCTTTCGCACTCGGTGGGTGGAGGTGCGATGGACGTGGAACGCGCTTTCGCTGGAGAACAGCATATTATTCCGCCCGGTTACGCGGACGAGCTCGTACGTATGATGGTCGAGCGCGGCGTAGCCGAAACGAAGGTCCTCAATGGTACGGGTGTGACCCTGGATCGACTCTCCGATCCAAGGACGCGACTGTCTCTGGGTCAGCTCAGGCGGCTGTCCGACAACGCGGTGACCGCATCCTCCGAAGCCGGGCTCGGGCTCGAATTCGGGGCCCGGGTGCACGTCTCGCGGCTGGGCTTCCTGGGCTACGCGATGATGAGCAGCAAGGACCTGGGCGAGGCCCTCGGCCTGGCGGTCAAGTATCACCGCCTGCTGTCGCCATTCTGCGAGCTCAAGTTGGAGCTCGAGCATGGCGTCGCGATCCTCGCGCTCGAGGAGACGGTCGAGCTCGAGAATCCGGCCTTCGTCAAGGAGTCGGTGGCGGCGTGCCTGTTGGGCCAGGCCCACTTCATCTTGGACCGGTCCCTGCCCCTTCAGGAGGTGCGCTTCAACCACGCGGCGCCCCTCGACCGCTCGCGCTACGACACCCACTTCGGCTGCCCGGTCGTCTTTGATGCGCCGCGCACGGAGTTGCGCTTCGACGCGTCCGAGCTCCAGCAGCCGGTGCGCTTCAGCTGCGCGTCGGCCGCGCGCATGGCGGAGGAGCAGTGCGCTCGCCTGGCCGCCCCCCTGCTGTCCGACGATGACATCGTCGGCCGCGTAGGAGGCGCGCTGCGCAGTCGGCTCGACGATCCACCGGACGCCGAGGGCACGGCGCGGCTGATGGGCATGAGCAAGCGCTCCCTGGCGCGCGCGCTGCAAGCCCGTGGCACGTCCTTCCAGCAGATCCTGGACTCGGTTCGCAAGGACCGGGCGCTCGAGTACCTCACCTCCACCAGCTTGCCGGTGGAGGAGATCGCCCAACAGCTGGGCTTCAGCTCGGGTCGCGCCTTTCGGCGCGCCTTCCGCAAGTGGACCGGCAGTGCCCCCAGCGATCTCCGCAGCGCGTCCGCTTGAGCCCATTTGAAGGCGGTAGAAATGGGGCTATGCTTCGTCCGATCAAGCCTGATCGGTGCGAAAGCGAGCGGAATCATGAGCGAATCACCCGAGCCGGGGAGGCTCGTCTACACTCCGAAGGAGCTTCTGTCCGACGGCGAGTACGCCGAGCCCCTCTACGCGGGCGGGGTGCTCTGTCACGGGGGCTTCGAGTCGGACGGCGCCTACCGCCCTCCCCGCACGCTGCACCGAACGCCGGCGATCGCGGCGTGGCAAGGCCAGATCGGGGCCGGCGGGGGTGAGCTGGTCACGATCAGTGACGAGCAGGTGCCACCGCAGTACCCCAGCGTGGACCAGGCCAAGCTGCTGCTGAAAGCGGGCGTCCGCGAGCCCATCGTACGCGCCCTGACTGTGATCTCCATCCTCGAGGGCTTCGGCGCGATCATCCGCGACGTGCGTGTGCCGGACCTGAAGGAGCTCCTGCTCGAGCCCTTCGACGGCACCGCCCTCGCCCACCTGGACAAGGGCCTGTTCGAAGCCCACGCCCGCGACGAGGCCGGCTACCGCGATCAGGGCGGGCACAAGCAGATGTGGGAAGCCGCTCGCGATCTGGCACTCGAGAACCCGACCGTCCCCTCGGACGTCTTCATGCGCCTGATGGGCGACCGGGGACGGGCGCGCGGTGGCGGCGACCCGCTCTTCCCGCAGCTCGACAAGAAACTCTATCGCATGCTGATGATGATGTCCCAGGTGCTGGTCATCGAGGTCTTCGCCCGCGGCACCTTCGAGTGGGGCATCGACGTCCTCTCGGACCCCGAGGTCTCCGCCGAGCCCGAGAAGGCAGGCACGATGGTGCGCTACATCCAGGCGGACGAGAGCCCACACGTGGAGTACCTGCGCACGGGCCTGTCCGAGATCCGCACGCGCACGCTGCGCACGGTGGATGGCAAGACGATCGCCGGCCGCGAGGTGGTCGACGGCATCCTGCACCACATCCTCCATCGCATGCGGGAGAGCCGCCCGCGCGAGCAGCGGGACGACACCCGCAACGCGCTGATCGCGGCCGTGGATGCCGGCGAGGCGAAGAAGTCGCTGCTCGAGGACTTCGACGCGATGGCGCCCGAGTGGGACCGCCCGGAGCGGACCGGCTTCGAGCCCCAGGCCGCCTGAGGGGCCTCGCAGCCTCGTGTTGTTGGAAGGCAAGAGATGAACGGGCTCACGCGTCTCTATCGTACCTACCGGGTGGGCACGACCGCGGCGCGCCTGTGGTCCATGTACAAGGTCCCAGCGACCCTGCGGCGCTGGACGGGCAGGCCGGAGCGCACGAACGAGGAGCTGGAACCGGTCAACGAGCGCGCTTCGGCGGTGCTGCTGGACCTGGCCTTCGACCTGCGCGGGGTGATCATCAAGATGTGCCAGGCGATCGCCACGCGTTCCGATCGCTTCCCGCCCTCCTTCATCGACCAGCTCAAGCAGTGCCACGATGCGGTGCCGAGTAAGCCCTTCGAAGTGGTGAAGGTTCACGTGGAGCGTGAGCTTGGCAAGTCGCTGGACGAGGCCTTCCACAGCTTCGAGCCCGAGCCGATCGCATCCGCGTCCCTTGCGCAGGTGCACGCCGCAGTGCTGCACGACGGCAGCAAGGTCGCCGTCAAGGTCCAGTACCCGGATATCCAGGAGATCGTGCAGACCGACCTGCGCAACATGCGCCGCGCCTGCCGCATCTACGAGTGGCTCGACCCCCAACCGCTCGAGTTGCTGCCGCTGCTCGAGGAGCTGGCCAAGCACATCTCCTACGAGCTGGACTTCGAGCGCGAAGCCGACAGCGCCGACCGCGTGCGCGAGCTCTTCAAGAACAACGACACGGTGGTGGTGCCGCGTATCCACCGCGAGCTCTCGACCAAGCGCGTGCTGGTGATGGAGCTCGTGAGCGGCACCAAGATCACCGAGAAGAACGCGATCCTGGAGATGGGGCTCACGCCGCGCGACGTGCTCCAGGATCTGATGCACATCTTCGTGCACATGATCATGGCCGACGGCTTCTTCCAGGCTGACCCCCACCCGGGGAATCTGATGGTGACGCCGGAGGGGCGCATCATCGTCCTCGACTTCGGGCTCTCGAAGGAGTTGCCCGATGGCTTCGGACTCGGGCTCTTCGAGCTGATGTTCTCGATGATGACGCTCAACGAGGCCGCGATGATCAAGGCCTTCACCGCCCTCGGCTTTCAAACAAAAACGGGCGATACGAAGACATTTGTTGCCATCGCGCGGCGCATGATGCGGCGAAGTGACACCGGCCGCTTTGAGGGCGAGTTCACCGAAGAGATGACCGACGAGCTCTTCGACGCCATCCGCGAGGATCCGGTCGTCTCCGTCCCCAGTGATTTCGTGCTTGTAGGGCGCGTCTTCTCGTTGCTCTCGGGCATCGCTCACACACTGGGCCACCGCGCCAACGTGCTACAGGCGATGGGCGCGGGCAGCCCTGGATAGACATTCACTCCCTGACGTGGGGCAGTTGCCACATGTCCCAGGCTCTTGACGCTCGGTCTGGCCGGGTGATAGTGAAATTCAATTCTTGGTGGTCGTGTAAGTCGTTGAGCATGCAGCGTTTTGCTTGAGCCCTGACGTTAGCTTGGGTGTCGCAGTGGGGTGCGGCGCAAGACGGTTGCGATGGGTGGGGTGGGAATACCGCATATGGAAGACGCGCCGACACAGCGGCCAACGCAGGCCCAGCGCCGGGATCATACCAAGAGCAAGCTGCTTGAAGCGGATACGGATAGCTTCGGCAAGAAAGGCTACCACCGCACGCAGGTGATGGACATCGTGACGCGCGCGCACGTCAGCGCG
>JAPPOT010000903.1 GCA_028817855.1 Myxococcales bacterium
ACCCAGGAGCGCACCATTCTATTTCACCTTCCCGCTCTGGGCCAGAATCTCCAGTCTTTTCAGGTCGTTAGATTTCCAGTGGTGATCGGAGCGCGCTCGATGCACGATGGATGGTTGGATGGGATCGGCCCCCACCGACGTCGACTCGCTGGCCAAGACAGCCGGCTCCATCGCGGCCCACGCCATGCGCTCGGCCTACGTCCGTCACACCCTGCTGTCGATGGAAGTGGAGCAGGTGGCGGACCTGCTGACGCTCGTCATGGCCGGGGCGGAAGCCCGCAGGGCTGGCCACGGGGAGCTGCTGCAGTCGATCTCCCTCGCCCTCGCATCCGACTCCTGCGATGAGGTGCGGCTCGCGGTGGCGTCCCTACTCGCGGCCCGGCAACAGGTGGAGCTCGCGCGCGCCTTCATCCGCGAGGAGGTCGAGGAGGAGGCCGAGACGCAGCGCGTCCCCGACTTCGGCAAAGGGCGCATCCTGACGCTGGGCGAGCGCAAGGCGCTGGCGCGCCGCAACGATCGCGACACCATCGCCCGCGTGCTGCGCGACCCGCACCCGGATGTGATCCGGATCGTACTGGGCAACCCGGGGCTGACGGAGACGCACGTGATCCGACTCGTGTCGCGCCGTCCGGCGTCCCGCGAGGTTCAACGCGAGGTCTTCAATTCCGCGCGCTGGGTGGTGCGCTACCCCGTCAAGGTCGCGCTGCTGCTCAACCCGTACACGCCGCTCGACGTGGGCCTGCAGCTCGCGCCCCTGCTAACCCAGCCCGACCTCAAGCGTGCCGGTGCAGCGCAGGATCTCCGCGAGGATTTGCGCGAAGTCTGCAAGCGCTTGATCGGGAGCACCGCGGACACGGTGCTGCACTGAGCCGGCAGCTCAGGCTCGATCACTCGCGAGCGAGCACGCTCGATCACGCCCGTTTCACGCTTTGGGCTCGCTGACCTCGGCGTCCTCGGCCTCGGCGCGCGTGCTCTCGGACGCGCTGGACGCAGGAGGCGTCGCGTCGGGCTCGTCGGGGGGTTGCTCTCGTACCTGAATCTTCTCGTCCTGCGCGGAGCCGCGCTTGAAGCTGCGCACGGTCTTGCCCAGGCTCTCACCGAGGGCGGGCAGGCGGGAGGCACCGAACACGACCAGCAGGATCATGAAGATGACGATCAGCTCTGTGACACCCATCGTGGGCACGATGCTTGAGAATCCCTTCCGCCCCGCGGCATGAAAACGGGCCTAGACTACGTCGGTGACCGAGGGGCGGCAAGTGCAGGACCGGCGCCCTGGCCTGCTCGCGATCGCGAGCGCGGGCCTGTGTACGCTCGTGCTGCTGTGGCTTGGCCCTGCCAGCGAAACGAGCCCGGGGCTGGCCCACGAGCTGCGCAAGAGCGCCTCCACGCCGGAGGGCGCGGCCCAGCGCTTCCTGCTGGGTTGTGCGGCCGGGCAGCGCCCGATCACCGCGGGGCTCTCACGGACGGACCCACCGCCCTGCCCAAGGCTGCCGCGCACATTGCGCCTGCAGGTCGTGTTGGAGTCGAGCGAGATGTTGGAGTCGCAGGCCCTGCGCCTGCGCGGCAAGCTCGCGCTGCATGCGGAGCGGCGCGACATCCGGATCGATCTCGCGCGCGACGACGCCGGCTGGTATGTGCGCGATGCGGCGCTCGAGTAGCGCGAGTGGAGGACGGTCAGCTTGGCGCACTCCGAGATCATGAAGCGCACCCTCCTGCGGGGCACCGAGGCGCTGTACAGCGACGGCGCGTACTACGACCACATCTACCGGCGGCGGCGTGACGATGTGCGCTTCTACGTCGAGATGGCGCGGCGACACGGCGGCCCCGTGCTCGAGCTGGGCGCTGGCACGGGGCGCGTCACCCTGGCGCTGGCGCGTGCAGGCTTCGACGCCATCGGCGTGGACAGCCACCCGGCGATGCTGGAGCGCGCCCGGGCGGAGGCCGACAAGCTGCCGACGAGCGCGCGCGCGCGGGTGCGCTTCCGCAAGGGCGACCTGCGCAGCGTGCGCGTGGAAGGTCGCTACCCATTGGTGATCGCGCCCTTCAACGTGTTCATGCACCTCTACGAGCGCCGCGACGTCGAGCGGGCACTCGTCACCTGCCGCCGGCACCTGGCCCGCCGCGGCCGTCTTGTCTTCGACGTGATGGTGCCGGACCTACGCGCACTCACCCAGAGCCCGGCGCGCCTCTACAAGGGGCGCCCCGTCACCCATCCCCGCGACGGCAAGCGCTACGGCTACATGGAGTCCTCGCACTACGACGCCCTCAGCCAGATCCGCTCGATCCACATGTTCCTCGATCAGCTCGAGGATCCAAGCGTCCAGGAGATGATCCCGCTGGCCCACCGGCAGTTCTTCCCCGCCGAGCTCGACGCCCTGCTGCACTACAACGGCTTCACCGTCGAGCGACGCTACGGGGACTTCGCACTGGGCCCGCCGGCCGGCGACGCCGAGAGCCAGGTGATCGTCGCGCGCCCCCGCAGGATGGCTTCCGGCCGGTTTTGAGGTATTCCTCCCGCCATGGACATGCGAGACAGGCTGCTCTTCGTGCTCTCGCCACCGCGCGCGGGGTCGACCCTGCTGCAGCGCATGCTCGGCTCCCACT
>JAPPOT010000698.1 GCA_028817855.1 Myxococcales bacterium
CTGGCCGGGCGCTTCGTCCCGCAGCCGGGAACCTGGGGCGCCCGCCGCAATCGCCTGCCGATGCACGCATGAGCCAACCCAACCCACCGCCGGCCCTGCTCCAGGTCGCCCGCGACGCGATCACCGCCCAGCTGCACGATCAGCCCTACGATCCCCCCGCCCTCGACGCGCCCTGGCACACCTCGCGCGGGGTCTTCGTGACGCTACGCACGCCCGACGGCCAGCTGCGCGGCTGCATCGGCCACCTGGAACCGGTCTGCGACAACCTGGCCGCGGAGATCGCAGCCTGCGCCCGGTCCGCCGCCTTCCGCGACTCGCGCTTCTACCCGTTGCGCGCCGCGGAGCTGGAGGGGCTGCAGATCGAGATCAGTCTGATGACGCCACCGGAGCCGATCGACAGCGCGCGCGCGCTCGACCCGGCCCGCTACGGCGTGGTCGTCACCAGCGGCAACCGGCGCGGCGTGCTGCTGCCCGCCATCGACGGCATCGACAGGGTCGAGGAGCAGGTGCGCATCGCCTCCCAGAAGGCAGGCATCCCGCCCGGCACCCCGCGCTCCCTCGAGCGCTTCGAGGTGGTGAAGATCAGCGACTAGGGGGTGTCCCTAGTTCATGCGCCGTTGCGAGCCAGGAAGGCTCGAGTGAAGTCGGGCCGAACGGAGTGCGAGCAGCACAGGCGTACTCGATGTACGTCGCGCAGCGGCGCGCGAGTACGGGTCGAATTCGCCGAGAATTGCGGGCGTAGTAGGCGCAGAAATCTAGGGACACCCCCTAGTCTCGAGCGTTGGCGGCATCGGAAGGCAAGTTCAACTCCTGCATCCAGGCTAGGCCGATCCCGCGCGGACGATCTCCGGCAGCACCTCGCCGATCTGCCCGCGCACCACCACGTCGGCAAGGTCGTCCATTTCGGTGGCCTGCCCGTTGATGATGATCAGCGAGGCACCACACTGCTTCGCGATCGGCACCACTGCCGCGATCGGATAGACCGAGAGCGTGCTGCCGATGGCCAGCAGGAGGTCGCACTCGCGCGCGGCGATCTCGCTGCGCACCAGGTCCTCCTGCACGAGCGCCTGACCGAAGGAGATGGTGGCCGACTTGAGGATGCCGCCACAGCTGCGGCAGGGCGGGTCCTCCTCACCTGCGCGCACGCGCTCGAGGGCGCGCTCCATTGGCGCCCGGTCGTCGCACTCCATGCAGACCACCTCGCGCACGGTGCCGTGGATCTCCACGATCCGCGCGGGATCGCTCCCTGCCTCCTGATGCAGCCCGTCGATGTTCTGGGTGATCAGCGTGTCCAGCTTGCCGCGCATCTCGAGCGCGGTCAGCGCTCGGTGCCCGGTGTTGGGCCTGGCCTCGAAGGCGGGCGAGCGCGCGCGATTCTTCCACGCCCGCTTTCGCACCTCCGGATCGCCCATGTAGTGCTGGAGCGTGGCCATCTTCTCCGCCGCCGGGTTCTTGGTCCACGTGCCCTGGGGGCCGCGGAAGTCCGGAATGCCCGACTCCGTGCTGATGCCTGCTCCCGTCAGGACGACGATGCGCGTCGCCCGATCGACCAGCGCCTGGGCCTGCGTCACCTGCTCAGTCAAGGACATCGCCTCCACCTCCTTCAGCTCGCGGCGCCCGCGCCGACCGTGATCTCCATGACCAGCCGTCGCTTCATTCGCCCGGTCAGGGCAGAGAAGAAGTTCCCCAGCCGCATCTGCCAGCCGTACTTCTCGGTCAGCGCCGCGTAGGCCCGTCGCTCCAGCTGCGCGTCCTCGACGGCCACGCAGCTGCCGTCGAGCCACTCACCCAGCAGCTTGCCGCGCGCGTCGCACCTGGCCACCTGGACCTGCGCGTTGCGCGCGATGCGCTTGACCTTGTAGCTGTCTCGCAAGGTGAAGATCACCAGCTTGCCGTCGAGCGGAGCACACCACACGGGTGTGTTCACGCCGTCACCGTTGCGCTTGAAGCTCTTGAGATTGATGTACCGCGCGCGGTCGAGAGGGGTGCCCATGCGCGCGCAGCATGCCCCGCCGCAGGGAAGAAAAAAAAGCCCGCGCCGGGTGAGAGCGCGGGCCAGGGTGGGATTGGGTTGGTGTGTGCTTCGAGCTCGGAGTCTGGGTGGGACCCCGAAGCGGGGAATCCGTGTCGCAATGACAAGAGAAACATACACACCAAGCGGATGGCCGTGAACCCCCAATCGACCTTGGTTCTTCAACGATCTTGCACTTTTGTAAGACATGTAGGGGCATGTCGATCTGGCGTTGCGCATGCTCAAGCCAGCCTTACGTTGGGGGCATGTTTTTCGACCCCCTCTACCTCCTGGTCATGCTCCCTGGGCTGGCGCTGAGCGCCTGGGCCAGCTTCAAGGTCAAGAGCACCTTCAACCGCTATAGCCAGGTCCGTGCCCAGAGCGGCATGAGCGGCGCAGAGGCCGCCCGCGAGCTGCTGCGCCGCAAGGGCATCCGTGACGTGCGCGTCGAGCAGGTCAGCGGCTTCCTGTCGGACCACTACGATCCCGGCGCCCGGGCCCTGCGCCTGTCGCCCGACGTCTACAGCGGCCGCTCCCTCGCCGCCCTGGGCGTCGCCGCCCACGAGGCCGGGCACGCGATCCAGCAC
>JAPPOT010000166.1 GCA_028817855.1 Myxococcales bacterium
CCACCCGACCACCCGTTGAGGATGCGGGTCTCTCACGCAGTGCCTGGGGCGCACCGTGGCCGTGCCAGGCGCAACGCGTCCGAGCCCGTGCCAGGCGCGCCCGAGCCCGCGCGAACGCATCCGAGCCCAGCTCGTTACCGCAGGCGCTTGGCGCGCGTGGCGACCTTCTTCTTGCCGGTGAAGCGCTGACTCCACAGCGGGTGGCGGCTGCGGCCGCGCTCGCGCTCGCGCAGGCTCGCCATCACGCTGCGCTGGGCTTCGAGGCGCGCGCCCTGCCAGACGGCGTGGTCCTGGTGGTCGAAGTCGATGCCCTTGCCGGAACAGCGCTCGAGCCAGTGCATCGTCTCGTGCACCACCAGCAGGCGGCGGTGCACCTCGGGCTGCAGCTCACTGATCACCAGCAGCGGCACCTTGGTGTCGTCCACCATCCACATCGGGAAGGAACGCTCGTACTGCTCGGTGTTGCAGGCGTAGAGCTTGCCTCCCGCGTGGAGCGGCGCGCGGCCGCACAGCTCGGTGAACTCGTCGGGCTGGCTCACGACCACGCGGATCCGGCTGTACTGCTCGTTGCACTGCTGGTCCCAGGGCAGGCCGGCGTTGCGCCACGCCGCGATGGCGGCGCCGATCGCGAGCTGGTCCTCGTTGGCCGGGAACATCGCAGACGGAGGCAGGGTCGCCGCACAGCTGCCGAGCAGCGGAACGAGCAACAACCACGAAAGCCTCTTCAACAACACCGCGACCTCTCTGTCCTGGCGCGGTTGGCAGATCCCTCCGGCTACCACACCCGCCGACTCGGGTAGGTCGCCGCGGCGGCAGCCACGACCGGCGGGGCGCTGGGCGGGGAGGGCTGCTTAACCACGTCTATACTGTAAGTATGCAGTAGAACTGCTCGGTTGGCCAGGGTCTTGACCCTGTTCGGGGACGGAATTTGTGCGTAGCACTGCTTTTTTTCTAGCGCGCCAGCGGCTTCGCGCCAGCGCGAGCCGGCCGAATGGAGCCGCTTGGCTCAGGGGCCCCGGGGGCGGGCAGGCGCGCGCGTGCGTCGGTGTAGCGGGATGCGAAGAGGCGCAGCCGGGCGAGGCTCTCCGCGCCCAGGTCGAAGCGCGCCCCGCACAGCTCGATGCTGGCGTGGCGGGCCAGGGCGAGTCGCTCGAGCGTGGCGGTCGTCAGGGCGATGGCCACGTCGTCTGGCTGGCGGCGCACGTGGCTGTCGGCCACCGGCAGATGCTCGCCGTCGATGCGCAGCCCGATGGCACACCCCGCTTCCACGCCGCGATGCACGCGCAGCGCCACTGCGGGCTCGGCCATCGTGGGGAACCCGATCATGCGATCCCCCCGCTCCGCCAGCGGCAGCCGGATCGACATGCGCAGCTCGCCCTTGCGGGTCTTGCTGTGGCGGATCGGGTCGGGGCGCGGTAGCGCGGCAGGGGCGGGCGCGCTCGGCCCGACGCGCTCGCTGTGCTCGTGGATGCAGATGTCGCGCTCGACCGAGTCGTCGATGGCCGAGTGCAGGATCCCGAGCATCAGGTTGGCGAGCAAGGGCTGATCGTCGTCGTACTCGTAGCCGTCGCTGACGGGATCGGGATCGGGATCGCGACAGGCGAAGTGGGCCCGGATGCCGCAACCCTCGACGCGATAGCCACCGTAGGTGCTCACCACGCGCTCGGCCGAGCATCCGTGAATCGCCTCGAAGCGATTGCCCACGTAGTTCGCGTTCAGAAGCGAGCCGCAGCCACCCAGCAGCGCCAGGGTGCTCAGGGCGGCAAGACGTGGCTGCGTACCCATCGCGGTACCTCGAAGCAACCCGCATGCCACCGGCGTCGAGCGCGATCGTCGCCGTTGCGGCCTCTCGAGCGTGGTGGCCTCGTCACACCGTGGCCGTGGGGACACAGTCCCCGCGTGTCAGACGCGCCGCTCGCGCGCGTGTGCGACGGCGTCGAGCAGCGCCTGCTGCAGGCTGCCGAGGCTGCGCACCCCCTCGATCAGCCCGGGCCGCTCGGCGTAGATGCGGTCGAGGGCACCGCCGATCCCGCGCGCGGTCGGCTCGGTGCCGAGCAGCGCCTCCGCGAGCGCGACTGGACAGCCTTCGTGCTGCATCAGATCTCCCGCGATGCGGAGCGCTGAAAGGCGTCCCGCATCGTTCAGCGCGGCGCCCGCACCGACGAAACCGATCGCTTCCTCGAGGGGGTCGCTCCAACATAGATCCTCCGGCTCGCTGGCGCGCAGGCGCGGCAGCACGACCTCCGCCTCGCCATGTTCCTGTGCAGACGGTGGCGCGTCCTCCAGCTCCAGCCCATAGCAGCGCGCGTGTCCCGCCACGAGCGCCTCGAGCACCTCCTCGCCGCCAGTCGTGCAGCCGGCTTCGGCGAGGGTGATCGGCGCCTTGCCGCGGAAGACCGGCTCGGAGCGCTCCGGGTATGCGTCGAGGGACGCGGGCAGCACAACGCTCTTGGTGACGGCCACGAAGAGCTCGACCAGCGCTCGGCCGTCCGCCGCCTCGCTCCATGCGACGTACGACGCGGGGCGCCTCTCCACGCTCACGACGTCCCGGCCGAAGTAGTGGGCCGGGAGCTTCAGCTGGCGCAGCCCCGTGAG
>JAPPOT010000769.1 GCA_028817855.1 Myxococcales bacterium
ACGATCCGATGCCGGACTCCGGCGACGGTGACGGCGACAGCACCGACGGGGACGATGGCGATCGTGAGGTGCAGTCGGGTGGCAGCAGCGCCGCGGCGCCGATCGCGGGCTCGGACCAGATGGGGCAGAAGCCGAGTGGCGATCCCGACGCCACCGATGCCACGTCGGTGGGTGAGGCGGGGCTGAGCACGGACACGGCCCAGGACGGCGATGACGGCGACGAGCTGTGGAACGTAATGCGGGACTTCGACGGCGACGGCACCGAGGACGACGGCGTGGTCGTCTTCGACGACGAGACCGGCGACCTCTACGTCGAGTACGAGACCTTCATAGACGGCTGGTGCCTCGACGGCACGGGCACCTTCGCGGGCGTGCTCGAGGTTTACTACTCGGAGGCGACCGACCTGGTGCTCTGGGATAGCGACTGCCCGGAGGACAGCGGTGTGGTCTTCGGCTGCGAGCTCGACGCCGACGGTGAGGTCACCGACAGCTGCGGCAGCTGCAAGCTGGAGGAGACCTGGAGCTGCACCGACTTCAATGACTCCGAGGACCCGGCGACCGGCGACGGCGACGGGGACAGCGGCGGGCAACTGGACCGCTGCGACGTGCCCGACGACGTGGCCGATCTCTCCGACGCCGACCTGAGCGAGTGCGACCTCTCCGGCGCGGACCTGAGCGGGCGCGACCTGAGCGGGGCCGATCTGGAGGGTGCCGATCTGAGCGGCGCGGACCTCACAGGGGCGGACCTGAGCGGCGCGTTCCTGGCGGGTGCGGACCTGGAGGGTGCGACGCTGACCGACGCCAACCTCGAGGGCGCCTTCTTCTCGAACACGACCTGCCCGGACGGCGGCAACAGCGATGACAACGATGGGAGCTGCTGAGTAGTCTCGCGTGCCGATGCGCATCTATCTCGACGTGGACGATGTCCTGGCCGAGACCACGCGGGCGATCGCCGACCACGCGGCCGCCTGTTTCGGGCGCCGCGTGGCCTTCGACGACATGGACGACTTCGAGCTCGAGCGCTCCTTGCGCCTGACCCCCGAGCAAGCGGCTCAGCTCCACCGCGACATACACGCGGATGCCTTCCTCGATCGGCTCGCTCCGGTGGACGGTGCCGCCGAGTGTGTGCGCGGGCTGCGCGCGGACGGCGCCGATATCGCGGTGGTGACCGGGCGGCCACCCCGCTGTCGCGGGCTCACCGAGCGCTGGCTGGACCGCTTCGGTCTGGCCCATGACAGCCTGGACCTGGTCGACAAGTATGGCCGCTACGAGGGCGAGGACGTGATCACCCTGGAGGCCTTCGAGCACCAGCACTTCGACGTGGCGGTGGAGGACTCGATCGCGATGGCCGAGTACCTGACCGTCCGTGGCGTGCGCGTGCTGCTCTTCGACCGCCCCTGGAACCGCAAGGCGGTGTTATCCTCGGGGGCCGTTCGCATCGACAGCTGGGCTCGGGTGCCTGCGCTCATCGACCACGGGGGCTGAGCCCGCTTCCTCGTTGCGGGGACGCCGTGCGCGGGGTACGCCGCGTCCCCCTACGCTTTACGAGGACGCGGACCCATGGGAGCCTGCGCGCCATGAGTCAAGAGCGTGTGACCCTGGACGTGAAGGATGGTGTGGCCGACGTGCGGATGGCCCGTCCGGACAAGATGAACGCGATCGACGGTGCGATGTTCTCGGCCCTCGCCGAGGTGGGCGATCAGGTCGCCGCGGACAAGGGCATCCGCGCCGTCGTGCTGTCGGGTGAGGGCCGCGCCTTCTGTGCCGGGCTCGACTTCAAGAGCTTCATGGCGATGGGCAATCGCGATCCGAAGGAGGCCGCGCGCGAGCCGGCGCCGGACCTGCTCGCGACAGCTGGCGAGTCGCCCGCAAACCGCGCCCAGCGCGCCGGTTGGGTGTGGCAGGAGGTTCCGGTGCCGGTGATCGCGGCGGTCCACGGGGTGGCCTACGGGGGTGGGCTGCAGATCGCGCTGGGTGCCGACATCCGCATCGTGGCGCCGGACGCCAAGCTCTCGGTCATGGAGATCAAGTGGGGGCTGGTGCCAGACATGAGCGGCACCCAGACCCTACGCCGGCTGGTCCGCCTGGATGTCGCCAAGGAGCTGACGTTCACCGGTCGGGTGGTCAGTGGTGAGGAAGCGGTCGAGATCGGTCTGGCGACGCGCGTGTCGGAGGACCCGCGTGCGGCGGCCCTCGAGCTCGCTGGCGAGATCGCGAGCAAGTCTCCGGACGCCATCCGCAGCAGCAAGCGGCTGCTCAACGAGTCGGGCCTGGGCACGGTGCGCGAGGGCCTCGGCCTGGAGGCGACGTTGCAGCGCGCCCTGGTAGGCAGTCCCAATCAGCTCGAGGCCGTGATGTCGAACCTCGAGAAGAGGGCGCCGAGGTTCAAGGACCCGGAGTGAAGACCGGGCCGAGCGCGGGGACGCGGTTGGGAAGTCAGCCTGGCCAGAGGTCGTGGCGTCGGATTCCCGTTCGCCAGGCAAATTTCCTAACCGCGTCCCCTCCCGCCTCAGTCCGCGGGCCAGGGATCGGTCGGCACCGCGAAGTCCCCCGGCAGCTGGATGCCCTGCTCGCTCATCAGGTCGC
>JAPPOT010000071.1 GCA_028817855.1 Myxococcales bacterium
CCATTCGCCAGGTCACGCCCTCCGGCGCCAGCAGCTTCAAGCCGTTCTCCTCGTACAGGAAGACCTCGACCTCGACCCTGTCCTCGGCGCCGAGCTCCAGCGACTCGAGCTCGTGGGTGCCGAGCTGGTCGGGGAAGATGGCCTCGAACTCGGCGCGGTCGGCTTCGCGCACGAGCACCTCGGCGCGGTCGATCTCGCCGTCCGGGCCCTCCAGGATCACGAAGCTCTCGCCGGCCGCGAGCGCCTCCACGTCGATGTTGTTGTCGCAGTGCTTGCGCCAAGCGCGCTCGTCGCAGCTGCCGTCCTCGGCGATGTCGAGCCGGCCGGGGCGGTCGTCGCGGCGCTCGCAGAAGCAGTCGCGGCTCAGCGCCACCTCGAGCACTTCGGGGTCGCTCACGCGCACCTCGACGCCCTCGCCGTCGCCCGCGTCGCTCACCTCGATGCGCTCGCGCGCGCCGACCAGCAACGGCTGCTCCAGGGGGCAGCCGAAGAAGCAGCTGCGTTGGAAGCTGAACTCGACCTCGCCCTCCTCGCCGACCGTGCCGGCGCCGAAGTCGTCCTTCTCGCAGCCGCCCGCAAGCGCCGCGCCCCACCCGAGCAGCAGCGCCGCCGCGCCGCGCGTCCATCCGCCCTGTGTCATCGCCCTTCTCCTTCCATCGCCCGGAAGCCTGGTCGCCCAAGGGCCAAAGCATCGAACATGCCAGCGCTGAAATCGTTGCGCTTTCGGCGCGATCGCCGCCCTATGGCCGGCGCACCTGTGGTGCCCTCGCCACAGCTCCCGCGTGCCGCCAGCACCACAGGTTTTGTGCAAACAATTTGAATCAAGTCCTTTATTGGGCCTGGCGATCGGGTCCCTGCGGCGGTAGTGTCCAGGTCCCATGGTGCCGTCCACCTTCGAGCCGGTGGCGGAGGAGCCCCGCTTCCCGCCCCCGCCGGCCACCGTGGACCCGAACCCCGAGCGCGGTTGGCTCGGTCGGCTCGGGCCCGTGCTGCTGGCCCACCCGCTGCTGCTGGGCAGCGCGCTGCTGGCCGCCCTGCTGACCGCCCTGTCGGGCGCCGCCGTCCCCGCCATCCTCGGCTTCGCCATCGACGACGCCCTCACGGGCAAGGCGATGGAGCCGACCCTCGTGCGCAGCGTGCTCGGCGGGCTCGTCGCCTTCTTCGAGTCCAGCGCCGTCGATGCGGGCCGCATCACGCTCGCCGGCTACGTCGGTGCGCTGATCGCCTTCGGCTTCCTCCACGCGGCCTCCAGCAGCTTCCAGCGTTTCGGCTTGCAGAAGGTCGCCTACCACGTGGAGACCGACATGCGCTCGGTCATCTACAACCACCTCACGCGCCTTCCCTTCTCCTTCTACGACCGCGTCCAGTCCGGCCAGATCATCTCGCGCGCCAACAGCGACATCCGCTCGGTGCAGATGTTCCTGATGTTCGCGCCGATGATGATGGTCTCCTGGGTGAGCTTCGCGCTTGCGCTGTGCTTCATGCTCTCGGTGCACGTGGGCCTCACCCTCGCGGCGGTCTTCGCCCTGCCCGGCGTCTACTTCGTCGGCATCAGCCTGCGCCGCGTGATGTTCCCGCTGTCCTGGATGACCCAGCAGCGCGTCGCGGACCTGGCCACGATCGTCGACGAGAACATCCAGGGCGTGCGCGTCGTGAAGTCCTTCGCCGCCGAGAAGCGTCAAATCGGCGCGCTCGCCAAGGCCGCCCACAAGGTCTTCTGGGCCGCCTGCCAGATGGTCGAGGTGCGCGCCCGCCACGCTCCGCTGATGGAGAACATCGCGCGCCTGGGTCCGGCGGCGGTGCTGATCTACGGCGGCTGGCTGGTGATGGAGGGGCGCATCCCCGGTGTCGGCACGCTCGTGACGTTCAACGCCTACATGATCATGCTGCAGGCGCCCTTCCGCATCCTCGGCTTCTTCATGTCGATGAGCGAGCGCGCCCGCGCCTCGGCCGGCCGCATCTTCGAGATCCTCGACGAGGAGGTCAGCGTCGACGACGCCCCGGGCGCCCCCGACCTGCCCCTGCCCGAGGGCCACATCGAGCTGAAGGACGTGGTCTTCGGCTACGGCGAGGACCGCAACATCCTCGACGGCTTCTCGCTCGAGGTGAAGCCGGGCGAGACCGTCGCCCTGGTCGGTCGTACCGGCTGCGGCAAGAGCACCGTCGCGCGCCTGCTCGCGCGCTTCTACGACGTGCGCGATGGCAGCGTGAGCATCGACGGCCACGACGTGCGCGCGGTGACCATGGCCAGCCTGCGCGCGCGCGTCGGCCTCGCCCTCGACGAGCCCTTCCTCTTCTCGATGAGCGTGCGCGACAACATCGCCTACGGCCGCCCCGAGGCCAGTCAGCAGGAGATCGAGGACGCCGCCCGGGCCGCCCAGGCCCACGGGTTCATCGCAAAGCTCGACGACGGCTACGACACCGTGGTCGGCGAGCGCGGCTACACCCTCTCGGGCGGCCAGCGCCAGCGCATCGCCCTGGCACGCCTGTTCCTGGTCAACCCACCGGTGCTCGTGCTCGACGACGCCACCAGCGCGATCGACGTCAAGGTCGAATCCGAGATCCACGCCGCGCTCGAGCGCCTGCTCAAGAGCCGCACCACGATCGTGATCGCCCACCGCGAGTCCACCATCGGCCTGGCCGACCGCGTGGTGCTCATGGAGGACGGCAAGGCTGTCGCAAGCGGCACCCACACCGAGCTGCTCGAGTCCGAGCCGCGCTACGCGGCCGTGCTCGCCCACGCCGATGACCCGCGTCCCGCGGCCAAGCCCGAGGTGCCCGATCCCATGCGCGAGCGCATGCGCCGCATGATGAACGGCGGCTTGCCCGGCGGCGGGCCGGGCGCGCCCGACATGCCCGGCGGCGGCTTCGGCGGCGGCATGGGAGGAGGGATGTAATGGGCTGGGGCGGCGCATTCGGAGGCGGTCAGAACTCCACCCAGGCCAACCGCGCGGCGGGCCTGCCCTTCGCCGGCATCCCGCCGGAGCTCTTGGCCCGCGTCAAGAAGATCCGAGAGCGCGAGCCGGAGCACCCCGAGCCGGACATCGACTTCCGCCCGGACGCCTACGACCGCGAGCCCTTCACCCTCTGGCGCTTCCTCGCCCCCCACCGCATGGGTCTGCTGACCGCCTTCGCGCTCGTGGTGGTAGCGACCCTCGCCTCGCTGGCCGGACCGCGCCTGACGGCGTGGGCGATCGACCACGGCATCCTGAAGAACGACATGGACGTGCTGATCTGGTGCTTCGTCGCCTACGTCGCCGCGATCCTCGTGTCGATGGGCGCCAGCTACGCGCGCATTCGCTACACCGGGCGGCTGGGTCACAAGCTCATGTACGAGCTGCGCGTGAAGGTCTTCTCGCACATGCAGCGGCTCTCCCTCGACTACTTCACCGAGGAGCGGGTGGGGCGGCTGATCACACGCATGACCAGCGACATCGATGCGCTCGCCAACCTCTTCCAGGATGGCCTGGTGAACCTGATGGTCCAGGGGCTGATCCTGATCGGCATCACCGGCCTCTTGCTGAGCATGAACGTCGAGCTCGCGCTGATCATGATCCTGGTCGTCGTGCCCGCCATGGTCGGCCTGACGATGTGGTTCACGCGCGCCTCAGACAAGGGCTACGGTGTGGTGCGCGAGCGCATCTCGGACGTGCTGACCGACCTCTCCGAGAGCCTCTCCGGCATCCGGTTGATCACCGCCTTCAACCGCCGCGCCCACAACGTCATCCACCACCGCAACGTGGTCGGCGACCACTTCCGCGCCAACGCGCACATGGCGAAGGTTGGGCCGGCCTACAGCGCGGCCAGCGAGGTGATCGGCGTGCTGGGCCGCGCCGCCATGCTCCTGATCGGCGGCAACATGGTGGCCAAGGGCGAGCTGGAGCTGGGCGAGCTGGTCGCCTTCCTGCTCTACCTGACGATGTTTTTCGCGCCGATCCAGGCGCTCACCCAGCTCTACAACACCTACCAGTCGGGCAACGCGGCGGTGAAGAAGCTGCGCGACCTGCTCGGCACCCGCCCCAGCGTCGAGCAGAAGGCCGACGCGCGGGAGCTGCCGCCGATCGAGGGCGCGATCGAGCTGCGCGACCTGTGCTTCGGCTACGACGACGCAAAGCCGGTCCTGAGCGACGTCAGCCTGCGCATCGAGCCGGGCGAGACCGTCGCCCTGGTCGGTCCCACCGGCGCGGGCAAGTCCACGGCCGCGAAGCTGATCACCCGCTTCTACGACCCCCAGCAGGGCAACGTCACCGTGGACGGCCACGACCTGCGCGACGTCACCCTCGAGTCCCTGCGCAGCCAGCTGGGCGTGGTGCCGCAGGAGCCCTTCCTCTTCCACGGCACCATCCGCGACAACGTCACCTTTGCCCGCCCCGGGGCCGGCGAGGAGGAGGTGCTCGAGGCGGTCGCCGCCGTCGGCCTCGACGAGGTCGTGGCGCGCATGCCGCGCGGCCTCGACTCGCCGGTCTTCGAGCGCGGCGCGTCCCTGTCCGCCGGCGAGCGCCAGCTGATCGCCCTGGCCCGCGCCTTCCTCGCCCGCCCGCGCGTGCTGGTGCTCGACGAGGCGACGAGCAACGTCGACATGCAGTCCGAGGCGCACATCGAGAAGGCCCTCGACAACCTGCTCGGCGGCCGCACCGCGATCGTGATCGCCCACCGCCTGGCCACCGCCCGCCGCGCCAACCGCATCGCGGTGATCGACGACGGCCGCCTCGTCGAGCTCGGCAGCCACGACGAGCTCGTCGCCAGGGGCGGCTTCTACGCCGACATGTACGCGACCTGGTCCGCGGGCACGAACGGTCAGGGTTGATCGCCCGCAAGCCCTTTGTCCTCGCGGGACAAGCTCTGGCGTTTGCTGCCAACCTCAGGCCGTCGTAGGCGGTTGGCACACTTTGTAGGCCAGAATGTGTAAGAAACTGCCTGGTAGCTCTGGTAGTCAGGATGTAGGCAACTGATTGTCGATTCGTTTCGTCTGCTGCACGGAACGGTGGTGTTTGTTGGTGGTGTCGCTGGTGGGTACTCGTCCGAGAAGCGCGGCTCGCTGCGCGGCTCTCGTGGCCGCGCTGCTGTGGTGCGTCCCGAGCAGCGGGAGCGCCTACTCGGCGTTCGCCGACTATGTGCTGCCGATCCAGGAGGGCGGCGGCGGCGAGCGCTACTTCACGGGCACGCCCGCCGATGGCTATGGCTGCGAGGTCTGCCACCAGGGCGCGGTCGGCGCTCCCCTGACGATTGCGGGGCTTCCGATCGACGGCTACGAGCCCGGCGCCACCTACGAGGTCTCGCTGGTCTGGGATGCCTCGGCGCCCCACGTTGCGCTGATGGCGGAGCTGACGGACGCCGCGGGCGGCCCCGTGGGCACGCTCGGGTTGGCGCCCTACGCCACCTGGAGTCCCGGGGAGCTGTGCGAGAGCGGCGACTTTCCCGCCGCCGACGTCTGTCAGCTGACACCGGGCGACGCTGCCTGTTGCCGCGAGATCGATCCCAATCTCGACGCCTGCAGCTTCACCGGGCAGCGCGCGGCCCTGTGGGTGCCCGACTGCGGCTCGCGCTCGGCGCGCATGCGCTGGACGGCGCCCGCCGACGGCAGCGCCGACATCTGGTTCAGCGTCGCGATGGTGACATCGGACCTCGAAAACGACGCGCTCGGTGACGGCGTCACGACGGTGCGGCGCTTCCTGCGCCCGCGTCGCAGCCCGCGCGAGCTGAGCACCGCGGTCAGCGGATGCAGCGCCGTCCCCGGCTCGGCTGGTGGAGCTCTACCCCTTCTGGGGTTGTTGTTGTGGTGGGTGGTCTTGCAGGCGCTCCGACCGCGCTCGGAGTGGCGGGGGCATACCGAAAGGTGATCAGACGATGAACAGAGCGATCCTCCTATGCGCCGTGCTCGCGCTCCTCGGGTGCGACTCCGGCAACACCGCGAGCCGACCCAATGCGGGCGTGATGCCCGGGCCGGTCGTGCCGGCCCCGGCGCCGACCATGGACACCACGCTCCCCCCGACCACGCCCATGGGCACGGCGGGTCAGGGCGCGCCGATCGGCATGGACACGCAGCCGGTGATGACCGGCGATGGTCTGCCGCCGATGGACACCACGCCGCCGCCGCCCACGGACGACGGCATGATGATGGACGGCATGCCGATGGACGGCATGGACATGCCGATGGACGGCATGGACGTGCCGATGGCCACCGGCGATCCGGGCACGCTCCAGGTGGAGTTCACCACGGTCAGCTACGGCGGTGAGTACGCGCCCGGGAACTACGGCGCGGTCTGGATCGAGGATGCAAATGGCGCCTTCGTGAAGACCGCCAAGCGCTGGGCCGGCGCGATCCACGCCGGCGACCTGGCGACCTGGACGGCCGCCTCCGGCGGCTGGGGCTTCGGGCTGCTCGGTGGCGGCAACACCGCCGACATGATGGACGCCATCAGCATGGCCACCCTGCGCGCCCACGAGTCCCACGTCGTGGTGTGGAACCTGAACGGTGCCGACGGCCAGCCGGTGCCGGACGGCAGCTACGTCGCGGTCCTGGAGATGACCGAGAGCCGCGCGCGCGATCGCAACGGGCCCCTGATGCGCATTCCGTTCGAGAAGGGCGCGACGCCGCAGACGATCGAGGTGCCGGACGAAGAGTCGTTCCAGAATGTCGTTGTACGCTTCTCCCCGTAGAAACGGTCCACCGATCGTTTCTAGGTTCCCCGTGCTGACTTCGGCAGCGCTTGGGCTCGTCCTGAGCGCCTCGGGATCCGTGCTGGCCGAGGACTCGGCGGCGGCGTCGCTGTACGTGCGCGGCGACACCGACGAGACCACGGTGATCTCGCCCAAGCTGCGCGTGCGCGCGGAGGCTGCCCAGGACACGCACGTGGACCTCTCCTACACGGTCGACGTCTGGACCAGCGCCTCGGTCGACATCGTCGCCTCGGCCTCGCAGCCGGTCACCGAGCAGCGCGACGAGCTCAACCTGGGCCTCGACCACGCCTTCGACGACATCACCATCGGCGGCGGCTACCGCTTCTCGGGCGAGCCCGACTACGCCTCCCACGGCGGCTCGGCGTTCTTCAGCATCGAGATGGCCAACAACGCCGCCAAGCTCGACCTCAAGCTGGCCGGCAGCAGCGACACCGTGTCGCGCGCGGGCGACGACGCCTTCGGCGAGGAGGTCTCCACGCTCACGGCCGGCGCCGCGTTCACGCAGGTGATCGACACCGAGACGGTGGTGCAGGGCCTCTACGACCTCACGAACGTGCAGGGCTACCAGGCGAGCGCCTATCGCTATGTCGCGATCGGTGGCGACGGCCGCTGCTTCGGGGCCGCCCCGCTGTGTGTGCCCGAGCGCAACCCGCGCGAGCGCCTGCGCCACGCCTTGGCCGTGCGCGCGCGCCGCGCCCTCGCCAGCGAGTGGTCGGTCGGTGCCGGCTATCGCTTCTACCTGGACGACTGGGGCGTCACGTCGAGCACCGTCCGCGGCGACGTGGCCTGGGCGCCCACGCGCCTGTCCACGATCGCGCTCACCTACCGCTTCTACACCCAGGGCGCCGCCGACCATTACAAGTCCGTCTATCCCCTCGCCGACCAAGAAGCGGCGTACCTGACCAGCGACAAGGAGCTGTCTCCCCTGTCGTCCCACCGCGTCGCCATCGAGCTCGACTACAACTGGGAGCTGGGCGACGGCCTGCGGGCCCTGTCGACCGCGATCACCGTGGCCCCCACCTTCTACCAGTACACCGACTTCGTCCCCTACGAGCGCATCACCGCGATCGAGGCGACCGCCGCGGTGGGGATGGTGCTCGAGTGACGCGCTTCATTCGCGTTGCCTGCGCCCTCGCGGCGCTCGTCGCGGCCCCCGCATACGCGCAGGAGGATGCCGTCACCGAGGAGGAGCCCGGCGACGCCGAAGCCGCGCCCGAGCACCCCCTCTCCCTGCACCTCTCCGCCGGCCTCGGCATCGGTACGCGCGCGGTCGATGTGCCCCTCGATGGCGCGCTTCACCAGACGCGCACCGGCGCCTTCCCCGCCTTCGTGGTCGGCTTCGACCTGCAGTACGCGGCCAGCAGCGCCTTCGGCATCGGCCTGGTGACGCGCTACCAGAGCTCCGTGCTCGGCCATCCCATGGTCGAGCAGCACACCGACGGCACCGACCGACCGATGGACGTGCGCGCCCATCGCTTCGAGCTGTCCCTGGCGCCGACGCTCTTCTTCGATGACGCACGGCGCTGGAGCCTGGGCCTGGCCGCCGGCTACGCCACCCGCAACCTGCGCCCCGAGGTCCACCACCTGCTGACGCCCTCCTACAGTCTCTCGGGCCCGCACCTGCGGCTCGACCTGGGGCTACCTCTGTGGGAGGACATGCTGCGCCTGCGGCTCGGCCCGGAGGCCCACATCCTGGTCGACGTGGGCAGCGAGTTGCGCGATCGGGACGTCGCAGGCGAGGGGCTCGGGCTCGGCTTCGAGGCGGCGCTCGCGTTGAAGCTCACCGCGGCCCTGTCCGTGCACCTGACCTACCGCGAGACGCATGCCAGCCTCGACACCGAGCAGGGCGAGTCGTTCAGTGATGTCGGTCGCTACGTCACCACGCGGCTGGAGGGCAGGCTATGAGCGGGCCACTGCGCTGGGTGCTCGCGCTGCTGGTGATCCTGGGCGCCGCCTGCGCGGACACGACGCCCGACGCCGCGCCACCCCTGCCGGATCGGGCGGTCTTCGAGCTCGAGGTCTGGCCCGTGCTCGTGCGCGACTGCGGCTTCAGCACCTGCCACGGCTCGCAAGAGCGGTTCTTCCGCATCGTCGGCCCCGGCCACGAGCGCCTCGATCCCCTGACCGACATGTTCGCGCCCGCGACCCCGGCCGAGCTGGAGCTGTCCTACCAGCGCACGCGCTCGATGATCGACGCGGGCGATCCCGGCGCCTCGCCCCTGCTGCGCAAGCCCCTGTCGGCGGCCGCCGGTGGCGCGGGCCACGAGGGCACCGACGCCTACGGACGCGACGTTTACCTGTCCGAAGCCGACCCGCGCTACCAGGTCCTCGCCGCCTGGGTCCTGGCCCCCCCGACCGTGCCGGGTGTACCTTCCCAAGTGCCGCAGCCCCAGCCGCAACCCCAACCCGGAGCCACCCCGTGAAGATACTGCTACTGACCGGACTGCTCGCCCTCCTGTTCGCAGGCTGCGCCACCGTCGCCCCCTACGAGCGCGAGCGCCTCGCCCGCGCCGACATGGAGCTCGACCGCAACGCCGACCTGCAGTCGGGTGAGCAACACGCCACCGCCTACCGCGAAGGCTCCAGCGGCGCCGAAGGCGCCAGCGGCGGCGGCTGCGGCTGCAACTAGGATCTCGACTTCGTCGCGATCCTAGCTCGCGCCTGCGGCGCTCGATCAGTCTGGGGTGAAGACTCCGCAGGGGAAGCCTGCGCGTAGGATGGTCGAGGGGCTGTTGATGAAGTCGTCGCAGGCGGTGCCGGTGAGCTCGAGCGTGCGCGGGTCGATCAGCGTCCACCCGTTGGGCGAGTTGCACTCGAGCGGGAAGCCATTGACCTCGACGAAGCCGCTGCACTCCTGGCCCGGCATGACTTCACCGTTGAGCATCACCCGGCAGCCGATCGCCCCGCCGATGATCTGCGACAGCGCGGCGACCAGGTCGTCGCGGTTGGTGGGCGTGAACGGGGGCATGCCGGTGCCGCCGGCGGTCGCCACGTCGTTCAGGTGAGCCATCAGGTTGGCGTCCTGGGCCAGGCTGATCACGTAGGTCTTCACGCCGGCGTCGGCCGCCCACTGCACCATCGAGACCACGTCCTGGCGCTGGGCGCTGCCGTCTCCGCCCAGCCCACCGAAGCAGATGCTGTTGGGCTCGCCGTCGGTGGCGAGAATGACGAAGCGCGGGTCGGGCGCCGGATCGTCCGGCCCCACCACCGGCAGGTTGTTGACCAGCGGCTCGAGCACCTCGCGCACGGCCAGGTCGGTCGGCGTGGAGCCACCGAGCTCGGTCATCGGGTAGGCCGCGTCGATGGCCGCCGCATTGTTTAGCGCCGTTGGGACGTCCACGCGCTGGCTCATGCACGTGTCGCCCATGCGCTGCATCAGGTAGTTGCCTGCGCACGGCGATGGCATGCCGCCGCCGCTGCCGCCGAGCAGCGCGAGCGCCGCGTCGATGCCGCCGTCGTAGAGCAGCATGCCGAACTCGACACCAGCCTCGAGCTGGTAGATCAACCCCCCTGCCGGATCGAGCAGCGCGCCGCGCAGCGCCTGCCAGCGGCTCTGCCCGCCGAAGTCAGTGCACATGCTGCCCGAGCCGTCGACGATCAACGTAATGATCGGCTTGCTCTTGGCCGCCGTGACCTGCGCGCTGGCGCACTCGCGCGCCATGTTGGATGCGTTGGGATTGCCCGGCGCGGTGCCCGGATCGCCAGGCTGCGCCGGCTGTTGTCCGAAGTCGGTCGCCGGCCCGTCGCCGGTGTCGCCAGGACCGCTGCCGGCCCCACCGGCGTTGCCGAAAGGATTGCTCGCGCCTGCGCGGCCGCCCTCGGCCTCGCTGCCGGAGCTGTCGCTACTGCAACCCAGGGCGAGCGCGCCCACGCATATCACCACCATTGAACATCGCATATCCATGCTCCCGACCGGCGATCCGCCGCACCCACAGCGGACCTTACCCACTGCCCAAAACTTACCCCTGCGGACGCCCGGCGTCCATCGAGGTACAGCCTTCAGAGCCCGAAATCCGAGGCAAATCGGGCGCTCTTGTCGAGCCGACCTCAATTTCAGACTGACAGCGCCAGCAGACGTCCCAAAGGGGTATCCGTGCCAAAGGTTCCCCCATCTTGGCGGTGATGTCTTGCGGCTGACGAAGGCCGCACTTGGGCTGGCTCACACGCGGTCGCCGGGTTTGTCGAGGAAGCGTGCGATCAGCTCCCGCGTCCGCGGGTGGTTCATGATGAAGGTGTGCACTGCGGGCACCACGTGATGCTGGACGTCCGCAAGTCGGGTCTCCTCCACGCTGACGATGCCGTCGTTGGGAGCGCTGCCACGGTAGGCGAGCAGGCCCGTGCTCTTGCTGCCGGCGATGATCATGCTGGGCACATTGGGGCGGGCTAGGTTGGCGTAGAACTCCGGGTCTCCCAGGCGCTGACCCGCGTCCCCCGTGAAGAGCCGAAACACGGGCTGCCCACGCATCGCGCGGGCCAGGGCCGGCGAGCGGTTGGGTGGCGCCAGCATCACGAAGCGCGACAGCCCGGGCGGCAGGCGCTCTGTCAGCAGGCGCGTGATGATGTTGCCGAGCGAGTGACCCACGATCGCGTAGGGCTCGTCGGGGTAGCGCGAGCGCGCCGCCGTCAGGTGTGTGAGGAAGGCGTCCGCGATGCCGTCCAGCGAGCGCGTCGCCACGCTGTAGCCGAACAGGCTGGTGTGGTGATCGTGCCGGCGCAGGTGCCGCCCCAACCCGACCATCGACATGCGCGAGCGGCCCATGCCGTGGATCAAGAAGACCTGCACCGTATTGCCCCTGCCCCTGCCCAACCCGTCCCCAGCCAGCACCGCTGTCGGGCAGGGGGCAGGGGTAGGTTGACCTCAGCGAAGCCTACCAGCGTCTCAGTCCGGACCGAAAGCGACGGCCTGCGCGCACGGGTCGTCGACCTGGGCGCAGACCGAGACCGTGTCCATCGCGCGGGCCGCCTCGGCGCGGCGGTCGTCGTCGATCCCGCGGCAGGTCCAGGTGTCGACGATGTCCAGCGCCAGGTCGAGGCTGACGTTGACGCAGCCCTCGAACTCCGCGATCGACGCGTTGCACTCGCGCAGGGAGTCGACGCAGATGCGCGTGTCCCCGGTCTCCACCGACACCGTGATCGGATCGGGGAACAGGGCCATGCAGTCGTCGAGCCTCCGTTCACAGCCCTCGGGCGAAGCGCTGAGCACGATCGCCGTGGGCAGGCAGGCCACGTAGGCGATCGCCTCGAAGCTGACATAGGTCTCTACGTAGGCGTCGTAGCTGCGGCAGACGCGCTGCAGCTCGTCGTCCTCGAGCATCGAGACCTGGGTCGTGTTGCCGATCGCCGGCGTCACGTTGGCGCGGTAGCGGGGGCGCGTGTCGTCGTCTCCATCGCAGCCGAGGATGCAGACCAACGCGGCTGCGAGCGGGATTCGCAGTGTGAACATCGTGTCTCCCTGAGTCTTGCGGGTGCCGTCCCCAGTCAGCCCGGATGTTTCACCGATGCGCGCGATGATCGTGCAAGTGATCGGCTTCGCAGTGCTTTTGGCGAGTGGAGCGCATGCCGTGTGCATTCGCGGCCGAGGCGGGAGCGCTGTGGAGTCGAGCGGTTGTGCGAGGGCGTGTGCATCGGTGAAGTGTCCGGGCTAGCTCCCACCCCGTGGTGGGCGGGTCGAGCCAAAACGGTTCAGGGGAGTGCGTGTGAAAATTTCGATCAGCACGCTTGCCCCCACCTGAACCCCGATGATTTGAGTGGCGGACAGCGCGTGGTGCTGCTCCGGGTAGCGGGAGAAGAGCTCACCCCATCACGAGCGCCTTGCCCCGCCCATCCCGAGCGGCACAGCCTGAGAACCTCCACCCATGTTCTTCGTCCTCGTCCACAGCCCTCTGGTCGGTCCCTCCAGCTT
>JAPPOT010000394.1:0-8262 GCA_028817855.1 Myxococcales bacterium
GCGCATCTTCGAGCGCGACGCCGCGCTCGCCCGTCGCTTCACGCGCGTCGAGGTGGAGGAGCCGGCGCCCGAGGCCGCGCTCGAGATCCTGGCCGGCATCGCGCCGGAGTACGAGAAGCACCACGCGGTGCCGATCACGCAGGAGGCGCTAGAGGCCGCAGTCGACATGAGCGTGCGCTACGTGCGCGAGCGCCAGCTGCCGGACAAGGCCATCGCCGTGGTCGACCAGGCCGCAGCGCGCGCGCGCCGCCGCGGCCGCGCGGTGGTCGACGTCGAGGCGGTGGCGGAGGTGGTGTCCGAACAGGCGTCGATTCCCCTCGAGCGCTTGATGATGCGCGACGGCGAGGCGCTGGTCGCCCTCGACCAGCACCTGGCCCGGCGCGTGGTCGGCCAGCCCGACGCGATCGCGGCGATCGCCGGCGCGTTGCGCAAGGGCGCGGCGGGCTTCCGCGGCGCGCGCCCGCTCGGCACCTTTCTCTTCCTGGGGCCCACGGGCGTCGGCAAGACGGAGATGGCGAAGGCGATCAGCGAGCTGCTCTTTCCTGGCGGCGAGCCGACGCGCTTCGACATGAGCGAGCTGTCCGAGTCCCATGGCGTGGCGCGCCTGCTGGGTGCGCCGCCCGGCTACGTGGGCCACGAGGACGGCGGCCAGCTGACCGAGGCGGTGCGCAAGCGCCCCTATCAGCTGATCCTGCTCGACGAGATCGAGAAGGCCCACATGGACGTGCTGCTCGCGCTGCTGCCGTTGCTCGACGAGGGCCGGCTGACCGACGGTCGCGGGCGCACGGTCGACTTCACGAACACGGTCGTTGTGATGACCTCCAACCTGGGTGCCGATGCGACCCCGAGGAGCACGCGCGCGCGCATCGGTTTCGGCGCCGGGCCGGGCGATGCAGAGATGGATGGGCAGCGCGAGGCCTCGCTCGCGGCCGCCCGTGCCGCACTACCGCCTGAGCTGTGGAACCGCATCGACGAGCCGCTCTTCTTCGAGCCACTCGATCGTGCCGACGTCGCGTCGATCGCCGAGCGCATGGTGGCCACCGCAGCGGCCCTGATGTTGCGCGAGCACGGGATCGCAGTCAGCGCTGATCGGAGCGCGATCGAGTCGCTGATCGCGGCCGGAGGGTATGACCCCAAGCTCGGCGCCCGGCCGATGCGTCGCACCGTGGGCCGGTTGATCGAGGCGCCGCTGGCGCGTGCTGTGCTCGCGGGGGAATTCTCGTCAGGCGACGTTGTGCTCCTGCGTGGCGAAGGCACGCAGATCGTGGTCGAACGTGGGTCCGCGATCGACGCGGCCGAGTGAGCACCGGCGGTCTCGGCGCCACGACCCTTGACCCGGGCTGCTATTGCCAGAGCCAATTCGCCAGTGCATAAAGATCTGCCCCGATGGCAGCGGATCCCGATCCAGGGTACGGAATGACCCCAGGCACCGCGTCCGAGTTGCCGCGTGCGTTCGGCAACTACCTGCTCTTCGACCGCATTGGACGCGGCGGCATGGCCGAGATCTTCCTCGCGCGCGCCCGCAACGAGCTGGGTGGTACGCGCCGGGTCGTGGTGAAGGAAGTGCTGCCCGAGCTGTCGGCCGATGGTGCCTTTGCGCGCATGCTGGTGCGCGAGGCCAAGCTCGCCGCGCGGCTCAACCACCGCAACGTGGTGCAGGTGATCGATCTCGGGCGCGAGTCGGGACGGCTCTTCATCGCGATGGAGTACGTCGAGGGCTACGACCTCAACCAGCTGCTGCGCCAGCTGAGCCGTCGTCGCCTGCCGCTGCCCGCGGAGTTCGCGCTCTTCGTCGTGCGCGAGGTGCTGGCCGCCCTGGACTACGCCCACCGCGCGCGCGAGGACGACGGCACGCCCCTCGGCATCGTGCATCGCGACGTCTCGCCGTCGAACGTCCTGATCTCCTTCGAGGGCGAGGTGAGTCTGTGCGACTTCGGCATCGCGCGCGCGATGGACATGGACACGCGTAAGGCGCGTCCCGAGTACGGCGATCCGGAGGAGAGCCAGATCCAACGTGTACGCGTGGCGGGCAAGAGCGCGTACATGGCGCCCGAGCACGCCCGCGGCGAGCTGGTCGATGCCCGCTCGGACGTCTTCGCGGCGGGCATCCTGCTCTGGGAGCTGTGCGCCGGCCGTCGGCTCTACAAGGGCAACGAGCAGGAGATGCTCGCGATGGCGCGTGCCGGCGAGGTGCCACAGCTGCCCGAGCGCGGGCTGCCCGACCAGACGCAGCTCCAGTCGGTGCTCGACCGCGCGCTGACGGTCGATCCGGCGGCCCGCTTTCAGTCTGCGCGCGAGATGCTCGACGCGCTCGAGGAGTACGCCCACGGCGTGCACCTGATGGCCTCGCCCCTGCGCTTCGGTACCTTTCTGACCGAGCACTTCGCTGACGAGATGGTCGCGCTGCGGCGTGCCCGCGAGCGCGCGGCAGAGCAAGCCTTGAGCACGCTCGACATTCCGGTCACCGAGATCGAGCCGGTCACCGTTCCGTCCGAGCATCCGGCCACTCGACCGCGCGCGACCTCTGGCACCGTCCCCAAGCCCGCCTCCGCGGAGGGCCCGGGGCGCGGAGAGCTGCAGGTCTTCTTCCTGCTCGTCGCGGTCGCGGCGGCAGGCGCCGCGGCCTGGTACTACCTGGCGCAATAGCGAGCGCAGCCGCTACGGGCGTACGCTCGGCTCGCGATACAGCCCATGCTCGCGAACATATGCCGCGACCTTCGGGTTGAGCAGCCCGTCTGTCGAGATACCCGCGCGCAGGCGCCGGCGGACTTCCGTCGAGCTCACGTCCGGGAGCTCGGGAAGGGGCTCCCCGTCCTCGTCGTAGGCGTGGCCGGAGCGGCCGACGATGATCGGGGGCGCCAGCGCGCGCACCTCGTCGAACGCGTGCCAGCCCGGGGTCTCGGCGAGCAGGTCCGAACCGATCACCAGTCGCAGCTGGGCCGCGGGATGCCGTCGCGCCAGCTCACGGAGCATGTGCAGCGTCAGGCTCGGGCCCTCCAACTCCTGCTCGACGGTGGAGATGTCCACGCGCCTGAGGTCCGACATCGCCAGCTCGCACATGTGCACGCGGTGCTCGAACGCGGTGAGGCGCTTTTCGAAGGGATGCTGAGCCGTGGGCACGACCAGCAGCCGATCCACCGGATGGGCCGACAGCACGTAGGCGGCCACCAGCGTGTGCGCGACGTGTGGGGGATCGAAGCTCCCGCCATAGACCGCGATGACCTCGTTCACTCGGTCACCACCACGCGGGCCGAGGTGGCACGTGCGGTCTCGCTCACGAGCACCTTGCCCTCGAGCGAGAGAATACGTAGCTCGAGCTGCCCGTGCGGCATCAGCTCGAGCAGCCCCACCTTGCCTTGGTCGACCGGGCCCGGCGTGAAGAAGGAGCGCGGGCCGAAGCGCTTGATGCCGGCCTTGTCGGACTTGCCGTAGACGATGATGTGGGCGTTGGAGATGTCGTCTTCGTCCAGCACGGCCTTGTCATGGACCGCGAGCACCAGCCACTTGTCCATCATCTCGATCGCCCGCGCGGGTGGATCCGGCAGCCGGCGGATCGCCCACAGCCGTGCAGCAGCGCTCTGGTCCGCCAGCAACCCGTCGATCTCCCCTGCGCTCCCCGCGCAGGCCAGACGCGCACCGCGATCGAGGAACTGCTCGTCGTCGATGTAGCGCTGGGACCAGCTCTCCACGACTTGGTCTGCTCCGCCGTCGTCGCCCAGGTAGATCACCTGGCGCACGTCCGGGTCCGCCATCAACATCTCGATGGCGCGCTCTAGCGCTTGCGCGTTGTCGTGGGCGGGTCCGATCAGGCCGAGTCGCATGCGTCCCCTGGGACGGGTGAGCGGGAAGGGTAACGCATCACGTGCGCGCGCGCAGATCGAGGTGCGCGTCCGAGAGCGCGAAGCACAGCAGGGACCGTGCCTCGTCACTCGCGCCGGCCGCCTGGATGGCTTCGCGTCGCGCGTCGCCGCCGTCGTTGCCTGCACCCTCGAGCGCCGCGAGACCGCGCAGGGCCGCGGGCAGCTCGCAGCCCGCGGCCAGGGCCACCCACCCCCCGGCGCGCAGGGCCAGCGCTGCCAGCCCGGCCGGGTCAACCAGGTTGCGCGTCACGGCGTCGAAGACGAGCTCGCGGAGCTGTCGCACGCCGCGGCGATCGAGGCGAGTCAACCGCTCCCGTGCACGTCGGGACTCGGTGTCGAGCGCCTCCCCATCCGATGTTTCCTCCGTCAGTGTCTGGACCGCCTTCAGCAGCGCGGCGAGCGCGGCACCGTCGTGCGAGGCCGCGCCCAGGCCGAGCAGCGCGGTGGCTGCGGCGCGCGTCACCAGGAAGGTGAGCTCGGCGTTGTCGCAGTCGTCGATCAGCTCTTGGCCGACCGTCACCGTCAACGGTTCCTGGGCGCGTGGCATGCACGCGCGTCCCGAAATCGCGTGCAGTGTCGGCGGGGCGCAGCCCAGCAACTCCGACGTGCGCTGCGTCACTGCCCGCAGGTCGTCGTCGAGCTCCAGTGGGCGGCCTCGCGCGGCGTCTGGCAAGAGGCCGTCCCCGTGCGCTTGCAGCCACCGCAGCAGGTTGCGGGCGGGCTCGGGCAGACCCTCCGGCCACAGTCGTCGCAGGCTCCCCTCGCGCAGCGCATCCTCGCCCAGCGGCGGGCGCTCGGCCGCCCGCACCGCGAGCTCGGGGCCGCCGATGCCCAGCCCGCTGGCCAGGGCGGCGGCGGTGGCCGCGGCGGATGGGCGGTCCCGCCGACCCAGGACCGTGACCAGCGTCTGCCAGTGGGCTGGCTCCCCCGGTTCCCGCTCGATCGCGCTGCGCAGCGCGTGGGCCGAGCGGTCCAGGTGCACCACCAGGGACGCATGGTCGAGGAGGTCCTCATGGAGATCCGCGATCGCCAGGATCAGGTCGGGGCTGGTGGGGCGCTCCTCGCGACGGGTGTCGAGTAGACGCGAGGCCTGGTCGGACTCGCCGAAGCGCGCCAGCAGGCCCGCCAGGCGTGCGGTGGCGCGATCCACGCTCGGTTCACCTGGCGCGAGCTCGATCAACCGCCTCGCAGCGCGCAGCGCCCGCTCGCGCGAGCCGCGCTCGGCGTAGATCTCGATCAGGCGCTCGATCGCCTGCACGTCGTCCGGCTCGATCGCCAGCGCGCGGGTGTAGGCGATCTCCGCCCGTCGCAGGTCGGGCAGGTGGTCCTGGTAGATGTGCCCGAGGTCGAGGAAGGCGCCGCGCAGCGTACGCGGGTGTTCGGTGCGCGCGAGCGCGATCAGCGTTTCGGCCGCTTCCCCGTACTGGCCATCGGCGAGCTGTAGATCGGCCAGACCACGCAGGGTGGTCGCGCCGTGGGGCTGGGCGGTGAGGGCCGCGGACAGGGCCTCCTTGGCACCGTCGCGCTCGCCGAGCCGCGTGAGGGTGGCCGCGCGTGCGGTCTCCAGCTCGGCCAGGCGCGCCGGGTCGCGCTCGATCGCGGCGCGGCGTGCGAGCAGCGCCTCCACCGCGCGGTGCTCCTGGGCCGCCTCGAGCAGCTCGCGCAGGCGCTCGAAGACGTCGAGGTGGCTCAGGTCGGCGGCCGCGGCCCGCTCGAGGGCTGCGCGCGCTCGCTCGGGCTCACCGAGCCGCTGCCACAGACTGCCGGCGCGGTAGTCGAAGTGCGCGCCGCGCTCCTTGCTCGGTGCGACCCGTGCCGCGGCCTCGTACGCCCGTGCGGCCTCGGCCCGGTCGCCCGCGGCCTGGGCGTGGCGCGCCAGCTGCTCGTGCACCAGCGGGTGGCTGGGCGCACCACGCGCAGCCTGGCGCAGGATCTCGAGGGCCGACTCCGGGTCGCTCTGGCCGGCCAGCGTTGCGCAGCGCAGCAACCACGACGTCCGCTCGATCGGCGAGCTGAAGTGGTCGCTCAGCGACCGGGCCGCGACCAGTGCGGCTCCCGGATCGGCCCTGCGCCGCGCCTCCCGTTCTGCGCGCAGCGCGTGCCACAGCCCTAGCTCGCCGCTCTGCCCACTGCACTCGGCGCCCGCCCGGGCCGCAAGCCGCGCCTGCCCGGCCCGCTCCCGCGGGTCCGCGGTTACGTCGGCCAGGGTCGAAGCCACGTCAGCCAACAGCGCCTGGTCGTCCTGCGCCATCGCCTGGCGTTCGAGCGCGCGCAGCGCCGGCACGGAGTAGGGGGCCGCTTCCCGCAAGGCGTGAAAGCCGGCGTCGGCGCGCGCCTGATCGCCCGCGGCCATGTGCTCCCACGCCAGTTGCTCGAGCACCTCCGCACGGGCGCTCTCGTCATCGAGGGCGTGGGCCAGCTGCTCGCGGCGCGCTCCCAGCAGTACGCGCAGCCCACTCTGTTCGAGCGTTCGTTCGAGGCCGAGCTCTGCGTGGGGATCGTCGGCGCTGCGCTCCAGTACCTCGCGATAGATCGCCGCGGCACGCGCGGGTTGTCCCTCGTCTTCGTGGCCCGCCGCGGCGAGCAGGCGCGCGACGCGCACGAGCGGTGAGCCGCCGGCGTCGCCGTCGCCGTCGGCGGTGCGCCCGTCGCCGAGGCTGCCGTCGAGTGTCGGGTCCCACGGGTTGGCCTCGCGGGCCTCGCGCAACAGCGCCGCCGCGTCCTCGGGCGAGCGCTCCGCGATCAGCCCGGCCGCGCGCACGAGGCGGCCAGCCCGCTCTACCGGATCGGCGCTCGCGCGGGCGAGGGCGCGGTGTGCACGGTGCAGCGCGTTGTCGTCGAGCACCGGGTCGAGCAGCTCCTCGAGCGCCCAGCATGCTGGCCCGTACCCAGGGTGGGCCGCCAGCGCCAGCTCGTAGGCTTCGCGCGCGCCGCCCTCCCGATCCATGAGGTCGCCGGCGAGCGTGGCGGCGAACGCCGCGAAGGACTCGCCCTGGCTGCGCGCCAGGCTCAGCCAGTGCTCGCCTGCGTGCTCGCGGTCGGTCGCGGCCGCGACCAGCGCGCCCAGGGCGTCCTCGCTCGCGGCGGCCGGTGGCTCGCCGGCGGCGCGGGCCCACGCCAGCTGGGCACCCGCGCGCTCCGGGCCGCCGGCGTTGTGCAGCGCGCGCTCCAGCTCGCCGAGCACGCGCTGCGGTAGGGCTTGCTCGAGCGCCGCATCGGTCGAGAGCACCCGGGCGCTCGGCTCACGCGCCCGCTCCAGCAGCTGCAGCTCGTCTGCCCCGGCGTCCGGCGAGCTCGCCAGGTGGGCGGCGGCGACCAGCGCGTGTTGCGCGGCCGCCTCGTCGCTCTCCCCGGCACGCGGGGCCAGCGATGGGCGCATGCCGCCAACCTGCTGCGCCCGCGCGTCGGCGAGCTCCAGCAGGAGCAGCCACGGGGTCAGCTCGCGCGCTTCCAGAAGGAGCTTCTCGGAGCGCGCAACGTCTCGGGTCTCGGAGCACGCGACCGCGAGCTCCATCGAGGCAAGCGCGCGTTCCAGCCCGGTGCTGGCCTTTCGCCATCCGTCCAGCGCGTCGCGCCGCTGCACGGCCTCGCCCTCTGCTTGCAGCAAGCTCGTTCGCAGGCGCAGGCTCGGGGCGCTCGTGTGTCCGGCGAGCGCATCGCACGCCTGCTCGCGCGTGGCGGTGCGGGCGAGCAGCCGCGCTCGCAGGCGGCTATAGGGCTCGCAGGCACGGCCGTCGCCGCGCGCGAGGGTTGCGAGCGCGCGCTGGGCGACCTGGAGCTGGCTGCTCGCGAGCGCGGAGCTCGCGGTCTCCAGCGCGATCGCGGCGGTGGGCTCGGCGATGGCGTCGCCCGCCGCAGCAGCGCGCGCATGCTCGCCCGCCGCTCGTAGCGCTCGCAGCGCGGCCAGCTGCAGGGCGCTGGCCGTTGCACCGTCCGGGATCAGGTTCGCAGCATCCTGCAGCGCTTCGGCGCGCTTGGCTTGCTCGCCCTCCAGGGAGGCCAGCACCACGCGAGCCAGCGTCGACGCCGGCGCCATCTCGGTGGCGCGCCGCGCCGCCGCTCGCGCCGCTTCGGCGTCGCCGGCTGCCCGCTCGAGCTCCGCGTGACCCAGGGCGAGCAGTGCCTGCTCGCCGCCCGAGAGGGGCAGCCTCGCCTCGGCCTCGAACAGCTCGCGGGCGCCATCCCAGTCGTGCTCGTGCAGGGCGTGCTTGCGCAGCTCACGCAGCGCGATCGGGTGGTCGGGTGCAGCTGCGCGTGCCTCGCGGTAGCGCGTCAGTGCATCCCCGGTCTCGCCGAGCCGCTCCAGCAACTCGCCCGCGCTGACCAAGAGCTCCGCGCGCGCCGCGCCCTCGCAGCCCTGCGCGAGGCCGACGAGCAGCTCCGCCCGCGCTCGGTCCCCGGC
>JAPPOT010000394.1:8272-12549 GCA_028817855.1 Myxococcales bacterium
GTCCCCGGCCGCGTTGAAGCCCGCGAGCGTGGGTCGCGCCTGGCGCTGGGCCCGCCGCGGGATCCGCTGCCGCGCCGCGGTTGCTCCGGGGTCGGGATCCGGCGGCATCGAGCGCGGCGGGATCAGCGGTTCCGGCACATCGCTCGGGCGTTCGGCCTCATCCGACGGCGCCTGCTCGGCCTCGGCGTCTGCCACCACCTCTTCCGGCTCGGGCCGCAGCGCCTCCAGTGTGGCTTCCAGATCCTGCTCGCCTGCGGGAGGCGGAAAGAAGGAGGGCACGCCGCTCTTGCGCAGGATGCGCTCGACCTCCAGCTCGCCCCCTTCGGCCCCGGGGTCGATCTCGAGCGTCTCCGGCTCCTCGGGGCCCGTGCCGCGGTCGTCATCGCGGTCGCTCATGGCGCGGCCTCCCGGGAGCGCTCGCTCGCCTGCCCGCCGTTGCCGCCGAGCCAGAAGCGCAACAGGTCGAGCGCACGCGGGCTGGCGGCGAGCGTGTCGAGGTCGGGGGGCGCGCTGGCGTCTCCGTCGCCCGCGCGGGCCGCCAGCATGTCGGCGGGATCGTCGCACAGCAGCAGCGCAACCCGCTCACACACCCGCTCGAGACGGTCGAGGTAGAGCTCGCAGCGCGCCCGATCGCCGTCCAGCGATTGGACCAGCTGGGCGAGCTCCTTGCGCTGTCGTCGCGACAGGGCGTGGCTGAGCGCACGCGCCTCGCGCTCCAGGCCGGGCGGGTGCTTGCCTGCTGGCGTGCCTGCCGCGAGCGCGACCTCAAGCCGCCGCGCGCGCGCCTCGCGGGGACCATGCAGGGCGGGCAGGACGCCGAGGCGCGCCGCGCATAGCTGGCAGAGCAGCTCGAAGCGCACGTGCGTGCTCGGCGCTCGCGCCTCCTTGCCCACGGACCACGACAGCGCGCCGGCGCCCTCGAGTTCGATGGCGTCTCCGTCGGTCGCGACCATGCCCTCCACCGACACCCCCGCGAGCACAGCCAGCGCTGCCAGGGCGTCGCGCGTCGGCTCTGCAATTCCGTCACCATCCCCGCCGGGCGCGCTGTCGGTCCGCGGTGCGATGAGGCGCGCGATGGCGTGAACCGCGGGATCCAGTAACTCGCTCTGCGCCTCGAGCAATGCGCCGGCGTCGGGTGACTTGCTCGCGGGCATCGCCTCCAGGTGCTCCAGCTCGCCGTCGTCCGCCAGGCCGAGCGCGCGCAGCGTGGTCAGGGCGCGCCGCGCCAGCGCGCCGTCTTCCATCAGCGCCGCTCCCGCCTCGAGCGCGCGCAGCAGCGTCGGATTCTCCGGCTCGAGGGTGAGCTCCTCGCGTACCGCCGTGATGAAGCGCTCCAGGATCCCGTCGCGCGCTCCGTCCCCCGCGTCCAGCACCTCGAGCAGCGCGCGCAGCGCCGGGGCGTGGGTCGGTCGCGCCTCAAGGGCTCGCCGGTAGGCCGCCGCCGCGCCGTCCCGGTCGCCGAGCTCGCGCTGCAGCAGCTGGCCCACCTCCTGCTCCAGCTCGGCGGCGCGCGGGCGGGGGGCTTCGGCGGCAGCGCGCCGGTAGTCCTCCACCGCGCCGCGGAAATCTCCGGCGCGCCTGGCCAGGCGCCCCATCCGCAGCCAGCGCTCCGGGTCGTCGGCAGCGCGGGACGGCGCTGCGGCCAGCTCCGTGCGCGCCTCGGCGGGCGCGTCCAGCTCGTGCTCGAGCACGTCCGCCGCCGCCACGCGCGCCCGGACCTTGCCCTCGTCGCTCGGCTCGGCGCTGGCCAGCCGCCGCAGGGTGGAGACGGCATCCTCGAAGCGCGCCTGATGGCGCAAGAGCTCGGCGCGTAGCGCCAGGCCCTCGGCGTGGTGCGGCCGGCCGGAAAGGAGCTCGTCGCACGCGCTCAGGCACGCCTCGTGCTCGCCTTGCGCGCGCAAGAGCAGCGCGCGCTCGTGGGCCAGCTCGACCGCGTGGTCGTCGTCGGTCAGGTCCGGGTGTCGCTCGAGCAGGGCCCGGAGCGCTTCGAGCTGATCCTCCTCGAGCAGCATGTCGTGCAGGCGGTCGAACGCCGAGCGCCGGGCGGGGTCTGCCTCCAGCGCGGCCTCGAGGGCCCTTCGCGCGCGTTTCGGATCGTCGAGCTCGTCGCTGTAGACGATCGCCGCTTCCTCGAGCAAGGCGGCGCGCTGCGGACCCGCGATCCATCTCGAGAGGCGCTCGGCGGCCTCGGCCACCATCTCCCAGTCGCCGAGCAGCGAGCCCGCCTCGCGCAGGATTTCCCACGCGGCCCGGTCCTCGGGCGCCTCGCCCAGCACGCGGCGTGCCGCGTCCGCTGCCTCCCGTGCGCGACCCGAAGCGAGCAGCGCGCGCGTGCGTGCAGCGCGCAGGGCGGGCGCGCACTCTGGGGTGGTGTGCGCGAGCCGCGCGAACAGGGCCGAGGCGCGCGACTCCGCGTCGTCGCCGCCCCGCAGGGTCTCATCCAGCGCGACGGCGGCGGCCAGCGACCGCGGCGCCCGCTCGGAGACGCCCATCGCGCGCACCAGCGCGTCCGCCTCCAGCTCCGGCGCGCGGGAGAGTAGACCGCAGCGCACGGCGTGCAGGAGTAGCTCCGCGCCGCTCTCGCCGTCCTTGCTGGCCCGCCCCAGGGCGCGCAGGGCAGCGGTGCGCTCCGTCCCGTCGCAGGGCGTGTAGCAGCGCGGACAGCAGGGGCTCGGGGTCGTCCGGCCGCGCGGCGCGCGCGTCCTCCAACAGCGCCCGGCCGTCGCTATCCGTACGCCGTAAGGCCTCATCCACGCGAGCGCTGCGCGCCGCGCGCCGCAACTCGCCGGCGGCCGCCCCATCCAGGCGCTCGAGGGCGCCGCGCCAGGCGTTGCCCGGGGCGCTGCCGGGGAGCAGTGCGAGCAAGGATGCCGCCGCGAGCTCGCTCCCGGGGGCGCCCAGGGCCTGCTCGAGCAGCGGTAGCGCCGCCAGGGGCTCGCCCTCGGCGATCCGGGTCTCGGCCAGCTCCAGGTGAGCGCTGCGCAGCTGTCCGCGTTCCGCCTCGAGCGCGCACAACGCCTCCAGCGCCCTGGCGCGCGCGGCCCCATCGCCGCGCCGGTCCGCCAGCCGTAGGCGCGCCCAGGCCGGCGACAGTCTCTCCACGCCTAGGCTAGCCGCCTCGTCGTAGCTCCGGGCCGCCCCTTCCCAGTCGCGGGCGGCCTCGGCCGCTGCCGCAGCGTGCAGCAGCGACAACACCCGTTCGCGCGCGCCCTCGTTGTGGCTGGCCGCCTCGCGCAGCAGGCGTGAAGCCTCCGCTGCCTCGCCGTCCTGAAGCAACAGCCACTCGAGCAGCGTCAGCGCGTAGGTGTCGTCCGGCACGTGCGCGAGGGCGTCGCGTAGGTCGCGCTCGCATTGCTGCCGGTCGCTATCGCGCAGGGCGGCGCGCGCAGCGGCGGCCAGGTGGGCGGCGCTGGTCGGCGCATCGCCGGCGCGTCCCGCCAGCACCCGGTGCGCCTTCGCGAGCAGCCCGTAGCGTCGGTTTTGCGCGGCTGCAACGCGGGCGATCGCCGGCGCCCAGGTGGCGCAGGCCGGGTCGTCGATGACGCGCTCCAGGACCTGCAACCCCGCCTGTGGCGAGCCGCGGCGCGTCTGCAGCAGGTAGTCGTGCAGTCGCAGCACGGCGCGCTCCTGGTCCTGCACGGGGCGCTTGGTCAGCTCGCGCAGGACCATGCTCGCGTAGTCGTCGCGTCCGTGCCGCAGCGCGGCCCCGTAGAGCTCACGCAGCGCGATGATGGCGGTCTCGTCATCGTCGCAGGCGTCGACCGCGTCGCGCAGGATGGTGAGAGCCACGTCGGCATCCAGGTCGTGGACCATGGCCAGCCGCCCGGCGTGGAGCATGCGCTCCGCACGCGCGGCACCGGCGAGGTTGCGCGCGCGCTCGCGGTGGTGCTCGCAGAGGGCCTGGAAGCGACCCAGGCGCCGTAGCTCGTCTTGCAGGTCCAGCTGGGCGCGCGTGGCGTGTGCCCGCGCCGTGGCCGCCTTGGAGAGCGCCGACAGGGCGCCCTCCTCGTCGCCCGTGTCGCGCAGCAGCAGGGCCAGCTCGCGACGCAGGCCGGGGGCGGCCTGGTCATCGGGCGCGAGCTTCCCCAACAGGCGCCGGGCGTCCTCGATCGCGCCCTCGGCGTCACCGGCCGCCCTCCGCGCTTGCATGCGCTCGCGCAGGACCAGGGGGTCCCCCGGTCGCAGGGCCAGCGCTGCAGCGAACCCGGCCATCGCCGCGTCGTTGTCGCTCAGGTCTCGCAGGGCCACACGGGCCCCCTCGCGGTGCAGCGCGGAGG
>JAPPOT010000089.1 GCA_028817855.1 Myxococcales bacterium
CGATCGAGCGGACAAGAACGCAGGCGAAGCCGCTCCTGGGCGAACCTCGACGATGCCCTTTCAGATGGCGATTGCGCGCGAGCTGCGCATGCGGCGTAGGGCGACGGCCATCTCCGGTCGCCTCAGGGGGCCCTCGTAGAGCGAGAGCAGCTCCCGGTAGGCGCGCTCGTAGCCCGGGGCGCCGGGGGTGTCGTCGGCCAGGCGTCTCCAGAGGAAGCGCTCCAGCGCACGGAATCGGGAGGCCTGCCGCAAGGACAGGGCCAGAAGCCCGACAGCGTCAGCGTCCTGCGGATCGAGCTTTTCGGCGCGGCGAGCGTAGCTGGCGGCCAGGCTCGGGCGGCCGAGCCCCTCGAGCGCGGCGACGGCGGCCTCGCGAAGGGCGGTGGCGCGCTCCGGCTCGCTCTTGCTGCGATCGCGCGAGCGGCGCTTGGCCTCTGCCAGATCCTTGCGCGCCTGTTGGCTGTGTTCGTCGCGCGGGAGCGCGAACGGGGAGAGCTTGAAGAGCAGGAAGGCGACGAACAACACTCCGCCGATCACCAGCCCCAGGCCCGGTGTCATGGCTGCCCCTGGCCAGGCCCCGACAGCAGAGGCGATCCGTCGTAGTGGTCGGGCAGCCCCCGACCGAAAAAGGACACCGCGGTGGGCGCCAGATCGACGATGCCGGGGTCCGACTTGTCGATCGGCCGATTGCTCACCAGGAATCCGGCCGTCTCGCGCACGTCGCTCGCGGCGTGATCGCCGCTCCACTTCTTCGGGTTGTCCGCGAAGAGCGCCTCCGGGACGCCTCCCAGAATCGTTTCCCAGCTGGTGCGGTAGTGCTCCGCGAAGGCGACCTGCAGATCGGGCGCGTCGGCCGCGCGACCGCCGGCAAAGACTTCCCCGCCGTCGTAGACCGCGTCGACCACCTTGGCCTGCTCGCGATCCACGTCGCGCAGCGCGACCAGGCCTTCGCGGATTTGCTTGATGACCGCCGGCACCTCGGTCTCCTCGACGACCCCGCGCGGCTCACGCCCCTTGCGGTTGACGTAGATCTGACCGGTCCCCATCGCGTAGGCGCGGGTGCGGTCCCAGTCCACGTCGAGAAAGAAGTCCCGCGTAGAGCCCTTGGCGTCATCCTTGAGCGCGAGCAGGCCCTGCTGCAGCAGCCACTGGTTGACGTGCAGGCCGCGGCGATAACCGTGGAAGCCGTGGTCCGAGATGATCAGCAGTGTGTCGTTCGGCTTCAGCTTCTGCGACGCAAGCGCGATGGTCTCGTCCATCCGCCGGTACTCGTGCTCGATCGCGTCGCCGTGCTCCGCGGCCAGCTCAGCGTCGTAGCTGGGATGCCCCTCGTCGATCAGCCGATAGAACATGTGTGCGACGCGATCGGTCGATGTGGAGACCCAGATCAGGAGCTCCCAGTCGTCCTTCGACAGCCGCTCCATCAGCATCGCCCGGCGCTGGGTCTCGATCGCGTCCATGTCCGCGCGGAACTGGCCCTCGTCGATCACCTCGGCGTTCAGAGCGCTGGTATCGTGATCCCACCCCACGGTCTTGTAGAATCCGCCCAGCTCGTCCGCCAGCTGAGCGGCGAGCTTGTTCGGGTAAGTGAAGGGCGAGTACGGCGCCTTCGGGTGCATGCTCATGGGGGTGACGAAGAGGCGGGTGTTGTCCCCCGCCTCGAGCGCGAGCATGCGCGCGATTCCGCGTACCGTGCTGCCCTCCGCGGCGAACTCGAGCTCCACCCAGTCGCTCCACTCTCCGATCTTGAGCGCCGTCTTGGCCCCCGCGATCTCCACGCTCATGGATCCCGCAGGCTCACCCTTGATGATCGTGATGGGCAGCTTCATGCGAGCGCCCTTGCCGCCGGGCACAGATGGGCCCTCGAGCTCAACCTGGCCTCGGTTGTCCTGCAGCTCGAGGCGCACCATGACGCCTCCTCCTGGCGGGCGCTTCACCTGGGCCTCGGTCACGTCCGTGCCGATATACGTGAAGGTGCTGTTGGTCTCGCGCAGGTCGGGCACACCGAGGCCGCTGAGCATCCGGCCGTCGCGCATCGGATCGGGCGGAAAGCTGTAGGGCACGTTGAGCGCCGCCACGCGCACCCCATCGTTGCCGAGCAACTGCCAAAAGGGCTGCCCGGTGCGCAGGTTCCGCGCGACCGGGGGACCGTCCTCGCGCACCTCGAAGGACGTCGTCGCTACGGTGGGCAGCACCGGCAGCGCGCCTGGCGCGAGCTTGCGCCCGATGAAGTCGAAGATGCCGTGGTCTCCGGGATCGGTACCCGTGGCAAAGGTGGTCCAGGCAACCGGCGACTGGGGCGGGTTCGTGGAACGCAGGCGGTGGTAGGCCTTGCCACCGTGCGCCTTCACGAGCTTCGCAAGCGTGGGCAGCTTGCCCTCCGCGGCATAGCGATCGACCCAGTCCGGGTCCACCCCGTCGAATCCCAGGATCACCAGCCGACCCGCCGCTGCCGTCGTAGCCGGCCCCGCGGTCGGCGCCTCGTCGCTGGGACCGCCGCCCGTAGCGGGCTTCGCGTCACCGCCGCACTTGCCACAGCCGAGGGCGAGCACGCAGACACCAGCCAGTAGAAGAACGCGTTTGATCTGCCTCTCCATCGGCAGTCGGAAAGTACGGCGCCCAAGCCCCCTCGGTCAAACCGCGGCGACGCCCGCGGCCACAGCGAAGAGGGCTTTTTTGTGCCGCCGTTCCTGCCTATGGTTCGCGCATGGCATGCGTGAGATCCGCCGGCGTGGCGACCCTGCTTCCGAGCCTGGCGATCGCGATCGCCGCGTGCAGCTCCGGCACCTCCTCGCGCGCCGCAAGTGAGCTCAGGGAGGACGAGCCCTCCCAGACCGAGACCGAGGCGCCGCCGATTCCCGAGCCGCCGCCAGGCTCGCCGCCGGCGCAGGTCTTGGAGTACAAGGCCTACAAATTCGCCCCCGGCCTGATCGCCGACGATCCTCCCGTCACTGGCAAGCTCGAGGAAGGCGGCCGACAAGACTACTTGATGGTGCTCAAGGGGGCCTTCTGCTACCGCATCCTGGGCGTAGGCGCCGAGAGCGTGGAGGACATGGACCTCTTCCTCTACGATCCAAATGGCGTCCAGACCCACCAGGATCCCGCCCAGGACCGCTTCCCCCTGCTCGGCAAGCAGGCCGACATCTGCCCGCCGGCGGCCGGCCAGTACCGCGTGCAGGTCCACATGTACAAGGGCGGTGGCGACTACGCCGTCCGTGCCTACCGCACTCCCATGTGACGGGCTGGACGGCTAGAATTCCAGATCGAACGGCATCCGCGCCAGCGCCCTGCCCTGGCCGAGCTGTTGTACCGCCGTGAGCATCCGCAGCAGCGGCCGCAGCTCCACCGGAACCTCGACCTCAGCCTCCGCACCCAGCTCGGGTGGACTCAGGTCGACCGCCACTCCGCCCAGCACGAAGTCGATCAGGCGGTTCCGGCGCACGGGCCGCACCACCACCGGCGCATCGCTCGGCAGCCCGGCGATCTGTCGCGCTCGGATCAGGGCCGACGCGAAACCGCCCAGCCGATCCACCAGCCCCAGCTGCTGCGCGCGATCGCCCGAGTAGACGCGCCCGCGCGCGACCTTGTCGACCTCCTCGACCGTCATCCCGCGACCCTCGGCCACACGCTGCAGGAACGTCCGGTAGTAGTCGCGCAGCGCCTCGGCCAGGGCCGAGCGCTCCTCGTCGGTGAAGGGCCGGTAGAAGCTTTGGGCTCCGGCATGCTTGCCGCGCTTGAAGTGCTCGAAGTGCACGCCGACCTTGTCGGCCAGCGCCTCCACGTCGACTTTGCCGTAGAAGATGCCGATCGAGCCCGTCAGCGTCGACGGGTCCGCCCAGACCTCGTCAGCAGCGCACGCCACGTAGTAGCCGCCGCTCGCGGCCACGGCGCCCATCGAAGCGATGACCGGCTTGCGCTGACCGGCCCGTCGCACCGCGCGCCAGATCTGATCGGAGGCCAGCACCGCGCCACCCGGCGAGTCGACGCGCAGCACGATCGCGCGGATGCGCGGATCGCGCGCCATCTGCTCGAGCTCCTTGACGATCGTGCGCCCTCCCGTCGAGTGCATGTTGAGCAACGGGATCTCGGTGCTCTCGCCATCGATGATGTCGTTCTCCACGACAACCACCCCGATCGCAGCGCGGCTGCCCCAGCGCAGCTCCTCGCGCTTGGGCAGGGACTTGGTGCGCTTGGCGTTCCCGAAGACTTCGAGGTCGTCGGGCTCGATCGTCTGCTCATCGACCGCCCCGTCCACGAGCGAGCGTTCCACGGCGAGCCGCGCCAGGTGTGGCCCCTGGTCCATCAGCTCGGCCACGCGCTGGGACGACACCTCCAGGTCCCGCGCCAGATCGGTTAGCACCCGCCGATGTGCATCGTCGAGCAGCGCGACGGTGCGTCGCCTCGACTCCTCACTCATCTCGCTCTGGGTGAACTGCTCGGGCGCGCTCTTGTGCGGACCGATGCGAATGAAGTCGGCGCGCACCCCCACCTTGCGCAGGGTCTCGCCAAACAGCATCACGCTCGAGGCTGCGCCCATCAGACGCACGTCGCCGGCGGGGTCGATCAGGATGCGGTCCGCCGAGGCGCAGGCGTAGAACTCGGCGCCGCTGGCCGACTCCAGGTGGCACACGACCGGCTTGCCCGCGTCGCGCAGCGCCTTGATCAGCAGGCGCAGCTCCTGGGCATAGGCGAAGCCCACGCCGCTGCCGCGTGGCCGCAGCAGCACGCCACCGATGCGCGGGTCGGTGCGCGCACGATCGAGCACCAGCGCAGCGCCGAGGATCCCGCGCGAGGACAGGCCGCGCAGCTCCATCTCGAGGACCCGCACCGGCGGCGCCATGCCCGCTCGCGGGCGCCCCTCCGCACGCACGAGGGAGTACCACCCGGCGTCGTTGAAGCCGTCGCCATCCATCACCCCCGCCGCCAGGGTCGCGTGGCCCATGTTGATCGCCAGCTCCGCCACCAGCCGTAGCGCGGGGTCGTCGTCGTCCAGCTCCACCGCCTCGATCAGCCCGCTGACCATGCCGACCTGCGGAATCGCCAGCGACACACCGCCGCGCCCCGACAGCCGATCGAGTGCATCGGCGTCCGCCGCCACGGCCAGGTCCAGGGTCAGGGCCTCGGTGCCGAAGGGCCGGATGCCGAGCCCGAGGAGAAAGGACGAGCCCAGGTCGAGGCCGCCGGTGCCGAAGCCCTCGCGCGAGACGAAGAGGTCCCGGGCGACCAGGGATGCGCTCAACCGCGAGCTTGGCCGCAGCAGCATGCCCACGTCGACGGCGCCGAGCCCATCGAAGCGCGAGTTGCCGGAGGAAAAGCCGCGGGTCGTCAGCCCGAAGGAGAAGCGATCCCCGCCCAGCGCGAGCGAGAAAGCCCCCATCGCGCGGTCCACGTCGCCGCCGGTGGCCAGTGGCCGCGCTGCCCCGCCTTCGGGGCGAATGCTCTGAATCGTGGTGCCGATCGCGAGCGGGCCGAAGACCGGGGACGCAAAGTAGAGCGCATCCCCACGGGCCAGCCACGCGTCGCTCCGGTCGAGCTCGGCGTGCAGGTAGGCCAGGCTCCACGACGGCAGCATGGCGAGCGCGGCCGGGTTCTGGTCCAGGGCCAAGGCGTCGTCCAGGGCGACGATCGACGACGCCGGCGTGGCGACCGGATCGGTGGCACGGTGGAGCTGGGCGGCGCCGCTCGCGCTCCAGGCGAGGAGCAGCGACAGCACCACCAGGGCAATGCGCAGCGCGCGCATGGGCTTCCACATAGCACCTGGACGTGGGCACAGGCGAGGGCTTTTCCCAGCCGGCGCTCTGCATTTGGTCCCGGTCTTTGCCTGAGGTTAGCCTGCGACCGATGGACGCGCGCACGCAGTCCTGCCCCCCGTGGCTCGTGGCGACCCTGCTCGCCCTCCTGGCCGCGCTCCTGTGGCCGACGACGACCCTGGGCCAGGCGCGCCGCGGCAAGGCACCGCCGGAGGCGCTCGAGCACTACGAACGCAGCCGCGAGCTCTTTACCGAGGGCGAATACGAGGACGCGGTCGACGAGCTGGAAGCTGCCCTGGAGCTCGATCCCGGCTCCCCCAACCTGCTCTACAACGCCGCCTACGCGAGCGAGCTGTCCGGGGACCTGGAGCAGGCGCTCGAGTATTACGCGCAGTATGAGCAATCTCTGGGGAAGCACGAGCGCCGCGAGCGGCGCAAGACGCGCAAGACGATGGAGCGGCTGCGCGCCCGCGTGGACGTGCAGGACGGTCGGTCGGGTCGCGACGATGGGCTCTTCTGGGTCGTGCTCGGCGGCGGCGTCGGGCTGCTCAGCGCGGGGGCCGTCACCGGCGGGCTCGCGACCGAGGAGCAGGGCGAGGCGCGCGACGGCCTGACGACCGCGACTCAGGTCCTGCTGATCTCCGGCTCCGGCGCGGTGGCGGGCGCCGCCCTGCTCTATCTGCTGCGTCCCGCCAACGACCCGACCGACGCCCAGGCGCCGCTCGCTCCGCCCCCCGTCAGTGCGGGGAGCGACGGCCGCAGTCTTGTGCTGACCGTACGCGGTCACTTCTAGGCGCCCGCGGCGATCGCGCGTGTCACACAGGGCAAGTCTCGGTTTTGACACGGCTTTGTGCCGTCACCCTGGGACCCTGCGACCACCGCTGGCGGGTGCTACGCTTCGCTCGCCGCAGGCCAGGGGATGGACCCGGTGAAAGCGGAAGGTGCAACCATCGCAGCGCAGGACCCACTGATCGGCACGACGCTGGCCGGGCGGTACGAGATCGCCGAGCGGCTCGGTGCCGGTGCGATGGGGGCGGTCTACCGCGCGCGCCAGCTCGACCTGGGGCGCGATGTGGCGCTCAAAGCCGTGCGTTCGACCGAGACCGTGGGCGCCGACGTGAGCGCCCGCTTCGCACGCGAGGCGCGCGCCATGAGCGCCCTGACTCACCCCAACACCGTGCGCGTCTACGACTTTGGCACGACCGAGGAGGGGACGCTCTTCCTGGCCATGGAGCTGCTGGAGGGGGAGCCGATCGGGGACCGGCTGGCCGCCGGCAAGCGGCCCACCCCGCTCGAGGCGGTGCGCTGGACCCGCCAGCTGCTCGCATCGCTCGGCGAGGCCCACGACAAGGGGATCATCCACCGCGACATCAAGCCCGACAATCTCTTCCTGGCGGACGTCCCGGCCGCCGAGCAGACGGGCGGCAAGACCGAGCCCCGCATCAAGGTGCTCGACTTCGGGATCGCCAAGTCGATCACCGGCGAGCTCAACATCGATCAGTTCGAGACCCAGGACGGGACGGTCTTCGGCACACCGCGCTACATGTCGCCGGAGCAGTGCCAGGGCAAGCAGCTCGATCAGCGCAGCGACCTCTACGCGGTTGGCATCGTGCTCCACGAGTTGCTGGCGGGAGCGCCGCCCTTCGTCGACAAGGACGCGGTCGTCGTGATGGCCCAGCACATTCGGGAGACGCCGCAGGCGCTCACGCATGCTGGCGATGGCACACCGCTGCCCGCGCGCCTTCAAGCCGGCATCGCCCGCGCCCTCGCCAAGTCCCCGAGCGCCCGTTTCCAGAGCGCGGAGGAGATGGACGCGGTGTGCGAACAGTGCCTGCACGAGATGGAGGTCCTGGCGCGGATCCCCGAGCGCGGCCGTGGACTGGCCGCGCGCGCCTTCGCGCTGCCGGCTGCCGTCCGCATCTCCGCCGTGGCCGCTGCCGCGCTGCTGGTCGTGGCCATCGCGAGCGCCTTCTTTCGAGGGGAGGCGCCCGAGCGCGCGGACGCCCCGGCCCAGGCCGCCGTGCCCGCGCCCGCTCCGGCGCCCATCGAGGAGCGGCCGCAGCTGGCCTCCGTGACGCTCCAGACCGATCCATCCGGCGCCGAGGTCGTGCACGAAGGGCGCGTGGTCGGGACCACGCCGATCTCGGTCGACGTGGATGAGGGGCGCAGCGTCAGGGTCGAGCTGCGGATGGAAGGCTTCGAGGAGCAGACCTTGGACCTGACAGCCGACACGCCGGCGCGCACGGTCACATTGGAGAAAGTGCCGCCGTGGGAGGCGGCCGAGCCCACCGAACCGGTCTTCGAGGGCACGGTCGAGGGCGAAGCGGAGGATCCGAAGCCGCGACCCAAGCGCAAGCGAAGGCGCTCACCCTACCAGAAGTTCTGACGTGGCCCCACGAGACGATGTGCAGACCTGGCTCGCGAAGGCGCGCGAGCACCTGGAGTGGGACCGGCGCACGGAGGCGGTCCTGGCGCGCTGTGGCGGCGATGCCGCGCGCCGCGCGGGCGTCGAGCTGGCCGCCGACCGCGCGCAGGCCGAGGTGCTGCTGAGCGAGACGCGCGAAGCGCTCGGCGTGCTGCAGCGACGCGAGAAGTTCCCGCTCGACGACCTGCGCGACGTCGTGCCGCATCTGCAGCGGCTCGAGCGCGGCGGAGCGCTCGACGCGGCTGCGCTCTACGACCTGCTCGTGACGCTGCGCACCGCGCGCGCGATGCGGACGTTCCTCAGCCGGCAGCGCGAGGAGCTGCCCGCCCTGTGGCTGAGCTGCAGCACCGATCCGGCTCTCGACGAGCTCGAGGCCCAGCTCGACGACGCGCTCTCGCCGGACGGCAGTCTGAGCGATCACGCCAGCCCCGAGCTGCGACAGCTGCGCAAGGAGATCGGCAACCTGCGCGAGCGCATCGTCGGACGCCTGCAGGGCCTGATCGACCGCTATCAGGACGTGCTGTCGGACCGCTACTACACGCTGCGCGAGGGACGCTACGTGCTGCCCGTGCGGCGCGATGCCCACGAACGCGTGCCCGGCATCGTGCACGGCACGAGCCAGAGCGGCGCCAGCGTCTTCGTCGAGCCGCGTCCGGTGGTGGCCCACGGCAACCGCCTCAAGATGGCGCACAGTGAGCTGGAGCGTGAGGAGCAGCGCATCTTGGCCTCGCTCAGCGAGCTCGCGCGCGAGCGCATCGGTAGCCTCGAGGGCGCCGCGCTGGCGATCGACCGCATGGACCTGCGCCGCGCCGCCGCGCGCCTGGGTCGCGACCTGGACGGACACGTGCCCGTGCTCGACGAGGCCTGCCGCGCGGAGATCCACGAGTTGCGCCATCCGCTGCTGCTGCTCGACGGCGTCGACGTGGTGGACAACGACCTCTCGCTGGCCGCGGGCGAGGGGCTCGTCATCTCCGGCCCCAACGCCGGCGGCAAGACGGTGCTGCTCAAGTCGCTGGGCTTGGCGGCGCTCATGACACGCGCCGGGCTGCCGCTCGCCGCCCGCGAGGACAGCCGGGTCGGCTTCTTCGAGCGCGTCCTGACGGATGTGGGCGACGAGCAGTCGACGGTGAAGAACCTCTCGACCTTCTCTGCGCACATCACGAACCTGGCGGCGATCCTGGAGGCTGCGGACGGGCGCAGCCTGGTGCTGCTTGACGAGGTCGCGACGGGCACCGATCCCCAGGAAGGAGCTGCCCTCGCCTGTGCCCTGGTCGACACCCTCTGCGAGCAGGGAGCCGCGCTCGCGGTGAGCACCCACTACGAGCCGCTGAAAGCCTTCTCGCTCGAGGACACACGCCTGCGCACAGCCTCGGTCGGGTTCGACGTGGCGCGCATGGAGCCGAGCTTCAAGCTCGCGCTGGATGTCCCGGGCGCCTCGAGTGCCTTGGCTGTCGCGCAGCGCTTCGGCATTCCGGCCGACGTGATCGCACGGGCGCAGCGCGTGCTGCCAGAACAGGCGCGCAAATTCGACCAGCTCGTGCAGCAGCTCGCCGCCAAGATCTCCGAGCTCGAGCAGGCCCAGGAGGCGCTCGCGCGGGACCGGGCCCGCGTCGACGAGCTCCGGCGCAAGCAGGACAAGAAGCTCGAATCGCTGCGGCGCGACGGCGACAACACCATCGCCCGCGAGGTGAGCGACTTGCTCGCGGACGTGAAGAGCGCGCGCCAGGCGGTCTCCGCAGCGCGGGACAAGCTGCGGAGCGACAAGCCCGATGCCAAGGCCGTGGCCGAAGCGGATAAGCTGGTCGCCAAGGTAGCCAAGCGCGTGGCGCTCGGCGGCGACCTGGCGTCGTCACAGCCCACCGCGAGCCGCGGCGGGGGCGGCGGTGGACCGATCGAAGAAGGGGACGTGCGCGTCGGCGGCAAGGTCCACGTGGATCGGCTGCGCTCCGACGCGGTGGTGCTCGAGGGCCCCAACAAGGGGCGCGTGCGCGTGGCGGTGGGACCGCTGAAGCTCTGGGTCGAGACCGGCGAGCTGCGAGAGCCCAGTGGCAATGCGGCCGCGGGCGGCAGCGCCAACGGTGATGAGCGGAAGCCTTCGCCCACACCGCGCCGCAAGGCCGAGCGCACGCCCGACAACACGGTGACGGTGCGCGGCATGCGGGTGGACGACGCCAAGAGCATGGTGGAGACTTTCGTCGACCGGCTCCTCACGACCGATCATCCGGTGGGCTACGTCGTGCACGGACACGGCAGCGGTGCCCTGCGCGACGCCATTCGCGAGCAACTGCGGCAGGAGATGCCGCACGTGCGCAGCGCGCGGGCAGGCGCGGACCACGAAGGCGGCGACGCGGTCACCGTCTTCGAGCTCGATTGATCATTGGAGCGCATGTCGAGAATGCCCCCAATGGATTTCGGAGCGCGACGGGGCCGAGCGGCGTGTCGGCGAACCCAGGCAATGCCGAGTATTGCCGAACGTGAGGCGACGCGGCGAACGGCCCCGTCGCGCCCGAAAGGCGCCGAGAGCATTCTTGAGATGCGCTCTAGCGGAAGGCGGCGGGCACCTTCAGGTCACCCAGACGGTCTCGCGTGACGGGCCGTCCCGCGGCCTTCGCTGCCGGCTCGCCCTCGGCCGCTTCCCCCGCGCGGGGCGCCAGCAGGACCAGGTGCACCTGGATGTCGGCTGCGGGCTCGACCCGCGTCCGCGCCCGACGTGCGCCGCTGCGTGCGACCAGCGACAGCGACTCGCCGCGCCGTGTCTCGAAGCTGCACGGGGTTTGATCGCACAGGGCGGCACCGCCCTCGAGCTGCACATGGGCACCCGAAGGTCGTGTGGTGACCGCCACAGTCACGAGATCCAAGGCCTCGGCGGTCGGCTCGGGCTGCGACTCCGGGATCACTACCCCGGCGCTGCCCGGCTCCACCGGAGGCGGGAGCGGAGCAGCGGGGGCGTCCGATGCAGCCGCCGGCGGCAGGGGCTCGGTGTTCTGGCCCAGCCACAGGAACACGGCTGCGATCACGGACAGCACCAACGCAGCGACGCCCGCGCGCCGCACAGGGCGCCGGGCGACCGGCAGCTTCTCGACCGCCGGCAGGTCCGTCGTCAGCGGTGTGAGCAACTCGGTGGTCGGGATCTCGTGGGTCTGTAGCTCGGGCCGCCCGCTCGACGGGACAGTAAGGGCGGGCGCCGCGAGCTGCCCGGAGCCGGACGTTCGAAAGGCGACACCCGCCATCTCCGGCACCGCCATCAGCGCCCCCGCCATCTCTCCCATGGTGGCGAAGCGCGCTCCGGGCGCCTTCTCGAGGGCCCGGTAGACGATGCCCTCCAGCTCCCGGCTCACACCCAACCTCGGACTGACGTCGCGTAGCCGCGGAACCGCGTTGCGGGCGTGCTTCGAGAGCACCGACATGAAGCTCTCGCCCTCGAAGGGCACGCGTCCCGTCAGCAACTCGAAGAGGATCACCCCCAGCGCATAGACATCGACGCGGTGATCGGGCGGCTGCCCCTGGGCCTGCTCCGGCGACATGTACTCGGGTGTTCCGAAGATCATGCCGGTGCGAGTCAGCTTGCGCGGCCCCTCGCCGCGGGGACCAAGCTCGAGCTCATTCATCTTGGCGACGCCGAAATCGACGATCTTCACGAAGTCGGGCGCGCCGTCGCGCTCGATCAGGAAGATGTTCTCCGGCTTCAGGTCCCGGTGGATGATGCCCTTGTCGTGGGCGGCGGCCAGCGCGCGGCAGCACTGCACGAGGATCGGAACGATGCGCTCCGGCGGCAGCGAGCCACCGCGCACGAGCGCATCGGCGACGTCCTCGCCCTCGAGCATCTCCATCACAAAGTAGCTGGCGCCGGTCGGGGTCTCGCCGAAGTCGAGCACATCGACGATGTTCGGATGGCCGATGCGCGAGGCGCTCTTGGCCTCGCGCCGGAAGCGCTCGACCACGTCGGGTCGGCGCGAGAAGTCATCGCGCAGGACCTTGAGGGCGACGCGACGATCGATCAGCTCGTGTGCGGCCTCGTAGACGATACCCATGCCGCCCTCGCCCACCACGCGGCGGACGCGGTAGCGGCTGTCGAGGACCGCACCGATCAGCGGGTCCTCGCCACCCGCCTCGAGGCTGGCGGAGCGGGTCGCGAGTCGCCCCCCGTCCTCGGGGCAGAACGTCTCCCCGCTGCGGAAGGTGCGCCCGCAAGTGCGGCACGTCTTCTCCACGTTCTGCATCGAATCAAAGGAGCTTCACACGGTACCAAGGCGCCGACCGGGGGGTCAAACCAGGGGACCGTTCAGGCATTGCGAAAGTTCATTTGATTACAGGTGATTACGCGATGAACTGTGCGCCTGTACCGTGGTAGGTTTCCGCCGTGAGTGGGCGGATCGCAGTGCTCGACGGTGCCTTGGCCGACCAAATCGCTGCTGGCGAGGTGGTCGAGCGGCCGGCCAGCGTGGTGAAGGAACTGCTGGAGAACGCGGTCGATGCGGGGGCCCGACGCGTGCAGGTGGACATCTCGGATGGCGGCCGCGCGCGCATTCGCGTGACCGACGACGGGGCGGGTATGGCAGAAGCCGACGCCGCGCTGAGCGTGCGCCGTCACGCCACCAGCAAGCTCCGCACCCTGGAGGACCTGAGCGCGATCGGCACCCTCGGCTTTCGGGGCGAGGCGCTCCCCTCGATCGCCTCGGTCTCGCGCTTCAGCCTGGAGAGCCGCGAGCCGGAGGCGGTCGCCGGTACGCGCGTGGAGATCGAAGGCGGAGAGACGGCGCGGATCCAACCGGCGGGATGCGCGCCGGGCACGACGGTCGAGGTGCGCGACCTGTTCTACAACGTCCCGGCCCGACTCAAGTTCCTGAAGGCGCGCGCCACGGAGAGCGGTCACGTCTCGGCGGTTTGCATGCGCACAGCCCTGGCCAACCCCGGGCTGGCGCTGACGCTGCGCAGCGATGGCCGGCGCGTGCGCGAGTACCTGAGCGCCGATAGCTTCATCGAGCGCGCGCGCGCGGCCTTTCCCCACGACAAGCTGGGCGCGATCGAGGAGCGAGCCCAGGGCATCTCCCTGGAGGCCGCACTTGGCGCACCCGAGCGCGCGCGCTCCGGCATGGCCGGGCTGCATCTCTTCGTCAACGGGCGCCCGGTGCGCGACCCGCCGCTGGCGCGCGCGGTATCCTACGCCTACGGCAGCGTGCTTCCCCCCGGGCGCTACCCGATCGGCGCCCTCTCGCTGCGTATCGATCCCGCCGAAGTGGACGTCAACGTGCACCCCCAGAAGCACGAGGTGCGGTTCGCCAATGGGCGCCGTATCTACGACGCCGTCTCGCGCATGCTCGCCAAGCACCTGGGCACCACCGCCTGGAGCGGTCCCGCCGCGCGCGCCCAGCAGTACTGGGACCGGCGCTTGCCGCTCGGGGGAGCCAGCACACCGGCGGCTGCCGCCGCAGCGCCGCACGTTGGCAGCGACGAAACCGAGTCGGTGAGCGCCGGCGATCCCTGGGGGCTGGCTGCCTCCGCAGGCGTCGCCGGGGCAAGCGGTGTGGCCGATGCGCGCGCCGAGACGAGCTTTGGTGCGCCCCGCCCGGACGCGCCCACGGCGGAAGCCGTATTGCCGAACGTGATGCCGGTGGGCTTCTTCGGAAGCCTGCGGGTACTCGGGCAGGTGCGGCGCATGCTGCTGATCTGCGAGGCGGGCGATGCCCTGCACGTGATCGATCAGCACGCGGCCGACGAACGCGTGCGCTACGATCGCCTGCGCCGCGCCCACGCCGCCCGGTCCGTGGAGACCCAGCGCTTGCTCTTCCCCGAGCGGGTCGAGTGCAGCGAGAGCGAGGCGACGCTGGTCGATGAACAGGCCGAAGCGCTCCAGGCCATGGGACTCGATTGCACGCGGCTCGGCCAGACCACCGTGGCGGTGCACGCGGTGCCCGCGCTGCTCACGCGCGCAACGCCGGAGCGCCTGCTCAAGGACGTGCTCGTCGAGCTCGAGCGCGCCGGCGAGCGGGCCTTCTCCGATGCGATCGACATGGCGCTGGCGACGATGGCCTGCCACGGCGCAATCCGAGCGGGCGACGTGCTCTCCAACGAGCAAGCCCAGGCACTGCTCGCGAACATGGACGAGGTCGAGGACTTTGCGGGGCACTGCCCCCACGGCCGACCCGTGGTGCACACGATCCCGCTCGATGCGCTGGCGCGCAAGCTGGGACGCTGACCGATGAAGGTGATCGCACTGGTGGGCGCCACCGGCGTCGGCAAGACGCGCGTGGCGATCGAGCTGTGCCAGCGCCTGGGCGGCGAGATCGTGGGCGCCGACTCCGTGCAGGTCTACCGGGGCTTCGACATCGGCTCCGGCAAGCCCTCCACCGACGAGCTCGCGGGAGTGCCGCACCACCTGATCGATGTGGTCGAGCCGGACGCGTCGATCGACGCCGCCCGCTATGCCGAGCTGGCGGACGCTGCGATCGCGGACATCGCGAGCCGCGGGAAGGTGCCGATCGTGGTCGGCGGGACCGGCCTTTGGCTGCGGGCGTTGCTGCGCGGTCTGGTCGAGGCTCCGCCCGTGGATGCCGCGCTGCGCGCTCGGCTCGAAGCGCGCTGGCGGGCGGACCGTGGCATCGCGCTCCATCGCCGGCTGCGCGAGGTCGATCCGGCGAGCGCCCGTTCGGTCCACGCCAACGACATGGTGCGGGTCGTGCGCGCCCTCGAGTTTCACGCCCAGACCGGACGCGCCCTGGGGGCAGTGCGACGGGAGCACGCGCTTGGTGCGCCCCGCTACGATGCCTTCGTGCTCTGGCTCGAGCTGGAACGGGAGCCGTGGGAGCTCGCGGTCGCGGCGCGCGTCGGCGCCATGCTGGCGGCAGGTTGGGTGCAAGAGGTGCGCCAGCTGCTCGAGACTCACGGCCCCGACCTGCGCGGCCTGGGCGCCGTTGGCTACCGAGAGGTGGTCGAGCACGTGCGCGACGGGCTCCCTATCGACGAGACACGCTCCCGCATCACACGGGCCACCCGACTCTACGGCAAGCGGCAGCGCACGTGGTTCAAGGGGGATCCGAGCGTGGACCTGCAGTGCGCCCCCGACGCCGCGCTGCAGGACTCGATGCTCGAGCGCATCGAAGCGCATCTGGGGCCCCGATCAGCTCCCGTCCCCTGACGCCTGGCGGAGTCGGTCGCGCAGGGTGGTGCGCGGCATCCCGAGAACGCGCGCCGCGGCCGCGTAGTTGCCCTGGTGCTGAGCTACCACGCGGCGCAGCTGCTCGGTGTCGCAGCTCGCTGCGGCCGGACACAGCTGCCGCAGCGCCTGGTCCACGTCCCCCCACTCCAACCGCCGTGCGCTCGTGGCCGCCGCTGCCGCCGACAGCACGTTGCGCAGCTCGCGGGCGTTGCCGGGCCAGCTGTGGGCCCGGAGCCGTTCGAGCGCGTCCTCGGCCAGCTCGCGCGGACCCACCACCTCGCTGACCTCGTGCAGGAAGTGCCGCGCCAGCGGTGCGATGTCCTCCGCGCGCTGGCGCAGGGGCGGCACCATCAGGATGAGGCGCGCGATGCGAAAGAAAAGGTCCTGCCGAAACTCCCCGCGCTCGACCATCCCACGCAAGTCCCGGTGGGTCGCACAGACCAGGCGGACCTCCACGCGGCGCTCTTCCTCGGCACCCACGCGGCGAATCTCGCCGGTCTCGAGCACGCGCAGCAGACGCGTCTGGAGCGCCGCGGGCAGCTCTCCGATCTCGTCGAGGAAGAGCGTCCCTCCGTCAGCCTGCTCAAACACACCCCGGCGCGCACCGGCGGCCCCCGTGAAGGCGCCGCGCTCGTGCCCAAAGAGCTCACTCTCGATCAGCTCCCGGGGCACACCGCCTGCGTTGAGCGCCACCAGCGGTCCCGAGGCGCGTGGCCCCTCCCGGTGCAACAGCTCGGCCAGCCCCTCCTTGCCGACGCCGCTCTCACCGAGGATCAAGGCTGGCCAGGGGAGCGCTGCGTAGCGTTCGGCATCGGCCATCAAAGCCCGGGAGACGGTCGCCACTGCGATCGGACGTGCGCCGCTGCTCGCGGGCTCGGCACGCTCGCGGGTCACGTGCATCTCGCTGCGCCCCACCCGCACCACGTCGCCCGCGTGCAGCTCCGCGCTCGCGACGCGCACACCGTTGACGAGGGTCCCATTGCGACTGTCCAGGTCCCGCAATCGCACGCTGCGGCTCGTCGGCTCGAAGCGGCAGTGACGCGCGCTCGCCGCACGGTCGACCAGCACCAAGTCGTTGTCCGGAGCCCGCCCCACGGACAGGGGAAGATCGCGCAGCGCCACCCGACGCGCCTCGGACCCGCGTCCGAGCAGCAACGAGAGCTTGCCCGTCGCGACGTGCTCCAGCGACTCGGTTGCGCGCTCGAGCGTGGCCGCGACGTCGGGTGCGCCGGTCTGCTCACAGCGGCGCAGGCCATGGTCGCGCCCCAGGGGGATCAGTTGATCGAGCGGCAGCGGTCGCGGACGGGCTCGCTCGGCGGCAGCTAGCGCCAGCGGTAGCATGACGACCGTGCCGCCGCGCGCCATCACCAGCAGATGGCGCTCCGCGACGTCGGCATCGTCGCTCACCACGTCGCAGCGATGGTGGCGGCCGATCTCGAGCGGCGCCTCACCCAGGGGAAAGCGCAGCAATGGCTCCCCACGTTTGTGGATTTCCAGGATCTGCATGCCCCCTTATCGGCCGCCCCATCCCACGGTTGCGCGGCGCCCGCCGGCACCCTATCGTGCCGCGGTGTCCGAGCCCCTGGAGCGAACCGCGCTGCACGCCCGCCACGCCGAGCTGGGCGCCCGCTTCGTGCCATTTGCCGGCTTCGAGATGCCGGTCCAGTACGCTGGGGTGACCACCGAGCATCAGGCCGTGCGCGAGCGGGCCGGACTGTTCGACGTCTCCCACATGGGCGAGCTGTTCTTCGAGGGTCCGGAGTCCGGCGCCGTGCTGGACACGCTGGTCACCAACGACATCGCGGGTCTCGATGTGGGCGCCGCGCGCTACACGGTGGCCTGCAACGACGGTGGCACCATCCTGGACGATCTGATCGTGTACCGGCTCGAGCAGGCTCGCTATATGGTCGTCTGCAACGCCAGCAATCGCGCCAAGATGGCGGCCCACTTCGCGCGCGAGGTGGGCGACCGCTGCCAGTTCCTCGATCGCAGCGATGCCCACGCCCTGATCGCCCTGCAGGGCCCGCTCGCGTCTGACGTGTTGCGCGATGCCGGCGGTGGCGCCCTGGCGGAGTTACCGCGCTTCGGGGTGGCGGAGGGTGGGCTGGCGCGCGCCGCGATCACCGTCGCTCGCACCGGCTACACGGGCGAGGATGGCTTCGAGCTCTTCTGCGCCACCGCCGACGCGGTGGCGGTCTGGGACGCGCTCCTGGCCGCGGGTGAACGCGCCGGAGTCGCGCCGATCGGACTGGGCGCGCGCGACACGCTGCGCCTCGAGGCGCGGCTCATGCTCTACGGCAACGACATCGACGAGACGACCAACCCCTTCGAGGCCGGCCTGGGTTGGACCGTGAAGCTCGACAAGGGCCCTTTCCTCGGTCGCGAGGCCCTGGTCCGGGTGAAGGCCGACAGGCCCGCCCGCCGGCTGGTGGGCTTCGAGATGCGCGGCCGCGGCATCGCGCGCACGGGCTATCCCATCCTGGACGCGGACGGCGTCGAGGTCGGGAAGGTGACCAGCGGCGCACCGGGTCTGACGGTGGGCAAGAACATCGGCCTGGGATACGTTCCGCGCGGCCTGGCGAAGGCCGGCAGACCGCTCGGGATCGGCATCCGCAAGAAGGTCGTCGAGGCCGAGGTGGTGAAGACGCCGTTCTACCGGCGATAGGGACAGAGGCGATGGCGGAATACCCAGCGGAGCTGAAGTACACCAAGGACCACGAGTGGGCGAAGGTCGAGGGCGATGTCGTGCGCATCGGCATCACCGAATACGCCGTCGAGCAGCTCGGGGACGTCACCCTGGTCGACCTGCCGGAAGCTGGCGACGCGGTCGAGTCGGCCGGGCACTTCGGCGACATCGAGTCGGTCAAGGCGGTCAGCGAACTCTTCGCGCCGCTCACGGGTGAAGTGGTCGAGGTCAACCAGGCACTCGCCGACCAACCCGAGCTGGTGAACGATGCGCCCTACGGCGATGGCTGGATGGTGGTGCTCAAGCCGAGCGACCCCGCCCAGCTGGAGGGCCTGATGGACGCGGCGGCCTACCAGCAATTCCTGGGCACGCTCGACGGCTGAGCGAGCGCCCCTTGTCGGTGGACGACACGAGTGAACAGCCCTCTCCCGGGCGCCGGCGGCTCTGGATCGCCGTTCAGATCGTCCTGACAGCCGCGGTCTTCGCATACCTGTTCTCGATCGTCGACGGCCCTGCCCTGCTGGCCGCGTTCTCACGGGCCGCCATCTGGAGCGTGCCCAGCGCGGTGCTCGCGCTGCTGGCGGTGATGTGCATGGGTGCGCTCCGCTGGGCCTGGTTGATCCGCGCCTACGGCGGCGCGCGTGTGCCCCCCTTCCTCCAGCTGCTGCATCTACAGCTCGTCGGCCTGTTCGTGAATCTCCTGCCGGGAGCGGTCGGCGGCGACGTCGTGCGGGGGGTGGTCACGCGCGACGCGTTCGGGCCAGGGGGAACCCTGGCTGGTGTGGCAGTGGTCTTCGTGGAGCGGGTGGTCGGACTGATGGGCCTGATCCTGCTGGTCAGCGGCATGCTGCTGCTCCGTCCCATGCCCGCGCTGGAGGACTTGCTCAATCGCGCGGTGCTCTGGCTGGGGCTCCTGGCCGCGGTCACAGCCATCGCGGGTGTCGCCATCGGACGGCGCCTCGCGCCCTACGCCCCTGGCAGGATTGGCGAGCTGCTGGCCGCCCTCCCCTCGTTGCGCAGCCCCGCAGCCTTCGCAATCGCCATCCTCCTCTCGGTTGCCAATCAGCTTCTCGTGGGGCTCGTTGGCCACGCAGCAATTGGCCCGCTGGCGCCGCACGTGGATGTACTCGACTCCCTGGTGCTATCGCCGATCGCCTTTGCAGCGGTCTTCTTCCCCCTGACGGTGGCCGGCGCCGGCACGCGAGACGCCGCCATGGTGCTGCTCTACGGCACGCTCGCAGTGAGCAAGGAGCACGCCCTGGGAGCCTCGCTCCAGGTCCTGCTCACCTACCTCATCGTCGCTGGCGCGGGCGGCCTGAGCGCCCTCGTCTTTCCGCTCTCGAGGTATCAAGAGCAGCCCCCCTCCGAGGCCGTCGTGGACGCTCCCAAAGGCGAGTAGGGGCCGGAGCGCGGGCCTCGGCTGACCTTGCGCTACCCCTCCCCGCCGGGATACAAGCTCGCCTCGATTCAGCGAAAGGTGCTGGGCTCGGCCCGGCGGACGATCATGGAGTGGTCTGAGCTAGCCGAGATCATCGAAAAGATCTTCATCACTCAGATGGGGATCGTCCACATCACGCCCGGCGTGATGATCATGTGGGCCCTGGGGCTCTTCTTCATTTGGCTCGCCGTGGCCAAGAATGTGGAGCCGCTGCTGCTGATCCCGATCGGCTTCGGCATCTTCATCGTCAACTTCCCCCTCACACCGCTCATGGGCCACACGGAGGCGGGCCATCCCGAGCTCCTGGCGGTCTTCTACGAATACGGGCTCAAGTGGGAGCTGTTGCCACCGATCATCTTCCTCGGCCTGGGCACACTCACGGACTTCGGGCCGCTGATCGCGAATCCAAAGGTGCTCGCCATCGGGGCCGGCGCGCAACTCGGCGTGTTCATCACCTTCGTCGGCACACTGCTGTTCGGCTTCACGCTTCAGGAGGCCGCGGCCACCGGCATCATCGGAGGCGCCGACGGTCCCACCACGGTGTATCTGACGAACGCCCTCGCCCCGCATCTGCTGGGCCCCAACGCGATCGCGGCCTACTCTTACATGGCCCTCGTTCCGGTCCTGCAGCCGCCGATCATGAAGCTTCTGACCACTGAGGAGGAGCGGACGATCCGCATGCAGCAGCTGCGTCCGGTCTCGCAGAAGGAGAAGATCCTCTTCCCGCTGATCGCCTGCGCCATCGTATGCCTGCTGATTCCGGCGGTGGCACCGCTGATGAGCATGCTCATGCTCGGCAACTTCATGCGCGAGGCCGGCGTCGTGCGCCGCCTGGTGGACACCGCAGGCGGCGCGCTGATGAACATGGTCACGATTTTCCTCGGACTGGCGGTCGGCGCCACCATGAGCGCGGAGGCCTTCTTCAGCGACTCCAAGCCGCTGATCGTCCTCGCCCTCGGCATCGTCGACTTCGTCTTCTGCACCGCGGGCGGCATCTGGACGGCGCAGCTGATCAACAAGATCAGCCCCAAGAATCCCCTGAACCCCCTGGTTGGATCGGCGGGCGTGAGCGCGGTGCCGATGGCGGCCCGCGTCAGCCACTCGGAGGGGCTCAAGTACGATCCCCAGAACCACATGATGTTCCATGCGATGGGGCCGAACCTGGCGGGCGTGATCGGAACGGCTGCGGCCGCCGGCATGTTCATCGCCATGTTCAAGTAGGAGCGCCGGATGGACGAGTTCCTCGCATGGCTCACAAAGGACGCCCAGCCTGACCTGGACTGGAACTACGCCCTCGTCACGCTGGTCTTCCGCTTCTTCGCCGTCTTCGTCGTGCTCTGGATGATCCAGGTCGGCATGCAGCTCTCCGCGCGGATCATCCGTCGCATCGAGGAGAAGGAAGCCGGCGGTGGCCCCGACACCGCGGCGACGCCCGCGCCGGCCACCGCAGCCACCAGTGACGACTCCAGCAGCAGCGAGCTCGACGCGAAGACGGCGGCCGCAATCGGCATCGCCCTCGAGCTCGACAGCCAGCCCGAAGCGGTGCGTGTCGAAGACCGCCGCGGTCCCTCGGCCTGGTCGATCGCAGGGCGCGTCAATCAGCTGCGAAAGCGCTAGCTAGGCAATCTCGACCAGCAGGTCGCCCTGGTTGACGGTCTGCTGTGGCTGCACCGCGATGGACTTCACGGTGCCGGCGCTGGCGGCGGTGATGGCGTTCTCCATCTTCATCGCCTCGAGCACGAGCAGCTCGTCGCCCACCGCGACCTGGGCACCCACCTGCGCCTTGACGCTCAGCACCAGGCCGGCCATCGGCGCGAGCACGGACCCCGCGCCTCCGGCGGGTGCGGCCGCAGCGGCGGCCGGCGCGGCAGTGGGCACCGGTGCCGCGACGGGCGCGGACACAGCCACCGCACCGCTGGGCGCTGGCGGCGGCGAGGAGCGCAGGCCCGCGGCCGCGGCCTCCGACTTCAGCTTCACCTCGTAGGACTTGCCGTTGACGGTGACCTCGACCTGGGTGCCCCGACGGGAGCCGACCTGGACCTCGAAATCCTCACCATCGATCGCGAACTTATGGGTACCCACGGATGCGCTCCAGCAATTCCTACCACCCGGCCGGGACCGGCATGAAACAGCCCATGCTTCATGCCCAGGTCAGGGCCAAAAGGCAACCTGAATGGGTGTGATTGCAGGGCTTTTTTGGGTCCCAAATGGGGCGCCATCCCCCTTTCCCCCCAGCCCGTTGTCGGCTATGTCTGCCGCCCATGGCGCATGACACGGCCCCCGACGACCCCCTTCGCAAGCTGGACGAGCTGAACCAGCGGGCCATGGAGGCCGGCGGCGAAGCGCGCATCAAGAAGCAGCACGCCGCCGGCAAGCTCACCGCGCGCGAGCGCGTCGAGCTCCTCCTCGATGGGGATTCCTTCGTCGAGCTGGACCGGCTGGTCACGCACCGCTGCACCGACTTCGGCATGGAGGATCAGAAGATCCCCGGGGATGGGGTGGTCACCGGGTATGGGACCGTCAACGGCCGGCAGACCTTCGTCTTCGCGCAGGACTTCACCGTTTTCGGCGGCTCCCTCTCGAGCGCCTACGCCAGCAAGATCTGCAAGGTCATGGACCTGGCGATGAAGGTCGGCGCGCCCGTCGTCGGCCTCAACGACTCCGGTGGCGCGCGCATCCAGGAGGGCGTGGCGTCGCTTGGCGGCTACGCCGACATCTTCCTGCGCAATACGCTGGCGTCCGGCGTGGTGCCGCAGATCAGTGCCATCATGGGCCCCTGCGCGGGCGGCGCCGTGTACAGCCCCTCCATCACGGACTTCATCCTGATGGTCGAGGGCTCCTCCCACATGTTCATCACGGGTCCGGACGTCATCAAGACGGTGACCCACCAGGACGTCGGCAAGGAAGAGCTGGGCGGCGCGGCGACGCACAACTCGCGCAGCGGTGTGGCGCACTTCGCGTGCCCCGACGATCAGGCGGCGATCGAGACGACCAAGGCGCTGCTGTCGTTCATGCCGAATAACAACCAGGAAGACCCGCCCCTGGTCGAGACGGCCGACCCGCTCAACCGCGAGGCCCCGGAGCTCGACAACCTGGTTCCGCCGAATCCGAACAAGCCCTACGACATCCGCGAGATCATCACGAAGTCCGTCGACGACGGGTACTTCCTCGAGGTGCACCAGAGCTACGCGCAGAACATCTGCGTCGGCTTCGCGCGCTACGCCGGTCGCTCCGTCGGCATCATCGCCAACCAGCCGCTGCACCTGGCGGGCTGTCTGGACATCAAGGCATCGATCAAGGCTGCGCGCTTCGTGCGCTTCTGCGACGCCTTCAACATCCCGCTGGTGACCTTCGTCGACGTTCCCGGATTCCTCCCCGGCACGGACCAGGAGTTCGGCGGGATCATCACCCACGGCGCCAAGCTGCTCTACGCTTACGCCGAGGCCACCGTCCCCAAGATCACGATCATCACGCGCAAGGCCTATGGCGGCGCGTACGACGTGATGAGCAGCAAGCACATCCGGGGCGACATCAACTACGCCTACCCCACGGCCGAGATTGCGGTGATGGGCCCCGACGGCGCCGTCAACATCGTGTACCGCAAGGAGATCGAGGCCGCCAGCGACAAGGACGCCGCGCGCTCGGCCTTCGTGGATGAGTACCGCGCGAAGTTCGCCAACCCCTTCAAGGCGGCCGAGCTCGGCTTCGTCGACGCAGTGATCTACCCGCGCCTGACGCGCCAGCGCGTCGTCACGGCGCTGGAGATGCTGAAGAACAAGCGGGACCAGAACCCGCCCAAGAAGCACGGCAACATCCCGCTGTAGCGGGCGGGGCACTCCGGCTAGGGCGCCATCACCGACGCGGCGCAGGTGCTGGTGGGATCGGGCGGCTCGCAGGCTCGCCAGCTCTCGAAGAAGAACGTGATGTTGGTCAGCACGGCATCGATCGGGTTGGCAACGGGCTGGGGTGGGTCCAGCTCCGAGAATGGCGGCTCGAAGGGCGCACGGTAGCGGCGCTCGCCCGACGAGAGCACCAAGCTGCTGTGACTGGCCGGGTCGAGGGCGACCAGCATTCGCGTCACGGCGTCGTCGTCGACCTCGAAGTTTCCCGAGCGGGTGTCGCCCGTCACCACAACGCGTGAGACGAGATCCGGAACGTGGCGGGGCTCATACGCCAGCGTGTCGGCACCCAGCGCGTAGGCCAGCCCCTCCGTTCCCCGGTTGGGCGCGAGCTCGTCGTCGAGCGCCATCAGCAAGAGCACGTTTGCATTGCTGCGCCGCATCGCCGGCGCGTGGGCCGCCGCCGTTCCGCGCTCGGCCAGTGCACGGAAGGCATCCACCTGGGCGTCGTAGCCCGCGTCCGGGCTGTCCAGCAACGCGCGATCGCGCCCCAGGTGGTCCATCAGCGCCTCGGCGTCGGTCTTGCGTGCCGGCGCGTCGAGCCACCCATCCACTCCGAGCCCGTCACAGAAGGCGAGTACCAGGGCGCCGACCCGCGGCTCGTACCCCGCGAGCATCACGCCCATCTCGGCCCCCAGATCGATGCCGACGAAGCCAATCCGGTCCCCGTCGAAGGCGAGCCCCTCGAAGCTGGGGTCGGTGACACTCAGGTCCGACCAGTCTCCCTCCACGATCGCTCGCACTGCGACCATCAGCGCCACGGCTCCCTGCCGCATGCCGTCGCGGTAGTAGAAGGGATGCATCGGGCCGAGCGGGGCATCGCGGGCAGTGATGCCGAGCAAGTCGCCAACCGCGTCGCCGAAGCCGTCCTGGCTCTCCTCGCCGGTGAAGCGATTGGTCTCGTCGGTCGCAGCGAGCAGACCGTGGTGCGGCGCATCCAGCGCGAGCGAGGCGTATCCCGAGGCCGCCAGACGATCCGCGACCGCGAGGGCGTCGCTGCGCTCGCCGCCGAGGCCATGCTGGATGATCACGACGGGCAGCGGCAGCCCCTGCTCGACGACCCGCGGGAGGATGAGCGTGAAGGGGACGCCGAGCGTGCCGCGCTCCCTGAGCTCGCCGTTGCTGCGTCGCTCGAATGCGCCGTATCCGCGGTCGTCGGCGGACACCAGGTTGGGCACGTCCAGGATTCCATGAACTATGGCACCCACGTGCATGTGCGGAGCACCGCCCGCCGCGTCCAACCCGATGGCGTCGTCCGCCGGGGTTCCCAGGATCGCGTCGAGCTCGGCGTCACGAACGCCGCGCCCAACACTGAGCTCGGGGGGGAGGCCGGACCACACGCGAGCGTGGGCATCGGCAAGGTCGGTACCGACGGACTGGGCCTGAAAGACCGCCATCGCGACCACCGACTCCCGCGACACGCCCTGGGTGTCGAGGGTCTCGAGCACGGGGCTGTACTGTTCGCGGGCGCGACGATCGAGGGAGTCCGCGAGCGTCTGGTCGGGGTCGCGAATCGCGGCGAAGCGCTCGGAGGCCTCGACCGGGCGCCCGCCCTCCGAATCGACGCTGCGGGTCACGACCGCGGCATAGCGGCGCCCAGGCACCAGTGCGCGCGAGTGCGCGGGACGCACGAGGATGCGATGGCCATCGGCATCCGTATAGCCAACATCAGCCTCGATGCGCTGAAACGCCTGAGGCGACCCCGTGTCGGCATCGATCAAGAAGACCGCAGCACGTTGGGCGAGCGTGTCCTCCGGGGTCGACGGCAGCGAGTCGGGATCGATGGCTGCGTCGAAGCCGAAGGTGATGACGGGCCGCAAGCCGAACCCGTCCAGGGTGGCGTAGGCCTCCGCCAGGACGTCCGCCTGGGCACCTCCGAGGGCGCGTACGCGCACGTCGCCATCGGTGTCGCGGTAGAGGTCGTCCGGCCACGGGATCGCGCCGAAGGCCATGGGCCCCTCGGCGAGCTCAAAGCGCGCGCGCACGGGTCCTGGCCCGGCGTCCGGCTCCGCGTCCGCTGCGGCATCGGCGCTGCCGTCCACGCCGTCGTCGTCACCACAGGCGAGCACGCCCGCCACGAGCCAAAGCAGCATCGCGCACCGCCACGCGACCGGCTGGATCAGCCATGCCGAACGGCTTGCGATCTGGTCCCCCCGCTGGGCTGAGCCCGGCGCGACCATCACTACCAAGAGCCTCCGAAGTCAGGCGAAAAAGACCATCCCTAGTCGGGACATAAGTGGCTGGAAGACTTGCACGCGTCATCGCACATCGCAACACGAGCACCCCGTTCGGGTGTCCCCAGAGGGACGCACAAAAACAAAGAGAATCCGGGGGCTTGCGTGCAGTGCAGGCGGAGCGTTCCAGCCCGTACATCATGTCATGTTCGGCTACCAGATTGGCGCGCCGCGCTTGCGCGCGCAGGCCCACTGGGTGACACTTCGATCATACCGACTGGGTTCGAAGTCGGTGGCTCTGCTTAATCAAACTCAACGGCTCCCGCCCTCCGTACTGGACGACGCCGCTAGACTTAATCGAGACAGAGCGACAGGCAACGCGAGGAAAGCAAGCCTTCCAGTTTCAGCACAGCGGATGAAGCGTTCGCCCTGCGCCGCGGGCATAGACCCGGGCGCGCGACCTACGACGAGCTCTGTCTTGGCGGTCGTACGGCGTGGGCATCTAAAGCCGTGACGAATCGGAGATCCCCAATGCAGCGAATGACGTGGACCGAGATCTGTCAGGACGAAGATCTGCGCGGACGTTGGATCGCACTGGACGACTGCAGCTTCGACGAGTCGACCGGACACGCCATGGAAGGCCTCGTGGTCGACTCGGATGACGATCTCGCCGAGCTCTGCACCCGCATGCAGGAGTCGGAGTGGAAGAACTGTTCGATCTTCCTGGCCGACGCAAACGTCCCGCCCGAGCGCCGCAACGTGAACTAGGCTCTGACCGCGGGCGCCGGCTCCGGCTGGGAGATGCCCAGGGTGACGGCGGTCAGGTTCAGCACGAAGCGCTCCTCTGAGAAGAAGTCCGGCCGCGCGATGTTCAGGCGCCGCTCCAGATGCGCGGCGAGCTTCGAGAACAGCGCGTAGCGCACCGGAAGCGGCAAGCTCTCGCGGCGCAGGGCCAACCCCACCATAGCGTCGCGCTCCGGCGGCGTGATGCGGCCGCTGGCGTGGATCACCGCCGGGTCGTTGATGAAGGAGTTGTAGCGGTCGACCGGCGCAATCACCGCGGCGGGGCGCGGCGAGCGCCGCTGCCGCACGACCACCGTGCCGGCCGCGAGGTCGCCGAGGCGACGACCGCGCCGGTCCAGCAGGGCGCTGACGCCGCCCACGCCGTACAGGAACGGCAGCAGGTCCACGATGCGCGCGAGGTTGCGGATGACGGACTGCATGAAGGTGATACGCGTGCCCGCGGCCGTCAGCACACGAATGCCGACTACGCGCTTGCCGATCGTCTGCCCGCCCCAGGCCCACTCGAAGAGTGTGCCGTAGCCCCACTGGACCGCGAAGACCAGAATGGCGTGAATGGCCCAGGCGAAGCCACCCAGGACCACTCCCGAAACGCCTGCCACGATCGCCGCAGCGATCAGCCCGGCGGTCATCACGAGCGCGTCGATCGACCACGAAAGCGCCCGCACGCCCACCCCGGCGAGCTCGAACTCGAACGCCACGTTCTCGGGGGTGCGGATCTCGTAGATGTCACGCACGCGCTGAGCATAGCAGGCCCCCGGACGGCGCCGTGCTACCTTGTGGCGCCGTGCAAGGCTTCGACGTCAACCGCTTCGTCGCGGAGGGTACGCCCCGCTGGAGCCGCCTTGAGCAGCTCCTGACGAAGGTGGAGGCATCGGGCCTCGCGGTCCTCGACCTGCACGCAGCGCGCGAGTTCGGCAAGCTCTACCGTGCGGTCTCGAGCGACCTGATCCGGGCGCGCACCGAGCAAGTGAACGCCTCGGTGGTCGACTACCTCAACGACATCGTGGCGCGCTGCTACGGCGTCATCCACACCGCCCCGTCGAGCACGGGCCAACGCGTCCTGGGCTTCCTGATGCGCGGCTACCCGCGCCTGCTGCGCTCGGAGTGGCGAGCAATCGTGCTCTCGGCCGCCATCTTCTTCCTGGGAGCCACCGCCGGTGCGGTCTTTGTCGCCATCGACGACCAGAGTCTGGGCGCGCTGATTCCCGATCAGCACCAGGCCCACACGCCCGGGGAGCGCGTCGGCGAGGAGGAGGAGACCGGCGGAGGCGCGGCGGCCGACCAGGCCACGGCATTCTCGAGCTGGCTGTTCACCCACAACATCCAGGTCACCTTCATCGTCTTCGCCCTGGGTATCACCTACGGCATCGGCAGCGCCGCCCTGCTCTTCTACAACGGCGTCCCCCTGGGCGCCTTGGCGGTCCAGTATCACCAGAGCGATCTGGGCCTCTTCTTCTGGGCCTGGATCCTGCCGCACGGCATCCCGGAGCTGACGGTGGTGTTCATCGCGGGTGGCGCGGGCCTGATGGTAGGCCGGGGGCTGCTCGTGCCCGGGCGCCGCCGGCGTCGCGACGCCTTGATCGCCGAGGCGCGCAAGGGCGCCGCGCTGATTGTCGGCAGCATGCCCTTGCTCGTGCTCGCGGGCATCATCGAGGGCACGATCAGCCAGATCCACGAGCCGACCATCCCCTACGAAGCGAAGCTGCTGTTCGCCGTCCTCGTGGGGTCGGGGGTCTACTACTACCTGATCAACGCCGGGCGCGATCAGAAGAGGTCGTCGTCGTCCTCTTCGTCGGCGCTCGAGTCGTCTTCGTCGAGCTCGTCGCCGCCACCCGTGGAGATGCTCTCCAGGTCCGGATCGCGGCTGCGCGACTTGTAGGCGTTCCACTCGCCACCCTGGTGGTCGTCATCGCCGTTGCCCCAGCGGCCCTTGAGCACGTGATCACCGCTGGCGGGATCGACCATGTAGTGGAAGTAGCCGTGCCCGACGGTGAGCTGTGGGCGATTGCTGATCATCGCCTTGTACTCTTTCCACTCGAAGCGCAGCAGGTTGCCCTCGGCCTCGCCTTGGAGGTCGCCCGAGCGCTCGTCCTTCTTGTACTTGCCGTGGACCGCGCTGCCGTTCTGGACCAGGTGCATCTCACCGTACTGTGGCGAGAAGTACACGCCGGAGAAATTGCCGCCGTCGGGCATGGGGCCCGCGCTCACGTTGCTGGACGATCCGCCGCAGGCGAAGGCGAGCGGAAGAAGTGCGATCAAAAGAGCCGATCGGTACATCGTGCGCATCCCTGGTCTCCTTGGGGCTGCCTACTCTAGACGACACCGGCACCGTCCGGCAACGCTCGATTTTTCTGCCCCCAGCCGGGGGCATGACGGCCAATGAGGGCCAGCCCGATCGCCCCAGTGCGCCGCGTGCGATTGCGATTCGGCGACGATGGGACGCATCACGCGGGCTCGCTGAGCGTCGCGCAGCAGTGATTGCGGGTCATCGGTTCAAGGGCGCGAGTGTGGGAGTGCTCCCTGCACATCCCACCAGCACGCGCGAAACGAATTTTGCAGGTTGTAACAGCCGGATATGATAGCGATAATTGATAGGTCCCGAGCCATCCGGAATTCTTGTGCTCGATCAGACGCTCTGCTATCGAACCCAACCCTTAGGATGCTGCGCCCGCTAGCGCGCGGAGGAGTGGATGGCTGACCCGCAAATGGTCATGTACGAGGAGGAGTTCCGACAGATCCAAGGGATCGTCGAGACTCTGGTGCGCGCTGCAAACGCGAGCGTCGCATTCATCATCGACAAGAACGGCCAGCTGATCGCGGCGGGCGGCGACGCGGAGCATATCGACACGACCTCGCTCGCGTCGCTCACCGCGGGCAACATCGCCGCCACCGGCGGCATGGCCAAGCTGCTGCGCGAAAACGAGTTCACGACTCAGTTTCACGAAGGAGAGAACGCGAACATCCACATTCAGTTGGTGGACAACCGCGTGATCCTCGTCGTCATCTTCGACAAGAAGACGAGCCTCGGTCTCGTTCGACTGCGCGTGAAGAAAGCCTGCGAACAGCTGGTGGTGATCTTCCGCGCGCTCGCGGAGAAATCGGCAGGTCCAGAGAATGCCGTGCTCGCCGAGATCACCGACGACGACATCGACAACCTCTTCAACGACTGACGGGTACGCGCCGGAATGTCTTTCATCAACTACCTCTCCCGCGAGATCAACTGCAAGATCGTCTACTACGGTCCCGGTCTTTGCGGGAAGACGGCCAACCTTCAGTACATCTACGGCAAGACCAATCCGGGCGCGCGCGGCAAGATGATCTCGCTCGCCACCGAGACCGAGCGCACCCTCTTCTTCGACTTCCTGCCGCTCGCTCTCGGCGAGATTCGCGGCTTCAAGACGCGCTTCCACCTGTACACGGTGCCCGGCCAGGTGTTCTACGACGCGAGCCGCAAGCTGATCCTCAAGGGCGTGGACGGCGTCGTCTTCGTCGCCGACTCCCAGATCGCACGCATGGAAGCCAACCTCGAGTCGATGGAGAACCTGCGCAACAACCTCGCCGAGCAGGGCTACTCCCTCGACAGCCTTCCCTTCGTCATGCAGTACAACAAACGCGACATGCCCGGCATCATGCCGGTCGACGAGCTGCGCACCGAGCTCAACCCGATGGCGGCGCCGGAGTTCGAGGCGGTGGCGCCGGAGGGCATCGGCGTCTTCGACACGCTCAAGGCGGTCGCCAAACTGGTGCTGACCGAGCTCAAGAAAGCCGGCGGCTGAAGCCGCCCGTGAGCGAACACGCGCTCAGTCGGCGCGCGGCGCGGTCCCGCCAGCGCGAGTCTGGCGAATCTCCTCCCGGATCGACTCGGCCAGCTCGCCCTCGAGCTCTGCCTGCTTCTCGAGTAGCTCGTCGGCACGCTCGAGCTCTCCAAGCTTGGCGTGCGCGAGCGCGCGGACCATCTCGAGCTCGGCGCGGCGCTGCGGGTCCTCGCTCTGCCCACGCACGCGATCCAGCAACTCCAGCGCCTCGCGCACCGACTCACCGCGGCGTACCAGGCAATGGGCCAGGTTGCGCTGGACACCCGGCAACTGACCGGCGCCCTCGAGCAGCTCGCGGTAGACGCGAATCGCCTCGCCATCTTCGCCCAGGGCGTAGCTCGCGTGCGCGTAGCCCAGCAAGACACGCAGCGGCGCTCCCTTGCCGTACTCGAGCATCGCGGAGCGATAGCCGACCCAGGCTTCGCGCGGCCGGTCGCTCTCCGCTGCGACCATGCCCCGCCGCTCGGCCACGAGCGCCGGTGGCGAGAACAGCCGCATGCCCACCGCGATGGCAAAGCGTCCGCGTAGATCCCGACGCCGACCCGACGCCAACAGCGCGACCACGTCCCGGTCGAAGCTCGCCAGCGAGCGCGCGCCCCAGCTCGGAGCGAGCAGGTACAGAAGCACCATCGGCACCGCGATCGCGACGATCACGCCGAACGGGAGCTCGGCGAAGTAGTAGAGGACGAAGCTGATCGCGACGGTGACCGGGAGCAGCATCTCGCGCACACCGGCCAACTGCACACCGGGCTTGGCGGCTGAGTCTTCCATCGGTGCCATAAATGTACGGCGCGCCCGTTCCCCCGACAATCGCCATCTTGAGACCGCAATCCGCCTTGCCCTACCCTCACCCGGTGCGCCCCGGCTTCCTGCTGCTATCCGCCCTCGGTCTCGCCACCCTGATCGGCTGCGCTTCGGATGACACCAGCGTCGTCGATCGATTTGCACTGCGCGGGCGGGTCACCGACATCCGGGACGGCTCCAGCGTCGGAGGCGCGCGTGTACGCTTCCTGAGCGATGCGCTCGACCCCAGCGAAGCCACCACCAACGACGACGGCCGCTACGAGATGACCGTGGTCGTCGCAGAGGGGATCGACTTCGGCACCCTGCGCGTGGATCGCAGCGGATACCTCCCTTCGCCCGCGCTGAGCGTCTACTTCGACGGCACCGAGCGGCGCATCGACGTGGAGCTCGAGCCCGAGCCCTCGGAGGACGACGAAGAGGAATGAGGGGCGCGCTCTGCACCTTCGCCGCCTCGATCACCTGGATCGCGGCGGCGCCGGCGCTCGCCTGGCACTGGCCAGGCGAGGACGCGGTCGAGCCCGCCATCCGCGGCGTCACGGTGGGACCCATCGAGTCTTCCCAGCAGCCGGGCCGTGGCTACGGCACGCCCTACACGGAGGAGCTGCTCGACGAGCTGGCGCGCCTGGGAACGAACGCCATCTCCATCACGCCCTTTGGGCGCATCTGGGATCTCCAGAGCACGGAGATCCTGATGGACTTCGAGGCCCCCTACGAGGACAACCGCGCCGCGGTAGCGCGCATGATCACCCAGGCCAAGGCGCGCGGGATGCACGTGCTGCTGGTGCCGCACCTGTGGGTCGAGACCAGCGGCTGGCGTGGCGAGATCGATCCCGGCAGCGAGGAGGGCTGGCTCGCCTACCAAGCGAGCTATCGGCACTTCGTGCTGAGCTGGGCCCGGGACGCCGCGCGCTTCGGGGCCGACGCCTTCTCGATCGGCGTCGAGTGCAAGTCCTGGTCGGGCGCTCACGGCCAATACTGGACGGACCTCATCAGCGAAACCCGCAAGGTTTTCAAAGGACCTCTGACGTATTCCTCGAACTGGGATGAGGTCGAGGGCGTGATCTTCTGGGACCAGCTCGACTGGCTCGGCATCAACGCCTTCTACCCCCTGGCCGACCGCTCAGGCGCGGACTACGGCACCTACGCCCGCTCGGCTCGCGAGGCCCTCGCCGGCGCCGGCACGATCGCGGCGGACCTGGAGATGCCGATCTTGCTCGTGGAGATCGGCTACACGACGCGTGCCGACGCAGCCGTGGAGCCGTGGCTGTGGCCCGATGGGATGAGCGAGGTCACCGTCGACGAGTGGGAGCAGGCCCGCGCGTTGCACGCGATCGCCGCCGCAGCGGCCGAGCGCTCCGACGTCGTGGGCTTCTTCGTGTGGCGCTACTACGCCAACCTGGACGATGTCTCCCAGGAGGCGATCTGGGGCTTCTCGCCCCACGGAAAGCTGGCCGAGCAGGTGCTCTCGGCCATCTTCCGCAGCCGCTGGGGCGCCGACCCCCGGACCCCGACCTGGTTCCCGCTGGCTCTGTCGCCACGGGACCACTTCGCCGAGACCTTCGTGATGCCCTGAACGGAGGCCCCGTTTTTTTGGCCGCTCTGACACGCTCCTGTACCAAGGAAGCATGTCACCCAACGAGACCGTCGTGCGGCGCTCCAAGACCTTCTTCCGCTCGCGCGAGGGGGACACGAGCCAGAAGCCGTTGCTCGTGCTGGAGGACGTCTACAAGTACTTCCGGCGCGACATCCCCACGCTGCGCAGTGTGAACCTGGAGGTGCAGCGCGGCGAGTTCGTGTTCGTGACGGGACCGAGCGGTGCGGGCAAGAGCACGCTGCTGCAGCTGGTCTACCGGCAGCACACGATCGACGGCGGGCGCCTGCTGTTCTCCGGGCGCGACATCTCTCGTCTGACCGAGCGCTCGATCCCGTTCTTGCGTCGCAACCTCGGCATCGTCTTTCAGGACTTCAAGATCGTGCCCCACTGGACGATCTTCGAGAACGTCTCGGTAGCGCTCGAGATCCTCGGCACCCCCGCCAAGCTGGTGCGCGCCCGCGTCTCCGAGACGCTCGACCGGGTGGGCCTGGCCGGGCGTGGCAACGAGCGCGTCTCCCACCTCTCGGGCGGCGAGCAACAGCGCGTCGCCATCGCACGGGCGATCGTGACCGAGCCCGCGCTGCTGTTGGCCGACGAGCCGACCGGCAACCTGGACCCTGCGCTGGCGATCGACATCCTGACGCTCTTCGAGGAGATCAACGAGAGCGGCACGACGGTCATCTTCGCGACGCACGACCACTCGCTGCTCACGACGTCCCCCCATCGTCTGATCGTGATCGACGATGGGCGCTTGATCGAAGCCAGCCAGGGCCTGCGGGTCTGGTCGGCACGCACGCAGATGAGCGCCTAGGCGCTCGGGGAGGCACATGGACATCCGCACCGCGTTTACGAGGGCCAAGCGAGGCTTTCGCGACGATCTGCGACTGCACCTGGTCGCGGTCGCCAGCCTGGTGGTCGCCTTTCTGTGCCTCGGCGCAGCCATGCTCAGCGTGGAGAACCTGGGCCGCGTGGCGGATCGTTGGGGGCAGGCGCAGCACCTGACGGTCTACCTGAAGGAGCACACCAAGCAGAACGACATCGCACAGCTGCGCCTGGTGCTCGAGAGTCTCCAGGAGGTGGAGAAGGTCCGCTACATCTCGGCGGCCGACGCAAAGCGAGAGTTCGCCGAGCAGGTCGACCTGGGCGTGGACGCCAAGACCCTGCCCACCGACGCATTTCCCGCGTCCCTCGAGATCTCCCTGTCCGAGACCGCCGATCCGGAGCGCGTCGCCTCCATCGCGGACCGCGTGAAGCGCTTCGGTGCCGTGGAGGAGGTGGAGACCTACCGCGACTGGTTCGACCAGATGGGCACCCTGCTGTCCGCCGGTCAGTCGGCAGTGGCGATGTTGGCGGTGCTGGTGGTGATCTGCGTGCTCGCCATCATCGGCAACACCATTCGGCTGGCGGTGGCCAACCGACGCCGCGAGATCGAGGTGCTCAAACTCTGCGGGGCGACCGACTCCTTCGTGCGCAGCCCGTTCCTGCTCGAGGGCGCCATGCAGGCGGTCGCCGCATCGCTCGTGGCGATGTTGTTGCTGCTGATCGCCTACTTCGCCATGCGCGGCCACGTGGAGGCGACGCTCACCACGCTCACGGGCGTGCGCACTGCGTTCCTCAGCCCGGCCTTGGCACTGACGATCATCGCAGGAGGCGGCATCGTCGGTGTGCTCGGCTCGGCCCTGTCCCTGCGTCGCTACCTCAACGTCTGAGAGAGCTCCCGATGACCCTGCGCCGCGCACTCGCCACCCTCGCCTGCATGATGATCATCGCCGCCGTGGCACCGGTGCGCAGTCAGCACGGGGGCATCGGAAGCGACGTGGAGATCGCCAACGTCCTGGGTGAGATCGAGGCGGGCTCGGCCCGCGAGCAGCGCCTTGGCGGTGAGCTACAGGGCATCAGCGCGCGCCGCGCTCAAGTGGAGGACAACCTCCAGCGCCACGTGCGCGCGTTGTACCGCATGACGCGCACCGGGCTGGCACCGGTCGGCGGCGGCTTCGACGCCGTGCTGCGGCACGTGGCCCGCGTCAAGCGCCTGCGGAGGCTGGTTGAGGATCAGAGCAAGCGCCTGGTCGCGCTCGACCGGAAGGAGCGCAGCCTGCGCGCCGACAGCGGCAAGATCGCCCTGTCCTTGGAGCGCGCGCGCACTCGGCTCGAGCAACTCCAGACCGCCGGCCAAAGGGCCCACGCCAACGGCTTCCAGAACGTCTTCAGCCAGGACGCCGGCTATCGGCCGGTGAGCCAAGACAACCTCTACGGCCTGCGCATGGTCGACCCGCTCCCGCAGACCAGCTTCGCCTCCCAGCGCGGCAGCCTGGCGAGCCCTGTGAGTGGGGACGTGCGCATCGTCGAGGGCCGCCGCGAGGAGAGCGACGGTCCAGGGCTCGAGTTCCGCGCCCCGGTGGGCACGCCGGTGCGTGCCGTCTCGGCCGGCCGCGTCGCGTTCTCGGACCGCTACGGCAGCTACGGCCGCCTGGTGATCGTCGACCACGGCGACGGCTACTACACGGTCTACGGCGGCCTTGGCGCGGTCGAGGTGCGGGTCGGCGACGACCTCAGCCGCAACGCCCGCATTGGTGCCATCGGGACGGACTACACGCCGAGTGCGATCTTCTTCGAGGTCCGCCAGGGCACGCGCACGCTCGAGCCCCGCGCCTGGCTCGGGTACTAGTCGTGAGTCCGTAGTCGCATCATATGTTCGGACGCCTTCCGGAACCTCGCGGCGTTGCCAATGCTCGACGATGCGCTGCATCGCCTGCGCTTGGCGCCTTGCGAGAACCCGAAACTCGCCTCGGACATAGCTCACGAACTACGGACTCAGGACACTGGCTACTCGCGCTCAGTGCACCTCGAGCCCGAAGTTGAAGCGCGCGTCGAGCGCGATGAGCACCCGCAGTCGTGTCGCGCTCCCTTCGGAGACGGAGAGGGGCGCGGGTAGAAGTAGAAGCCGATGCGCAAGCCCTGGTCGTCACCGGGAATGAGACCGTTCCAGTCCTCCGCGCACCTTGGCCCCATGGGACAGCCGCGCCGGCGCCCGGTCCCCTAGTCAATTCCAGGTGCGGGCGGTGGCTCGGGGGGCTCGGGAAGCTCGCAACCGAAGCGCACGTCGACCTTGGCCTCCACGTCCGCGCGAACGCGCCGGCAGGTCTCCGGGCACAGGCGGATCTCGCTCTCCATGAAGTAGAAGCCGACGCTGTTGTCTCCGCAGTCGCCCAGGTCGTCCACCTCGCGGAAGAAGATCTCCTCGTCGTCCGTGCTCTCCGTGTAGACCGCCTCGACCGTGGACAGGTCGAGGGTCTCGCCCTCGGGCGCGTCCGGGATCGGAAACTCGCACTGGATGGCGCCCACCTCGATCACCCCGTCGGCAATCGACTGGAAGACCGCGTCGAAGTTGTTGCCCTCGCACACCGGGAAGCGCAACCCGCGGGTGAGTGTGCTCAGGGCCTGGTAGCCGACGCCCGTCGTGCTCGCCGTCTCGCACACCGAGGTCACGATCGGGTCCGCGGCGCTCCAAGGCTGGTCGGCGGGGTCGTTCTCCTCCATGCCCACGATGCTGTGGAAGAGGTAGTTGCGCTTGGTCTCGCGGCCGAACTGCTCGGGGTCGAGCGCGAGCAGCGCCTCGTCGAAGGCCTGGGCGGCCGCCTCCGCCTCGTCGACGCTGTTGTCGTCGCTCAGCATTGTGTCGCCAAACATGCAGCTGGGACGGCCGTCCGTGATGATCACGAAGACCTTGCGCGAGTCCCTCCGAAGCCAGACGCCCCAGCCATCCGGCGCGAGGTTGGTCAGGTCGGGACTGTCGTAGCCGTCGAGGATGCGGCACCAGCCGTCCCCGCTGTCCACGTCGACGTTGTAGTGATAGAAGATCGGCGGATTCAGGGTCGGCAGCGAGCCCGCGCCCACGTTGTCACAGTCGTTGTTCGGGTTCAGGTCGCCGCCGATGCAGATGCGCTCGTCCTCCAGCGCCCCGTGAGCGGAGATCAGGATCACGCGATAGTCCGTGTCGCTGTCTTCGATGATCTGCGTGAAGTTGGTGTTGACGTTGTCCTGGACGCCCTGGATCTCGCGTGTCATCGAGCCCGAGTTGTCGATCACGAAGATGATGTCGACCGGCTTCATGCCCACGTCCTGCTCCGCGCTGGTCTGGGCGCACTCGGTCGCGCTCACCGCGTCGACGGGATCCCGATCAAGATGATCCGGCACCCCGTCCTCGTCGGAGTCGCGCACCTCGCCATCGATCAGCTCCTCCGCGGTGGGCACGCCATCACCGTCGTCGTCGTCGTCCAAGTAGTCGAAGATGCCGTCGCCGTCGGTGTCGTCGGTGGACTCTTCCGACGTGGGGATGCCATCCCCATCGTCGTCGTCATCAAGGTGGTTCGGGATTCCATCCTGGTCGGTGTCCGCATCCATGTCGCCCGGCCGTTCCTGCCAGTCGGGCACGCCGTCCCCGTCCATGTCGACGAGGGACGCGGCGGCGTCCCGCTGGCCGGCGTCCATCGTGTCGCGGGCGTCATCCGCGGGACCGCTAGTGACGCGGTCGGCACTCGTGTCGGAGTCGCACGCGGCGAGCAGCCCGAGCAGCAAGCAGGTCCCCCACAAAGCCAAGAGTCGATGCATACAGATATCATGGCATCGAGGCGGCAGAACTGTCAGTACCCGTGCCTCGCAATGTCGGAGTCGCGCACACCCTGTACGTGCTTGGCTTCCGCCCGGCGATCCAGTAGGGCTCGTCCCCATGCAGCGGGGTGCGATCGCGCTCGGAGGTGCGCTGGCGGCGATCACCGGGGTGGTCGCGTTCCACGCGATCGGCCGGCAGCATGACGGCTTCGCCATCCGTTATGTGGGTACGACCTTCATCGACCAGCGAGAGCTCGTCTTTCTCGGCTACTACGCGCTGTTGGGAAGCGCGGCCATGATCGCAGCGGCGGCCGCCATCTACCGGGGCAGCGGCGCCGTGCTGCAACGCCTCGCGGATGGTGTGCTCGAGCGCCCCTCGCGCCTGGTGCCGGTCGTCGCCGTGGTCGCGGTAGGCGCAAGTCTCGCGCTACGCCACCTGCTGCTGCAGGCACAACCGATCGCCGACGACGAGCTGACCTACCGCTTCATCGCCAAGACGCTACTCGAGGGGCGCGTCGTCAACCCGCTGCCTCTGCCCCGGGAGTTCCTCGAGAACCAGTTCGCGGTGATCAACGCGCGCGGCTGGTTTGGCAAGTATCCCATCGGTCACCCGCTGCTTCTGGCCGCGGGTATGGCGTTCGGGATCGAGACGCTGATCGTCCCCCTCCTGGCCGGCGCGGGTGTGCTACTCACCTTCGGCGTCGGACGCGAGCTCTTCGGAGAACGCCGCGCCGCCCTGGGCGCGCTGCTGCTACTCTTCTCGCCCCAGTATCTGGCCACGCACGCCACGCAAATGTCGCAGACGAGCTCGATGGTCTGCATGCTGCTGGGCATGCTCGCGCTGCTACGTCTGCGCGGGGGCGGCGCGCTGGGGTGGGCCCTGCTCGGCGGTTGTGCCCTCGGGTTCGGCGTGCTGGTTCGCCCACTGCCAGGGTTGCTCTTCGTCGGCGTCGCCGGGTTGTCGTACTTGCTGGATCGCCCAAGGCCCCCGCTGGTGGGCGCACTGCACGTGCGGGCGCGCGAGCTGCTGCTGGCGGGCGCCGCTATGGCGCTCTTTGCAGCGCTGCTGCTCCACATCAACGAGCTTCAGGCCGGCGCCCCGACGCGCACCGCCTACCACGAGTACCACGCAGGGGGTCTCGGGGTCGGTGGTATCACCGTCGCGGGGAGGCTCTCGTCGCTCGCAGACGCCCTCCTCCGCCAGAGCTTCTGGCTGATCGGCTGGCCCCTCGCGATGCTGCTGGTCCTGTTCGCACGCCCACGGCGCGGGGCCTGGCTGCTCTGGGGCATGATCGCGGCCGAGTACACCTATCGCCTGATCGTGCCGAAGACGGTGGTGGCCACCACCGGTCCCATCTACGTGATGGAGGCGGTTCCCCTGTTCGCGCTCGCGGTCGCCGACGGGATGGCGCGCTGGGCGCAGCGACTCGAAGCGCGCGACTGGCGGCACCCGCGGGGGGCCCTGGCCGCCCTGGGACTGGCTGGCGCCCTGGTCGCGCTGGCCTGCTTCGTCCCGGTCCAGGCCCAGGCCATCGCCCGCGGCGGCCAGGAGCGGGCTCAGGTCTTCGAGCGGCTGGAGCGCTCGGCCCGCGCCGACCCCCTCGTTGTCTTCGCCTTCGACAACCTGCTCGTGTTCCCCGGCCGCCGCCTGACCTGGGCCTACTACGCGCCCTACCCGAGCCCGGACCTGCACGATCACACCCTCTTTCTGCGCGCCCCACCCGACGATCGGGGTTTTGTGCGGGTCCGCCGGCTCTGGCGGGAGCGCTTTGCTGATCGCCGGGCCTTCATCCTCTTGCCCAGCCCACGCGGTCCCGTGCTAAGGGAGCTAGCGAACCCCTAGTCTCCGAGCAGGACCGCGGGCCAGCCCCGTTCCACGCGATCGGCTACCATGCGCCCGATGTCGTCCCCGCCGAAGCGCTCTGCGCTCGCCTTCATCTTCGTCACGATCTTCCTCGACGCGACCGGCCTCGGCATCATCATCCCGGTCACGCCCGAGCTGATCATGGAGCTGACGGGTGAGGGCGTCTCGGCCGCGTCGATCTACGGCGGCTGGCTGATCTTCGTCTACGCCTTCATGCAGTTCTGCCTGGCGCCGACGGTGGGCAATCTCAGTGACCGCTTCGGCCGACGGCCGGTGCTGCTCGCCTCACTCGCCGCCTTCTCCGTCGACTACCTGCTGATGGGGTTCGCACCGACGATCGCATGGCTGTTCGCGGGGCGCGTGGTGGCCGGCATCACCGGCGCGAGCTTCGGGACCGCCAACGCGTACATCGCGGACGTCAGCGAGGAGGGCGAGCGAGCGAAGAACTTCGGATTGGTCGGCGCTGCCTGGGGGCTTGGCTTCATCGCTGGACCGGTGATCGGGGGCTTCCTCGGCGAGTACGGGCCGCGCGTCCCCTTCTTCGTGGCCTCGGGCCTCGCGGCTGCGAATTTCGTGTACGGCTTCCTCGTGGTCCCAGAGACGCTCAGCCCGGAGCGCCGGCGCCCCTTTTCCCTCGCACGCGCCAACCCGATCGGCGCCGCGCTGCAGATGCGCAAGCATCCTGTGGTACTCGGCCTGGGAGTGTCGCTGCTGCTCTACCAGGTCGCACATGACGTCAACCCGTCGGTCTGGAGCTACTACACGATCGAGAAGTTCGGCTGGAGCGAGCGCGACATCGGCTACTCCCTCGGCTTCGTCGGGATCACCATCGCAATCGTTCAGGGAGGCCTGATCCGGCTCGTCATCAACCGCATAGGCGAACGCAGGGCCGTCTACGTGGGGTTGGTCATCACGGCGCTGGGCTTCTTCGGCTTCGCCTTCGCGAAGACAGGGTGGATGATGTACGCAGCCATCATTCCCTTCTCCATGGGCGGCTTCGCGATCCCGGCGCTGCGCGGAATCATGTCGAACCAGGTGCCGCAGGATGCTCAGGGCGAGCTGCAGGGCGCCATCACCAGCCTGGTCAGCATGACCGCCGTGATGACGCCACCGATGATGACGCACATCTTCGGGCACTTCACGGGGCCGAGCGCCCCCTTTTACTTCCCGGGCGCACCCTTCTTCACGGCCGCGGTCCTGGTCAGCCTCAGCGTGCTCTGGTTCGGCAGACTCGCGCGCAGCGGCGAGCTCGTGCGGGCGAGCTGAAGCTCAGGGCTGCTCCGGGGCGGGCGGCGCGGCCAGCTCCGCTGGGACGGGCGCCACCTCGGGCTCGAGAGGCGGCGGCAACTCGGCCTCGGGCGTATCCTGCGGGGCCCGTGGGGGCTCGGCAACCGGCTCCGCCTGGGCGGGATTCGTGGGCTCCTGTCCGGCCGGGGGCGTCTGCTGCGCGGGCTCCGCAGACACCTCGGAAGCCGCCCGCGTGGCGTCGGAGGAGCCTCGCTGTACGCGTCGGACCCGGCGCTTGCGCTGCTTCGCTCGCGGCAGCTCCGGCGTGGCCTCGGGCTCCGGGGCGGCCACCTCCTCGGCCTCCGGCGGGTCGGCCGCCAGCGCCGGTTCGGCCCCCGGCGTGGGCTGCGCA
>JAPPOT010000611.1 GCA_028817855.1 Myxococcales bacterium
CTCAGGGCCGCCACGAAGCTGTGGTCGCCGATCTCGGTGCCGGGCCCCACCATCGACAGCGGCGAGATGAAGCAGCAGCGCCCGATCGTGGTGGGCTGCGTGTGACGTGGGGAGGCATGGCCTGTCAGCGTGCGCTCGATGCTGTTGTGGGTGTAGATCTGGGCGCCAGAGCCGATCTGAGAGTAGTCGCCGATCGACAGCGGAGAGGCGGCCCCATCGAGCACGGTGAAGGGCCCCACCCAGCAGTCGCGTCCCACACGGACGTCGCCCAGGATCAGCGCCTCCGCGTAGACCGAGCTGCCCTCACCGAAGCCGTACTCGCGCGCGAGCTCCCAACGATCATGCAGCAGCGTGCCGAGCGGCACGTGACGATCGAATTTGGCGCGCATGCGTCGGCGCAGCTCGGTCAGGAGCGCGCGCAGCTCGCCCAGGTCCTCGCGCGCGAGCGCCACGTCCCAGTCCCGTGTCCGTTCCAGGGTCTCGTCGCCGAAGTGGATCGCCCGGGCGGCCGCGGCCTGACCGCGCTGGGCGAGGACCGTCTCCACATCGGAGACACGGACGGCGTCGAGGCCCGCGAAGGCGTCGTCGCCCAGACCGTGCTGCTCCATCAGCCGGCGCGCCTTGTGGCTGATCACGGGAGCCTCGCCCCTGGGCGCCGGCTCGGCGGCCCGCCGCGCCGCCTCGGCCTGCTCGGCGATGCGCGCGATCGGCGCACCCACGTCGACGCGCTCGCCCGGCTGCACCAGCGGCACGAGGAAGCCATCGCGATGGGCCTCGAGCTCGACCGTGGCCTTGCTGGTCTCCAGCTCCGCCACCGGAGTGCCGGCAGACACCCGCTCGCCGGCAGCGTGGAGCCAGCGCACGAGCTTGACCTGATCGTCACCCCCCTCGCGCGGTACGCACAGGCTTTCGTCCTCGTTCAGGTAGGGCGGCACGCTCGGGATCCTCCCACGAGGCGGCGCATGGCGTCGAGCACGGCGTCCGGCGAGGGTAGCGCCGCATCCTCGAGCTGGCGCGCGCACGGGATCGGCGTGGGGGCCGCACCGAGCGCGGCGCTCGCAAGGCGCGCAGCGCCGAGCTGTTGGCACACCGCCGCGATCACCGCAGCGCCGACGCCGTAGGCGGCGTTGCCTTCTTCGATCACAATCAGCCGCCCGGTGGCGCGCGCGCTGCGCGCGATCGCATTCACCGTGAGCGGCCACAGCTGCGTGAGCACGAAGTAGTCCGGCTCCAGCTCCTCCTCGACGAAGGCGTCATGCATGGCCTGCTCCGCGATCGGCGCGCTGCCACCGTAGGTCACCACCGTGAGGTCCGCCGCCCTACCCTGCCGCGGCCGATAGCAGAGGGGGCCGAAGGGCTCAGGCTCGCCAGGCGCGTGGGGCTCCAGGTTGAGGGGTGGGCGCGTAGCCGGCTGCTCGCCGTAGAGCAACTTGTTCTCGACAAAGAGCACGGGCGCGTCGTCCCGCGCCGCGCGCTCGAGCAGGGCCCGCGGGCGATGGCGGCCGCTGAGCGCGAGCACACGCAGACCCGGTACGCCGCAGAAGAGCGACTCGAGGCTTTGGCTGTGCGTGGGCCCGTAGCCGCGACGCGCGCCCGAGGCCAGCCGCACCGTGAGCGGGCAGCGCACGTCGTCGCCGCCGTACATGTAATGGAACTTGGCCGCGTGATTGATCAGCTGGTCGGCTGCCAGCGTGCAGAAGTCGCCAAACATGATCTCGGCCACCGGGCGGTCACCGGCCAGCGCCGCGCCGCCGGCCACGCCGACGATGGCGGCTTCGCTGATCGGCGTCGAGAAGACGCGCGGGCCGAAATCGCTGCTGAGACCGCGCGTGACCTTGAAGGCACCGCCGTAGGGGTCCGCCAGATCCTCGCCCAGCACGGTCACGCGCGGGTCGGACTCGAGCAGCGCGCGCAGGCCGGCACCGAGCTCGCTGACTACGCGCGCCTCGACGCCGTCGCCCACGTCGGCGTGGGCCTCGAGCCCATCGAAGGGCACAGCGCCATCCGGCAGGGCTGGCGCGTCCTCCCAGGCGAGCTGCGGCCGCGCGCTGACCTCGTCGCCGATCGTCGCCAGCTCCGCGGCGATCGCCTCGTAGCGTGCACGGGCGTCCGGAGCCTCGAGGTGGCGGTTGAGGGGATCCTCAGCATTCAGGGCCTCGAGCACCGCCGCCGGACGGTCGTCGTCGCCCTTGCTGTGGGCCATCAGCCGGCGCGTGTCGATGATCACCATGGTCGGCTCGCCGCCGCGCACACACGCCACGGCCTCACCCAGCTCTGCGCACAGGCGCTCCGGATCCCGGTCCGCAGTGCGCTGCACGCGCAGACCGAAGCCACGCACGCGCTCGACCACGTCGCCCGGCGTAGTCGCGGTCACGTCGGTCGACTGGGCGTAGCCGTTCCACTCGAGCAGGAAGAGGACGGGCGCCGATAGCAGGCTGGCAAAGGTCAGTGCCTCGTAGACCGCCCCCTCCCCCAGGGTGCCGTCGCCCATCTGGGCCACCGCCATCGATCCCTCACCCGCGCGCTTCAGGGCCCACGCGTAGCCCGTGGCCATCAGCGCGGTGC
>JAPPOT010000209.1:0-5106 GCA_028817855.1 Myxococcales bacterium
GCCCCCAGCGGTGATTCGAGCCCGCCGAACCTGTCCGGGCTGGCGGCCGTCGCCATGCCGAACCTGTCCGGCGAGGACGGGGGCGATGCATCGATGGAGGAGGCTGACCCGACCGAGGAGTCTCCGGCCATGCCACCGCCCGGAAGCCGCTCGGTGTTGCCGACCGCCGGCCACGCGGAGCCGTCGGAGGAGACGCTGTTGGAGCGGCGGGCCTTCGCCGAGGCGGCCGCCGAGCTCGCGGTCGCGCGCGCGCAGACGCTGTGGGATGTGGAGGGGCAGATCCTGGATCTGGCCGTGTCAATCGCCGAGGTGCTGATCGAGCGCGAGCTCGAGACCGATCCCGAGCTGCACCAGACCCTCGCACGTGCCGCCCTGCGCACCCTCGGCGAGGGTGAAGAGCCGGTGCTCAGGGTTTCGCCAGATGCCCACAGCGCGATCCTCACCTGCTTCGGAGGCGAGACGCTGAGCGTCGACGGGGTTCGTGCGCGCCTCAAGCTCGATCCCACCATGGAGGGGCTTGGCTGCATCGCCGAAAACGAGCACCGCAGGGTCTCCGGTACCATCGCCGAGCGCCTGCGTACCATCCGCCGCGCCCTCGAGGACGAGCGCGCGCAAGAGTCGGAGGGCACGTGAGCGTATTGGTCGACCTTCGTCGCTATGCCGAGGCGGCACGGCGCGCAGAGATGCCGGTCACGGAAGGCCGCCTGGTGGACGTGGTGGGTCTGGTGCTCGAGGCAGAGGGCTGCCGCGCGTCGATCGGAGACCTCTATGAACTCCAGCCCCACGGGGCCGCGGACCCGGTTCAGGCCGAGGTGGTGGGCCTGCACGGCGGCCGCGCGCTGCTGATGCCCCTCGGCACGACCCACGGGCTGGAGGTGGGAACCCCACTTCGACGTCTCGGGCAGAGCGCCCACGCGCCGGTCGGGGCCGCGCTATTGGGCCGGGTGCTCGATGGCCTTGGTCGACCGATCGACGGCAAGGGGCCACTGGAGCTCGAGGGCGAGTGGAAGCTGCACGGCACCCCGCGCAATCCGCTGCAGCGGCGGCCGATCGATCGACCCTTCTGTGTCGGCGTGCGAGCGGTGGACGGGCTGCTCACGCTCGGGCGCGGCCAGCGCATCGGGATCTTCGCCGGGGGCGGTGTGGGCAAGAGCAGCCTGCTGGGCATGATGGTTCGCCGCGCCACCGCGGACGTTGCGGTGGTGGCGCTGATCGGCGAGCGCGGCCGCGAGGTGGAGGACTTCGTACATCGCACGCTCGGCGAGGAGGGGCTGCAGCGTGCCGTCGTGGTTGCAGCCACCAGCGCGGATCCGGCTCTGGTTCGCGTTCGAGGTGCGCTCTACGCGACGGCGGTCGCTGAGTACTTCCGTTCCAAGGGTCTGAATGTGCTGCTGGTGATGGACAGCGTGACCCGTTTCGCCATGGCGATGCGGGAGGTCGGCCTCGCGGTGGGAGAGCCGCCGACCACCAAGGGCTACACCCCGACGGTCTTCGCCTCCCTTCCCCTACTGCTCGAGCGGGCAGGCACGGGGCCAGGCGCGGGGACGATCACGGGCGTCTACACCGTGCTGGTGGAGGGCGATGACCTGACCGATCCGATCGCCGACACCGTGCGCGCGACGCTCGATGGTCACATCGTGCTCTCGCGTCGGCTGGCCGAGCGCGGGCACTTCCCGGCGGTGGACCTCCCGAGAAGTGTCTCCCGCGTCATGCCGCAGGTGGTTCCACCACCACAGCTGGCCCTGGCGCAGCGTGCCAGGGAGCTGCTGGCGGCCTACGCCGAAGTCGAAGACCTGGTCGCGATCGGGGCCTACAAGCGCGGGTCCGTGCCCAGGCTGGATGAAGCGCTCGATCACATGCCGGCCCTGGAGGCCTTCCTGAAGCAGACACCCGAGGAAGCGATCGACAGCACCATGGTGCATCAGGAGCTAGCCCGCGTCTGGGCCGAGCCGGAGGTGACGACATGACGGACGACCGCCGCGTCGCGCGGATTGTCGCGATCAAGCGTCGCATGAGCGAGGCGCGCCGCGCCGAGGTGCGGGATACCGCGGCGACCGTCGCCAAGGCCGAGTCTGTCGCCGCGCGTGCCCGGCGGGTCCGCGGCGAGCTGATGGCGCGGATCGAGGCGCAGGGAAGGACCACCGCGTCCGAGCTCGCGATCCTGGCGGAGCTGAGCGAGATCGCGCGCCGGGACGCCGCGGGCGCCCACGACGAGCTCGAGCGCGCCCGCGGGCTCCACGCCGATATGACGAACCGGGCCGCCCACGCACAGCGCGAGCTGCGGGTGTTCGAATCGCTGCAGGAGCGCATCGACGAGCAACGCCGCGCGGACGACCGCGTGCGAGAGCAGGCGCAGTGCGATGAGGCGGCCACACGCAAGGGAGGTGAGAAGTGAGCACGCAGCGTACCAATCTGCCCCTCGGGCTCTGGAGCCCGACCACGGGTGACCCGAGCGGGGCGGCTCGACGGCCGAAACCGCTGTTAGCGGTCCGCGGTGTGGCGACGGACGGCCCCGGGCGCGAGCCTGTCGATCCCAGCGATACTGCGTTCGAGGCGGCTATGGCGAGCCTCCTCGAGCACGAGCTCGAGCCCCGCCTCGAGGGCTTGCCAACTCTGGGTGTCCCGGTGGCGACCGAGTCGTCCGGCGCCCGCGTGGAGGTGCAGTCAGGCCGCCCGAGGCCGTCTCCCCACGTGGTCGCGATGGCGATGGTCCGCAGGCTCAGGGCTCCGGCACCCGGTCACGCGGGACCACCGCCCGATCTAGGGCCGCCGCCGCGCATCCAGGTGAGCTCCCGCTCCGCGCTGCTCAGCGAGACCGTGGTCGAGCTCGAACACCCCGGACTCGGACCCCTGCGGCTGGACTTTGCGATGGCGGCTGGGGCCATCGAGGTGCGCGCGAGCGTGGCAACGGACGCCGCGGCCGTCGCACTGCGGCGGAGCGAAGGCCTGATGCGGCACGCGATCGTCGAGCACGGAGTCGAGCTGCGCGGGATGCGCGTCCAGGTGGACAAGCGCCTCAGCCCCGCGCGCAAGGCCCAGCGCCCGCGCTGGCAGAACTTGGATCAGGAGGCCTGACGCCATGCCCGTAGATGCCGTGAATGCACTAGCGAGCCCACGAACGCTCGTGACCGATGACACAGCCGACAACTCGAGGTTGGACAAGGAAGCCTTCATGAAGCTCCTCGTCGCGGAGCTGAGGCATCAGGATCCACTCGACCCCATGGAGGCTCGGGAGATGGTCACTCAGCTCTCGGAGCTCACCAGCGTGGAAAAGCTGTCGACGATCGAGCAGCGCCTGGCCGCGCTCGAGATCGGCACGGCTGGCATGGCCAACACCGAGGCGGCCGGCCTGCTCGGGCGCACGGTCACGGCGGAAACGCGCCGCATGCCGCTCGGCGAGCTCGGTCCGGCGTCGGGCAGCTTCTCGCTCGCATCACCGGCCAGCGAGGTGAGTGCGACGATCCGAGACGCCAGCGGTCGCGTGGTCCGCACGCTGGAGCTCGGTCGACTGCCCGCCGGTCTGGGCACCTTCGAGTGGGATGGCGGCGACGATCGCGGCACGCGGGCGGCAGCGGGCATCTACACGGTCGAGCTTGCGGCCACCGACGAGGCCGGCAGCCCGATCGCGATCTCCACCGAGGTCACGGGCTTGGTCTCGAACATCTCCTATGAAGGCGGCGTTCCCACACTGATCGTCGGGGACTCACGAATCATGCTTGGCGACATCGTGTCGATCTCGCAGTAGTCAGAAAAGGAAAGTAGATATGAGCATTCTTCGTTCCATGCAGATCGGCGTCGCTGGGCTTCGCGCCCACAGCGAGGCCCTCGGCGTCGCTGGCGATAACATCGCCAACGTCAACACGGTGGGCTTCAAGGCCCAGCGCGGGACCTTTCAGGATCAGCTTGGCCGCTCCATTGCTGGCGCCGGATCGGACCCGACTCCCGGCGCCGGCTCTCGGCTCGCCCACATCGAGCAGATGTGGACACAGGGCGCACTCCTGACGACGGACTCACCAACGGATCTGGCGCTGTCGGGAGATGGCTTCTTCATCGTCGACGGGACGGTCGGGGGTACGACCGGGCGCTACTTCTCCCGTGCCGGCCAGTTCCACATCGACGCCGACGGACAGCTGGTGAATCCGGGCGGACTGCGCCTGCAGGGTTACACGGCGCAGCCCGACGGGACGATGGGCAGCACACTGGGCAACCTGACCGTGACGCCCGGTACGATTCCGGCCAATCCAACCACCGAGATCCAGGCGGCGGTGAACCTGGACTCCAACGCGCAGCAGCCCGCGCCCTTCGATCCGACCGATCCGGCCGGCACCAGCAACTTCTCCAACACGGTGACGGTGTACGACTCCCTCGGCAATGGGCACGAGATCACCGTCTACTATGCCAAGAACGGGCCGAACTCCTGGGAGTGGCACGCCATGGTGGATGGTGGGGATCTGGCGGGTGGGACGCCCGGCGCGCCGGTGGAGGGCGCCAGCGGCACGCTGACGTTCACCACCGATGGTCGGCTCGACACCGAGTCCGCTGGCGCCAGCTCGTGGGACTTCATCGACGCAGCGCCGGGTCAGGTGATCACCTTCGACTTCGGAAGCAGCGTGACCGGCGATCTCGGCGACGGCCTCGATGGCAGCACGCAGTTTGCGTCGCCCTCGACCACGACCGGTCTCTCCCAGGACGGCTTCGCTGCGGGCAGCGTGGCCGGAATCTCGATCGGTCCCGATGGGCGCATCACGGGGATCTTCAACAACGGGCAGCAGCGGGCGATCGGGCAGGTCGCGGTGGCGAGCTTCGGCAGCGTGGAGGGCCTCGCGCGAGGCGGCCAGGGCCTGTGGCACGCCACCGAGGAGTCGGGTCAAGCGCTGGTCGGTGCGGCAGAGACCGGTGGCCGTGGCTCGGTGGTCGCCGGGGCGCTGGAACAGTCGAACGTCGATCTAGGCGCGGAGTTCGTGAACCTCATCTCCTACCAACGGGGATTCCAGGCGAACTCGCGCGTGATCACCACCGCCGACGAGATGTACGGAGAGCTCGTGAACCTCAAGCGATAGCCCGCTCGACGCTCGCTGGCTCAGCACGCCCACGGACGCCAAGTGT
>JAPPOT010000209.1:5116-12495 GCA_028817855.1 Myxococcales bacterium
CGTGAACCTCAAGCGATCGACCGCTCGACGCGCGCGGGCGCAGCACGCCCCCGGCCGCCCAGTGTGTCCGTGGGCGTGCGTGCGTCTGGCCTCTGCTGGCGCGGTGTCAGCTTCTCGACACCTCGTCGCGCCGACAGTCGATCTTCTGTCGCCCTGTGCTGCTCGGCAGCCGTCGATAGCCCGAAAGATCGGGGCTCCCAGCTTGGCACGGGAACTGCTTCGTACCGGAGCATGAGTGAGGAAGAACTGAAGGTTCCGACCAAGGGCCGTAGCCGCCTGATCGTCGTACTGGCTGCGGTGAACCTGCTCGCAATCGGCGGCGTGGCCTACTTCATGTTGTCCGGACAGAGCCAGGCTGCTGCCGAGGGGGCCTCGGAATCGGAGCCCGCAGCGGACACACCTCCGAAACCACGCTTTGGCCCCCTGATCGAGCTGCCGGCAATCGTCGCGAATCTCAAGGACCCGGACGCCGGGCGCTACGTCAAGGTGCGGCTCCATCTGGAAGTCGAAGACGAGTCCAAGGTGGAGCCCGTCAATGCGCTGCTCGTGCCGATCCGCAGCGAGGCGCTCTTCTACTTCTCCGGCATCACCGTGGAGGACACGCTCGGCGAAGAGAACAAGGAGCGCATCACCGAGGAGCTCTTCGCCCGTGTGCAAGAAGTATGCGGCGAGGGCCTCGTGCGTCGGCTCTTCTTTTCGGAGTTCGTCGTCCAGTGAGTGAAGAGTCCACCGAGCCCCTGCTCTCGCCCGAAGAGACGCACGCCCTGCTGGACGCGATGCGGTCGGGCGACGAAGCCGAAGGGCAGGTGGAGAGCGCGGACCTCGCATCTGCCGAGCGACCGCTGCGCGCGGCGCTCGGATTTGCGGACCGCTGTGCGCGCATGTACGGCGAGGAAGCCTGCAGGGTCCTCCTGCGCATGGTCAACTGCCCGACGCGCGCCGAGGAGCAGCCCGCCGAGATCGTGCCCTACAAGGTCCTGCGCGGGGCTGTGGAACGCGGCGCGGTGCTCGGGGTGCTCTCCACGCGTGACGGTAGCCGCGGGGTGATCGTGGTGGGTCCCATGCTCGTCTCCTTCCTCCTGGACCGCAGGATGGGTGCGCCCGTGGCCCCGGACGCCGAGGGTGAGGAGTCCCCTCGCCTTGATCTCAGCGCGCTCGATCAGCGCCTGATCGAGCCCGCAGTGCGGTCGCTCTTCGATGCTTTCGCCGCGCACTGGTGCGAGGGCGAGCCGTCGCTCTCGCTGGAGCTCGTGACGGCCGACACCACCCTCTTCCCCTCCATGGCTCAGTTCGAGCCGATGCTGCAGATGAACATTCGCGTCATCCCGGCGGGCGGCGTCGGCGACCACATCACGGTTGCCCTCTCGGCGGGTGCCGTGCGGGCCTCGTTCAAGGATCCGGAGCCGCAGGCACGGGTGGAGGCGACGGTCCGCGAGCGGGGCCGCATGCAGGAGGCAGTGCGCGAGGTCGCGTTTCGGGCGGTCGCGATCCTGGGCGAGCGCGAGTGCACGCTGCGCGACATTCTCGCCCTCGAGAAGGGCAACCTGCTCCGGCTCGACGGCGTACCCGGAGTACCGATCGACATGAAGGTCGAGGACCGCGTAGTCCTGCGCGGGACACCAGTTCTTGAGCACGGAAACATCGCCATCGAAGTCACCGAAGTGTGTTGAGGGATTCCATGACTGACGAAGAAACGACCGACTCCTTGAACGAAGGCGAGCCTGCGAGCCTGTCGATTCAGCCCCCGGCGCGAGACGTCGATACCCCGGCGCCGACGCCGGATGACCTGGACAGAGTGCTTGACATCCCGCTCACGCTTCACGTCGAGCTCGGCGGTCGCCGCATGAAGGTCAAGGACCTCCTCTCGCTGGGCGCGGGCACGGTCCTGGAGCTCGACACACCCGCCGGCTCCCCTCTGCAGATCTTCGCCAACGAGACGATGATCGCGCAGGGCGAGGCCGTCGTCGTAGGCGAGCGCTATGGCGTCCGCGTGACGGACATCATCGCACCGAGCGAGCGAGTACGCCGTCTCGGTCGCACGGGAGGTATGTGATGCGATCGACACTGGTTTTGGTAGCGGCACTGCTCGCGACTCCATCCATGGCATCGGCCAACGGCATCTCGAACGTGAGCATGACCACCGAGGGCGACCAGGCCATCGTGCGAGTCGAGTCACTGGACGCCCTGGGCAAGCCCTGGTCGCGCATCGATCACGGCAGGGTGCGAGTCTGGTTTCCGCGTGTGACGCGGGACATCCGATTGGAGCGCACGGGCGACGGCCGCCTGGTCGAGTCGCTGCGCGTCCGCCCGGGCGCGAGCGACAGCGCGGTCGTGCACATCGTGCTCGCTCCGAGGGTGCGTTTGTCGCCCGAGGCCATCGCCATCGAGCACGATGCCAACGGAGCCACGATCCGCGTCGACCTCCAGGGCCACGCGCCGGCCGCGGCACCCACTACTGCCGAAACTGTCCCGAGCGACCCGGACGCGGCCGGCGAACCAGCGACCGCGCTTCCCGCGGCCGCGCCGAAGGCGGCTGCCCGGCCGGCCACCGCGGCCGGCGATCCAGCGGCCGCCACGGCCCTCTTTGCGAAGGACGCGGCCAGCGGCGCGGCCACGGTGGATGACGGTACGTCATCGGCCGACGCCAAGCTCGGCGGAGGAGAAGCCGGTGCGAGCCTGGGAGCGCTCCTCCTCGCTTCCCTCGTCCTCGGCGCCCTTTACGCGGGTCTCAGGCTCGGTCTGCTCCGGCGGCGCCGCAGGCCGGATCTGGCGGGGATCGAGGTCCTGAGCGCGAAGCGGCTCGGCACCAAGCATCAGCTCCTACTCGTCCGCGCCCTGGGCGAGGACCATCTGCTCAGCGTCAACGGTGCGCAGACGGAACGGCTCGCGTCGGCGCCTTCTCCGAAGGAGCCCCAGGCCGCTGATCCCATCGGAGGCTTCCTGTCTCGGCTACCCCAGGACGTGGTCCAGCTCGGCGCGTCACCGGAACCCAAGCGCGAGGAGGCGGCGACGGACAAGCCCGAAGAGACGCCGTTCGGCGAGGAGCTGCTGAGCTTCGTCCGCGGCAAGCCCCCATCGGAGCCCTCCGCGGCCCCGGCTGGCTCGGACGCCGTCGCAGGTCTCATGAAGCTGCGCGAGCGCAGGGCTAGCTGACGATGCGCTCACTCACCCCGCTATTGCTGGTCCTCGGGGTGTGGCTACTGCCGGAGCTCGCGGCAGCCCAGCAGGTACCGCAGATCTCCCTCACAATTTCCGACGCGGAGGGTCCCGAGCAGGTCGTGCCGGCGCTCAAGATCCTGGGGCTGCTCACGATCCTGGCGCTTGCGCCGGCGATTCTGATCTCGATGACGTCCTTCACCCGCATCGTGATCGTGCTCTCCTTCGTGCGCCAGGCAGTGGGCACGCAGAACGTGCCGCCCCTGCAGGTGATCATGGCGCTATCCTTGCTTTTGACCGCGGTCGTGATGGCGCCGGTCGCGAAGCAGCTCGATCAGGAAGTGCTCACGCCGTACACGGAGCACGCCATCTCGGACGAGGAAGCGTTCAGCCTCGCGCAGGGCATCATCAGTCAGTTCCTGCTGAGCCAGACGCGCAAGAACGACCTGGTGCTCTTCTATGAGCTAAGCGGCACCGAGCGTCCAGCCGCGGCGGAGGACGTCTCGCTCCATCTCCTGGTGCCCGCGTTCATGATCTCGGAGCTGCGCACCGGCTTCGAGATGGGCTTCCTGCTGTTCCTTCCATTCGTGCTGATCGACCTGATCGTAGCTTCGATCCTGACGGCGATGGGAATGGTCATGCTGCCACCGACCATGATCTCAACGCCGCTGAAGCTCTTGATGTTCGTGATCGTGGACGGCTGGGGCCTCTTGACGCGCTCCCTGGTCGGGAGCTTCACATGACCGCAGCGTCCGCGCTCGACTGGTTCCGCGAGATGCTCTGGACGGCCGTGCTGGTGGCCGGGCCAGCGGTTCTCTCGATCGTCGTGGTGGGCTTGATCCTGGCGATCCTCCAGGCCGCGACCCAGGTCAATGATCAGGCCGTCGCATTCGCCCCGAAGGCGATCGCGGCGGTGGCAGCACTGAGCCTTTCAGGTCCCTGGATGCTGGGGCAGCTCAGCGGTTTCGTGGAGAGCATTCTGCTCGCCCTCGCCCAGGTGCACCCGTGAGTGGCCTGCCCGAGTGGATTCAGGCTCTGCTGCCCGCGCTCGGGCTCGCGTCCATTCGCGTGGGCGCCGCCTTCGTGGCGATGCCCGCCCCCTTCGGCTCGGTCGCGCCGATGCGAACGCGGGCTCTGCTGTCGATGCTGGTCGCGCTGGCGCTGCTTCCGCTCTATGCGGACCGGGTAGCTGATCTCGATCTGGAGCCCGTGGCCCTGGTCCGCGCAGGTATGGGCGAGCTGATGCTGGGTGCGGTGATCGGCCTCACCGTGCGTATGACGCTGGTGGTCGCCGAGATCGCGGGGTCCATCGCCGGCTTCTCCATGGGCTTGGGGTTTGCGACCTCGGTCGATCCGGCCTTCGGAGAGGGCGCGCTGCCGACGACCCGAGCCATCGGCGCCTTCGGCACCCTGCTATTCTTCGCGTTCGACGGCCATCACGCGGTGCTCGCGGCGTTTGCGTCCACGCTCAGTGCGGCGCCACCGGGTGATGCCTGGAGCGCGGTCGCGCACGAGGGCCTGCTGTCGATCGGCAGTCGCATCTTCACCCATGGGCTGCAGATCGCGGCTCCGGTGGTCGCCACGATGTTCATCGTCCAGCTCGCAACCGCGCTCGTCGCGCGAGCGGCGCCGCGCGTCAACCTCTTCGCCTTCTCTTTCGCCATGGCGGCGGGCGCCGGCGTCCTGACGATGGTCGTCGCGGCGCCGAGCATCGCGACCGCAATTGCGGTCGAGGTCCGGCGCCTGCCCGCGGCGCTCGCCGAAGTTCTCATGGGGGTCTGAGGTGCAGGACAAGGAGCAGAGGACAGAGGAGGCGACCCCTCGGCGGAAGGAAAAGCTACGCAGCGAAGGCAAGGTGGCGCGCAGCCAGGACGTGGGTGCGGTCGCAGTGCTCACCGCCGTCACGGCGGCGCTCGCCTTCGGCGGCGACCACCTGGTGCGAGGCCTGATGGTCTTCTCTTCACGGATGTTTCGGCTGCACGACGTGGACCGGCCCCTGGAGGCCGTGACACTCAGCCTCGACGTAATCACGACGGTCGCCATCCCTGTCGTAAGCGCATCGCTGGTGGGGGCCACCGTCGGAGTAGCCCAGGCACGCCTCTTCTCCCTCGAGCTCGCGGCCTTCAAGCCGGAGCGCCTGAACCCGCTTCCCCAGCTCAAGCGCATGGTTCCGGGCAAGGAATCGATGCTCGAGCTGGCCAAGCAGCTCGCCAAGCTGGTCGCGATCGGGGCGGTCTCCTACAAGCTGATCGAGGCGGCGACCCCGACCTTCGCGGTGCTCGCGATGGCCGAGATCCCGGTCGGTGCTGCCTACGTCGGAGAGGTGGCGGCCAAGCTGGCGATGCAGGGCGGCATGGCCTTCGTCTGCGTGGCGGCACTCGACTACTGGTTGGCGCATCGGCGCTTCACCGAGGAAGCCAAGATGTCGCGCCAGGACCTCAAGGACGAGCACAAGCAGGAGGAGGGCGACCCCCACGTACGCCAGCAGCGGCGCCGCCGGATGCTCGACCTCGTCAAGCAGCGGGCGGAAGGGGGCGTCAAGGAAGCGACGGTCGTCGTCTGCAATCCGACGCATGTCTCGGTCGCGCTGCGATACGAACCCACACGGGACGCGGCCCCGACCGTGGTGGCCAAGGGACTCGACGACAGCGCGCTGGAGATGCGCCGCGAGGCGCGCCGACATGGCGTTCCGATCGTGGAAAACCGCTCTCTCGCCCGCGCGCTGCACGGCGGTGTGAAGATCGGACAGCCGATCCCCGCGGAGCTCTATCGCGCCGTGGCGGAGATCGTGGCTCGCGTCATGCAGCTGCGGGCGCGGCCGGCACGCCACTTGCAACCCGAACGAGTAGCCCCCCTCACGGAGGCTGACGACGGGCACTCATGAGCGCAGCTGTCAATAGACCGCCGATTAGCAAGCACCTGGAGAACCTGGTCCCGCTGGTGCTCGTGGGCATCGTGCTGCTGATGGTCGTGCCCTTGGCGCCCGCCCTGCTCGATCTCCTTCTGGCGACGTCGATCGCGCTCTCGGTCACGCTGCTCTTGATCTCGCTGCACATCGAGAAGCCCCTCGATTTGTCTGCGTTCCCCAGCATTCTGCTCTTCGGCACCCTGCTGCGGCTCGCCCTGAACGTTGCCTCGACGCGCCTGATCCTGCTCAACGGTTCCGATGGCTCGGGAGCCGCCGGAAGCGTCGTGCGCGCCTTCGGCGAGCTGCTGATCCGCGGCAACTACGTCGTGGGAGCCACGATCTTCGTGCTGCTCGTGATCATCAACTTCGTGGTCATCAGCAAAGGCGCCGGGCGCGTGGCCGAGGTCTCCGCGCGCTTTACGCTGGATGCCCTACCCGGCAAGCAGATGAGCATCGACGCGGACGTCAGCTCTGGCGCCTTGACCCAGGACGAAGCCAAGCGCAAGCGCGAGCTGGTGCAGCAGGAGAGCGACTTCTTCGGCGCGATGGACGGCGCCTCGAAGTTCGTGCGCGGCGACGCCATCGCCGGACTGCTCATGACTGCGATCAACATCGTAGTCGGCTTCGTCGTCGGCGTTGCCCAGCAGGGCATGAGCGCGGCCGACGCCGCCGAGACCTACACCATCCTCACGGTCGGCGACGGCCTTGCCTCGCAGATCCCTGCGCTGCTCGTCTCGACGGCGGCCGGCGTCGTCGTCACGCGCGCGGCCGCCGGCACGGCGCTGGCGCCTGCGCTCATCTCGCAGCTCGGCGCCCGGCGCAACGCCCTGTGGACGACCTCCGGGGTGCTCGGTCTCGTCGGCCTCTTGCCCAGCATGCCGGCACTGCCGTTCTTTGCGCTCGCCGTGGTCGCCGGCGTCGCCGCGCGGGTGGCAGGCGAGCGGCCGGGCGAAGCGCCGGCCACGGACCAGACGTCGCCAGCGGCAGAGGAGCCGAGCGAGCGCGAGCGCCTCGAGGAGCTCTTGCCACTCGATCTGCTCGAGCTCGAGGTCGGCTTCGAACTGGTCCCGCTCGTCGATGCGTCCCGCGGGGGTGACCTAGTCGAGCGGGTGGCCGCCATCCGCCGAAACCTGGCGATGGAGCTCGGCATCATCATCCCATCCGTCCACATCCGCGACAACCTGCGGTTGCCCTCTCACGCCTATCGGCTGCTGGTGAGCGGCAGCGAGATTGGCCGGGGCGAGCTGCGTGTGGGCGGCTTCCTGGCGATGGATCCGACGGGCACCGTGCCCCAGCTGAGCGGCGAGCAGGTGAA
>JAPPOT010000204.1:0-9569 GCA_028817855.1 Myxococcales bacterium
CTCACGCTCCTCCTCCTCTCGACAGGAACCACGTCGCCTGCCTCCCCCGTCCCCGGCAGGGCAAGGGGAGATGCACCTCAGATCACCTCGGCGCAAATCTTCGCGAGTTTTGTTCGTGAGCGAGCGCCCCCACAGCCGAAACCGGAGGCGTAGCAGCGCTACGTCGAGGATTTCGGCGAGGAGGTAAGCCGCTCACGGGCGAACCTCGCGAAGATTTCAGTCTTCGGAGGCGGCTACGGCGATGGAGTCTTCGGTTTCGCCTTCCGGCGACATCAGCGCATCCTCGACCAGCGGGTCGAGGCGCTTGTACGCCGCCAGACCGGTGCCAGCCGGCACCAGGCGACCCATGATGACGTTCTCCTTGAGGCCGCGCAGGTAGTCGACGCGGCCGTGGATCGACGCCTCGGTGAGCACCTTGGTGGTCTCCTGGAACGACGAGGCACTGATGAAGGAATCGCCGGAGAGCGACGCCTTCGTGATGCCGAGCAGCAGCGGCTCTGCCACGGCGGGCGTGCCGCCGCGGGCGATCGTCTTCTCGTTCTCGCGCTCGAAGACGCGCTTGTCGACGTTCTCGTCGACCAGGAAGCTGGTGTCACCGACCTCCTTGATGCGCACGCGCCGCAGCATGCAGCGAACGATCGTCTCGATGTGCTTGTCGTTGATGGTGACGCCCTGCAGGCGGTAGACCTGTTGAATCTCGTCCACCAGCCACGCGGCCAGCGTCTTCTCACCCTTCACGCGCAGGATGTCGTGCGGGTTGTTCGGGCCATCCATCAGGGGCTCACCGGCGGTGACGTAGTCACCCTCCTTCACCGTCAGGTGGCGACCCTTCGAGAAGAGGTGCTCGTGTGGCTCACCCACCTCCGGCGTGATGATCAGCTTGCGCTTGCCCTTGGTGTCCTTGCCGAAGCTGACGACGCCGTCGATGTCGGCCACGACCGCGTGGTCCTTCGGCTTGCGAGCCTCGAACAGCTCGGCAACGCGCGGCAGACCGCCGGTGATGTCCTTGGTCTTCGTCGTCTCGCGCGGGATCTTACCGATGATCTCACCCGCCTCGACGGTCTGACCCTCGGCCGGGATGATGTTCGAGCCGACCGGCAGGAAGTAGCGCGCTGGCGCATTCCCCTTGACGATCGTCTCGCCCGTCTCCGGATCCTTGATGGACACGCGTGGGCGGGCGCTCGGGTCACGCGACTCGGTCACGACGCGCCGCGACAGGCCGGTGACCTCGTCGAGCTTCTCCTCCATCGTGACACCCTCGATCACGTCGCCGTACTTCACGACGCCCTTGACCTCGGTGAGCAACGGAATGGCGTAGGGGTCCCACTCGCTGAGCACCTCGCCCTTCTTCACGGGCTGACCGTCGCTGTGGTGCACCACCGCGCCGTAGGTCAGGTTGTAGCGCTCGCGCTCGCGGCCGGAGTCGTCGACCACCTTGAGCACTGCGTGGCGATTCATGACGACCGTCTCGCGGCTCTGGGTCTCCGGATCGAGACGCTCGACCAGCTGGCAGTTGTCCAGCTTCACGACGCCATCGGAGCGCGACTCCAGGCTCGACTGCTCGATGCGGCCACGCGCCGCAGCGCCCCCGATGTGGAAGGTGCGCATGGTCAGCTGGGTGCCGGGCTCGCCGATCGACTGGGCCGCGATCACGCCGACGGCCTCGCCGATGTTGACCATGTAGCCGCGCGCCAGGTCGCGGCCGTAGCAGCGAACGCACACGCCACGCTGGGCCTGGCAGGTGAGCACCGAGCGGATGATGATCTTCTCGATGCCCGCCTCTTCCGTGCGCTTGGCGGCGTCCTCGTCGATCTCCTCGCCCGCCGGCAACAGCACATCGTTCGTGACCGGGTCGACGATGTCCTCCAGGGCCACGCGGCCGAGGATGCGCTCGGCCAGGGTCTGGACGATCTCGCCGCCCTCTTCCAGCGCCGAGGTCTCGACGCCGTCCAGGGTCTCGCAGTCGTACTCGGTGATGACCGCGTCCTGGGCCACGTCGACCAGGCGACGCGTGAGGTATCCCGAGTTCGCGGTCTTGAGCGCCGTATCGGCCAGACCCTTGCGGGCGCCGTGCGTCGAGATGAAGTACTGGAGAACCGTCAGGCCCTCGCGGAAGTTCGCGGTGATCGGAGTCTCGATGATCTCGCCCGAGGGCTTGGCCATCAGACCGCGCATGCCGGCCAGCTGACGAATCTGCTGGTTGCTACCGCGGGCGCCGGAGTCAGCCATCATGAAGATCGAGTTGAAGGAGGGGGTCTCCTCCTCGTCGCCGGTCTCCGCGTTGACGATGGTCTCGCGACCGATGCCGTCGAGCAGGTCGGCAGCGACCTGGTCGGCCGCGGCAGCCCAGATGTCGACGACCTTGTTGTAGCGCTCACCGTCAGTGATCAGACCTTCCTGGTACTGCTCCACGACGGTCTCGACGTCGCCCTGCGCAGCCGCCAGGATCTCCTTCTTGCTGTCCGGGATGACCATGTCATCCATGCAGATGGAGATGCCCGCGCGCGTGGACTGCTCGAAGCCCATCGTCCGCAGGTGGTCGGCCAGGAGCACTGTCGCCTTGTTGCGGTTGATGCGGTAGCAGGAGTCGATCAGGTTCGACAGCGCCTTCTTGTCGAGCACCTTGTTAGCGAGGTCGAAGGGCATGCCCTCCGGCAGCAGCTCGCTGACCAGCACACGACCGACGGTGGTGTCCCGGATCTCGCCGTCCACGCGCACCTTGATCTTGGCGTGCAACTCGACCGTGCCGGCGTCGTAGGCCATGCGCACCTCCTCGATACTCGAGTAGATGCCGGAGAAGTTGCCGTCCTTCTCCTGGCCCGCCTGGTAGGTGCCCTTCGCGAAGGGCCGCTCGCGGGTCATGTAGTAGAGCCCCAGCACGATGTCCTGCGTGGGGTTGATGATCGGCTTGCCGCTCGCGGGCGAGAGGATGTTGTTCGTGCTCATCATGAGCACGCGCGCTTCCATCTGCGCCTCGATCGAGAGCGGCACGTGGACCGCCATCTGGTCGCCGTCGAAGTCCGCGTTGAAGGCCGCGCAGACCAGCGGGTGAAGCTGGATCGCCTTGCCCTCGATGAGCACCGGCTCGAAGGCCTGGATGCCGAGGCGGTGGAGCGTCGGTGCGCGGTTGAGCAGCACCGGGTGCTCGGTGATGACCTCCTCCAGGATGTCCCAGACCTCGGCCTTACCCTTCTCCACCATCTTCTTGGCGCTCTTGATGGTGGTGACGTGGCCGCGCTCCTCCAGCTTGTTGTAGATGAAGGGCTTGAACAGCTCGAGGGCCATCTTCTTCGGCAGGCCGCACTGGTGCAGCTTGAGCGCCGGGCCGACCACGATGACCGAGCGACCCGAGTAGTCGACGCGCTTTCCGCGCAGGTTCTGGCGGAAGCGCCCCTGCTTGCCCTTGAGCATGTCGCTCAGGGACTTCAGCGGGCGCTTGTTCGGACCGGTGATGGTCTTGCCGCGCCGGCCGTTGTCGAACAGCGCGTCGACCGCCTCCTGCAGCATGCGCCGCTCGTTGCGGATGATGATCTCCGGCGCGTTCAGCTCCACAAGCCGCTTGAGGCGGTTGTTGCGGTTGATGACGCGACGGTAGAGGTCGTTCAGGTCGCTGGTCGCGAAGCGGCCACCATCGAGCGGCACCAGCGGGCGCAGGTCGGGCGGCAGCACCGGGATGACGCTCAGCATCATCCACTCGGCACGGTTGCCGCTCTCCTTGAAGGCCTCGATCACCTTGAGGCGCTTGGCGAACTTCTTGCGCTTGGCCTCCGAGGTGGTCTCGCGCATGTCCTTGCGGAGCTCCTCGGCCAGCCCGTGCACGTCGACCGCCTTGAGGATCTCGAGCACCGCCTCGCCGCCCATGCCGGCGGTGAAGGCATCGTAGCCATACTCGTCGAGCATGGCCTGGTAGCGCTCCTCGCTCAGGGTCTCACCCGGGCTGAGCGGGGTCTCGCCCGGATCGAGCACCATGTAGCTCTCGCAGTAGAGCACGCGCTCCAGCTCCTTGAGCGTGATGTCGAGCATCGCGCCGATGCGCGAGGGCAGGCTCTTGAGGAACCAGATGTGGGCCACCGGCGTCGCCAGGGTGATGTGCCCCAGGCGCTCGCGGCGCACCTTGCTCTGGATGACCTCGACGCCGCACTTCTCGCACACGACGCCGCGGTGCTTCATGCGCTTGTACTTGCCGCAGTTGCACTCGTAGTCCTTCACCGGACCGAAGATCTTCGCGCAGAAGAGCCCGTCCCGCTCCGGCTTGAACGTGCGGTAGTTGATCGTCTCGGGCTTCTTGACCTCACCGTGCGACCACTGGCGGATCTTCTCCGGCGAGGCGAGCGAGATGCGGATCGCTGAGAACGACAGCGGATCCTTCGGCTTCTCGAAGAAACTGAAGATGTCCTTCATGGCCTACTCCTCCTCCGCGGCGATCACGTCATCGCCCTTACGGGACGCGGTTCCCTGGGGGTCGATCAACTCGACGTTCAGGCACAGTGCCTGTAGCTCTTTCATCAACACGTTGAAGCTCTCCGGAAGCCCCGCCTCGAGCGTCTGGTCGCCCTTGACGATGGCCTCGTACATGCGGGTGCGACCCTGCACGTCGTCGGACTTGACGGTGAGGAACTCCTGCAGCGCGTAGGCCGCGCCGTAGGCCTCCATCGCCCAGACCTCCATCTCACCCAGGCGCTGGCCGCCGAACTGGGCCTTGCCGCCCAGGGGCTGCTGCGTGACCAGCGAGTAGGGGCCGATGCTGCGGGCGTGGATCTTGTCGTCCACCAAGTGGTGGAGCTTGAGCACGTACATGATGCCGACCGTGACGTCCTGGTCGAAGGGCTCGCCGGTGCGGCCGTCGAACAGGATGGTCTGACCGTTGGTCTCGGCCCCGGCCAGCTTCAGCAGCTCCTTGATCTCGGTCTCGAAGGCACCGTCGAAGACCGGGGTCGCCAGCTGCACGCCGTGGTCGAAGGCCCGCGCGAACTTCACGATCTCCGACTCGGGCAGCCCCTCGAGGATGTCCTTGGTGTGCGTCTTCTTGAAGATCTTCAGGAGCTTCTTGCGCAGCGAATCGCCGGCAAGGCCCTCCTGATCCATGAACTCCTGGATGCGTTTGCCCAGCAAATGCCCCGCCCACCCGAAGTGGACCTCGAGCACCTGCCCGACGTTCATGCGGCTCGGCACGCCCAGCGGGTTGAGCACCACGTCGACCGGGGTGCCGTCCGGCAGGTAGGGCATGTCCTCCTGCGGCAGGATGCGACTGACCACACCCTTGTTGCCGTGGCGGCCCGCCATCTTGTCGCCCACCTGGAGCTTGCGCTTGATGGCGACGTAGACCTTCACCATCTTGATCACGCCCGGGGGAAGCTCGTCGCCCTTGGTGAGCTTGCCGATCTTCTCCTGGTACAGCTCCTCGATGGCCGCCACCGTGGCGTTCATCTCCTCGAGCACGGCCTGGATGTCGCCCGTCACGCCGCCGGCCTCGATCTCGCCGCGCATCTTGCGCGGGATCGCCTCGAGGGACTTGGCGGTGATCGTGGCGCCCTTGGCGAGCAGCTCGTTGCCCTGATCGTCGACCAGCTTGGCGGTGGTCTTCTTGTTGATCAGGAGCTTGCCGATCCGGTCGTACGCCGACTCGCGCACGATCTTGATCTCGTCGGCCATGTCCTTCTCGAACTTGGCCCGCTCGGCGTCCTCGATCTCGCGGGCGCGCTCGTCCTTCTCGGTGCCCTTGCGGGCGAAGACGCGCGCCGCGATCACGATGCCGGTCTGCCCCGGCGGAACGCGCAGGGAGCTGTCGCGCACGTCGCCGGCCTTCTCGCCGAAGATGGCGCGCAGCAGCTTCTCCTCCGGAGTCAGCTGGGTCTCGCCCTTGGGCGTGATCTTGCCGACCAGCACGTCGCCCGGGTTCACCTCGGCGCCGATGCGCACGATGCCCGAGTCGTCGATGTCCTTGAGGGATTCCTCACCGACGTTCGGGATGTCGCGCGTGATCTCCTCCTTGCCCAGCTTGGTGTCGCGGGCCACGCACTCGAACTCCTCGATGTGCACGGAGGTGTAGACGTCCTCCTTGACCACGCGCTCGCTGATCAGGATGGAGTCCTCGAAGTTGTAGCCACCCCAGGGCATGAAGGCGACGACCACGTTCTGGCCGAGCGCGAGCTCGCCGCGTTCGATGGCCGGGCCGTCCGCCAGCACGTCGCCCTTCTTGACCTTGTCGCCGGCACGAACGACGACCTTCTGGTTGTAGCAGGTGCCCTGGTTGCTGCGCTGGAACTTGGTCAGCCGGTGGATGTCCGGGATCGGGTTGCTGTCGCTGCCGCGCACGACGATACGCGTGGCCTCGACCTCTTCCACCACGCCGTCGCGCTTGGCCACCACACACACGCCCGAGTCGCGCGCCACGCGGGTCTCGAGCCCGGTGCCGACGATCGGCGCGTAGGGACGCACCAGCGGAACCGCCTGGCGCTGCATGTTCGAGCCCATCAGGGCGCGGTTGGCGTCGTCGTGCTCCAGGAACGGAATCAGCGACGCGGCCACCGACACGAGCTGGTTCGGCGAGACGTCCATCAGCGTGATGTGGTCCGCCGGGACCATCACGAACTCACCGTTGTAGCGGGCGCTGACCAGGGTGTCGGTCAGCTTGCCCTTGTTGTCGGTGTTCGCGTTGGCCTGGGCGATGTAGTGGTTCTCTTCTTCGAGCGCGCTGTACCAGCGCACCTCGTCGAGCACCTTGCCCTTGTCGATCTCGCGGTACGGCGTCTCGACGAAGCCGTACTCGTTGACACGCGCGTAGGTCGACAGCGACGCGATCAGACCGATGTTCGGGCCTTCCGGCGTCTCGATCGGGCAGATGCGGCCGTAGTGCGTGGCGTGAACGTCGCGCACCTCGAAGCCGGCACGCTCGCGCGTCAGACCGCCCGGGCCAAGCGCGCTGAGACGGCGCTTGTGGGTGACCTCCGAAAGCGGGTTGGTCTGGTCCATGAACTGCGACAGCTGGCTGCTGCCGAAGTACTCCTTGACCACCGCGCTGACCGGCTTGGCGTTGATCAGGTCGTGGGGCATGAGCGTCTCGAGCTCCTGGCTCATGCTCATGCGCTCCTTGATGGCGCGCTCCATGCGGACCAGACCGATGCGGTACTGGTTCTCCATCAGCTCGCCGACCGCGCGCACGCGGCGGTTGCCGAGGTGGTCGATGTCGTCGACCGCGCCGCGGGTGTTCTTCAGGTGGATCAGGTGCCGGACGGTCTCGATGATGTCCTGCTTGGTCAGCACCTGGATCTCGAGCGGAACCTTCTCGGCGTCGTCCTTGTAGAACTTGTAGTTCAGCTTCAGACGCCCGACGCGCGACAGGTCGTAGCGCTCGGGGTTGAAGAAGAGGTTGTTGAAGAGGGTGCGCGCGGTGTCGAGCGTCGGGGGATCGCCCGGACGCAGGCGGCGGTAGATCTCGAGGATCGCCTCGTCCTCGGTGTTGATCTTGTCCGACACCAGGGTGTCGCGCAGGTAGCTGCCCACGTTGAGGCCGTCGATGAAGAGCACCTTGAAGCTCTCGACCTTGGCGGCGCGCAGCTCCTCGAGCTTGTCGGGGGTGATCTCCTCGTTGACCGCCAGGAGCACCTCGCCGGTGTCGCTGTCGATCACGTCCTCGGAGGAGAACTTGCCGGCGATCTCGGCCGCGTCGATCGGCAGGCGGTCGAGCTTGGCGTCGCGCAGCTTGCGGATGGCGGCGCGGGTGAACTTGCGGTTCTTGCGCACGAGCACGTCGCCGCCGACCTTGATGTCACGCGTGGAGCGCTGGCCGGGAAGCAGGTCATACTCGATCGACTTGGCGAACTTCTTCGTGCCCTCGAGATAGATCGTCTCGGTGTCGTAGAAGATGTTCAGCAGCTCCTGGGCGGTGTAGCCCAGGGCCTTGAGCAGCACGGTCGCCGGCATCTTGCGGCGGCGGTCGATGCGGACGTGGATCAGGTCCTTCGGGTCGAACTCGAAGTCGAGCCAGGAGCCGCGGTACGGAATCACGCGGGCCTGGTAGAGCAGCTTGCCCGAGGAGTGGGTCTTGCCGCGGTCGTGGTCGAAGAAGACGCCCGGGCTGCGGTGCAGCTGGCTGACGACCACGCGCTCGGTCCCGTTGATGATGAACGTGCCGTTCTCGGTCATCAGCGGGATCTCGCCGAAGTAGACCTCCTGCTCCTTGATGTCGCGGACCAGGCGCTCCGCCCCCTCGCCGGCGGAGTCGTAGATGATCAGCTGGATCGTGACCTTGATCGGCGCGGCGTAGGTCATGCCGCGCTGGCGGCACTCGTCCACGTCGTACTTCGGGCGCTCCAGCGTGTAGCCGACGAAGACCAGCTCACTGGTGCCGTTGAAGTCGCGGATCGGGAAGACGCTCCGGAACACGCCCTGCAAGCCGATGTCGTCGCGCTCTCCCGGCTCGATCGTCGACTGCAGGAACTTGTCGTAGGACTTCATCTGGATGTCGATCAGGTTCGGGATGTCGATGATCCGATCGATCTTCCCGAAGCTCTGCCGCACCCTGAAGTTGGTCTGAATTGCCGTCGCCATGGTCTTGGCTCCTACCGTTTTTCTATGGGCGAACTGTGGAGGCGTGCTGCTGGCTGGGACCGCGGCGCTCGCGAAGCGCAGTCCCCTGGGCGCTGGTCTCGGCGGGGGCGAAACCAGCGAAATTCACGACGGACGCGGGCAGCAGGGCGCATCCGCCCCGCGCCGCGTCCCGATCGCAACGTGAAGTGAGCTCGAATGTGCGCGCGGTCCGCACTACTTGAGCGCTACCTGACCGCCAGCTTCCTCGATCTTCTTCTTGATCTCCTCGGCCTCTTCCTTGGAGACGCCCTCCTTCAGGGCCTTCGGAGCGTCCTCGACCAGCTTCTTGGCGTCGGCCAGGCCCAGGCTGGTGATCTCGCGGACCACCTTGATGACCTGGATCTTCTTGTCGCCAGCGCCGGTCAGCTCGACGGTGAACTCCGTCTGCTCCTCGGCGGCCTCGGCGGCCTCACCGCCGCCGGCTGCGGGACCCGCAACTGCGACCGGAGCCGCGGACACGCCCCACTTCTCCTCGAGCGCCTTCACCAGGCCTGCGACCTCGGCAACCGTCCAGCTGCTGAGCTCCTCAACCATCTGATCCTGGTTCATGTTTGCCATCGAACTCTCTCCATCTTTCCTGCTGTCCTGCCATGACAGCGAAGTCTTCAATTCAACAATCGTTGGCGGCTAGCCATTCTCGAGTTGGTCCTGACGCGCGCCAAGCGCGTAGGCCAGATTCTGTCCAGGTGCGTTCAGCTGCATGACCAGCTGCTGCATCGGCGCCATCAGCTGCGCGAGCAGCATGGCGCGGACCTCGTCCTTGCCCGGCATCGTGGCCAGCTCGGTCTCGACGCGCTTGGCGTCCATGAGCTGGTTGTCGATCACGCCGAGTTTGATCGTCAGCGCCTCGGCCGCCTCGTCGTCCTTGCGGAACGCCTTGATGACCTTGGCCGCCGCAGACGGGTCCTCGTAGCTCCAGGCGATGGCGGTTTCCCCCACCAGCTGGGCCTTGAACTCGTCGGTGTCGAGCTCCGTGTCCT
>JAPPOT010000204.1:9579-12486 GCA_028817855.1 Myxococcales bacterium
GTGTCCTTGATCGCGAGCTTGAGCAGCGTGTTCTTCACGACCCGGTAGTCGACCCCGGCCCTGCGGAACTCGGTGCGGAGCTCGGTGACCTGACTGACGTCGAGGCCGTTGAAGTTCACGAGCACCGCCGCGGTGGCGCGGTCGAAGCGATCCTTGATCGCATCGATCTGCTCTTGCTTGGCTGCGTGGCTAGCTGACATCTCAGGCCTCCGCCTCGATCGAAGATGGGTCCACCTTGATGCCGGGACCCATCGTGGTGCTCAGCGTGATGCTCTTGACGTAGGTGCCCTTGGCCGTCGCGGGCTTGGCCTTCTGCAGGGCCTCGAGCAACGCACGGACGTTGTCCGCGATCTGCTCCGGCGGGAACGACTTCTTCCCGACCGGGGCATGCACGATCCCCGCCTTCTCGACTCGGAACTCGATCTTACCCGCTTTTGCTTCCTTCACGGCCTTTTCTACGTCCATCGTGACCGTCCCAACCTTGGGATTGGGCATGAGCCCGCGCGGGCCCAGGACCCGTCCGAGCCGTCCCACCTGGCCCATCATGTCGGGGGTCGCGACCACGGTGTCGAAGTCCAGGAAGCCCTCCTGCACCTTGGCCACCAGATCCTCCGCGCCCACGATGTCCGCGCCGGCCGCCTCGGCGGCGCTGGCCTTGTCGCCCTTGGCGAATACCAACACCCGCTTGCTGCTGCCCGTTCCGTGGGGCAGCACGATGGCGCCGCGCACCATCTGGTCGGCGTGGCGCGGGTTGACCCCGAGCCGCACCGCGATGTCCACGCTCTCCTCGAAACGGGCAAAGCTCGTCTCCTTGAGGAGAGCGCACGCGGCCGGTAGCTCGTGCCGCGCGTCGCGGTCCAGCTTCGTCGCTGCTGTGCGTCTACGTCCGTTTTCCACTCGTTCCTCCAGGTGGTTCAACGACCTGACTCCCCTGTCCAGAGGGTCAGGCCTCCCACCGAAATCCTCAGTCGCCGATCTCCACACCCATGGAGCGGGCGGTGCCTTCGATCGAGCGCATGCACGACTCGAGCGAGCCGGCGTTGGTGTCCTGCAGCTTCACCTCGGCGATCTTGCGGACCTGCTCCTGGGTCAGCTTGCCCACCTTCTCCTTGTGGGGGCGGGGCGAGCCCGAGCCGGGCTTGCCGCCGATCTTCAGGCCGAGCTCCTTCTTGATCAGGATGGCCGCCGGGGGCGTCTTCATGACGAAGGTGAAGGAGCGGTCCTGGTAGACCGAGATCACCACCGGCACGATCATGCCCGCCTGGGACTGGCTCTTGGCGTTGAACTCCTTGCAGAAGCCCGCGATGTTCACGCCGTGCTGGCCCAGGGCCGGACCCACGGGGGGAGCCGGGTTCGCCTGACCTGCGGGCAGCTGCAACTTGATTTCGCCGACGACCTTTTTCATTTCAACTCACTCGCTAACTGAGCACAGACCCTCAGGCCGTCTTCTCGACCTGGGTGAAGTCCAACTCGACGGGCGTGGCGCGACCGAAGATCGACACCAGCACACGCACCTTCTGCTTGGCCGGGATGACCTCTTCGATCGTCCCGGTGAAGTTCGCAAACGCGCCGTCGTTGACGCGCACGTGGTCGCCCTGGCTGAACATGACGCGCGGGCGGGGCTTGGCTGCGCCTTCCTCGACCTGCTGCACGACCGACTGGATCTCGGGCGGAGGCACGGGCTGCGGGTGGCGGCCTCCGACGAAGCCGGTGACCTTGGGCGTGTCGCGCACGACATGCCAGGCCTCGTCGTTCATCGCCATCTGCACGAAGATGTAGCCGGGGTAGAAAGTCTTGGAGCTGACGCGCTTGCCCTTCGACGCATCCTGAACCGTCTCGGTCGGTATCAGGACCTCGCCGAAGAAGGCGTCCATCGAGGCCTGCTTGATGCGCTCGGCCAGGGAGAGCTTCACCTTCTGCTCGTAGCCCGAGTAGACCTGAACCACGTACCAGCGGAGGTTCGGGGCCTTGGTAGGCTGGGGCGCAGCGGCGGCGAAAGCCTCGGCCGCGGGCGCGGCATCGGGCTCGGGCGCCGCCTCGGGAGCGGCGTCGGAAGGGGACTCAGCCACCTCCTCGGCGGGCTCGGGTGCCGCCTCGGCTGCCGGTTCGGGCATGGGCGCGGGCTCGGGCACGGCCGGCTTTTCGCCGGCCGGCGGTGCGGGGCTGTTCTCGTTGGTCTCGTCCGACACGTTGTACCCCGTCATGCCTTGTAGATGAGGTCCGTGATGGCGGACCAGGCGGCGTCGAAGCCTCCCAGGATCAGGGCGGCGATGATCGACGTGATGATGACGACCACCGTCGAGTTGGTGGTCTCGTCGCGACCGGGCCAGGTCACGCGCGACAGCTCGCCGACCACCTCGTGGACCAGCTCGTTGAGGCGCTCGTGCTTGTAGGCGATGAAGGTCGACACGGCGGCGGCGCCGAGGGCGATGGCGGAGACCACCGTCGGGTTCGGCTCGGCGAAGATCGACCAGGTCAGCAGGATGATCTTGTCGAGCAGCCAGAGCACGAAGAGGCCGCCGACCATGTAGGTCAGGCCGACCCAGCGCATCAGACCCAGGGTCTGGGCCTGCGCATCCTGCTCCTTCTGTTGCGTGTTCTCGGTCATCGTCGGTCTTGTTCTGCGTGTAAGTAGCAGGCCAGGAGGGGCTCGAACCCCCGACCTGCGGATTTGGAATCCGCTGCTCTACCAGCTGAGCTACTGGCCTATGGGAACTGGTGTCGTGCTACTTCGACTCCTTGTGCAGCGTGTGCCTCTTGCAGGCGGGACAGAACTTCTTGATCGCGAGTCTCTCTTGCGTGCGATCTCTTGATTTCGTGGTGTGGTAGTTGCGCGCGCCGCACTCGTCACAGGCGAGCACGACGCGCACCCGCTCAGCCATCCGCTAGGGGCTGGGTCGCCTGTAT
>JAPPOT010000295.1:0-583 GCA_028817855.1 Myxococcales bacterium
GGCGCGGGCTGCTCGGCATCTGCCTCGACGAGATCCGGCACATGGCGATGTACGCCGACCACATCGAGGCCCTGGGCTTTGGCGTCGGTCAGTTCCCGGTCAACGACTGGTTCTGGCAGCGCGTGCCCGCGGCGCGCACGCCGGCGAGCTTCGTGGCCGTGATGGGGCTGGGCTTCGAGGCTGCCAATCTGGATCACACCGCGCGCTTCGCGGCGCGCTTCCGTCAGGCGGGAGACGCACGCGGTGCACAGCTGCAGGAGCGGGTGGGCGAGGAGGAGATCCCACACGTGGCCTTTGGTGCCCACTGGTTCCGCCAGCTGCGCGGCCCGCTCGAGTTCGAGCGCTGGCAGGGGGAGCTGCCGGCACCGCTGTCGCCGATGCTGATGCGTGGACGGCCCTTGAACCGACTGGCGCGCGAGCGCGCTGGCATTCCACCCGATCTCTCGGAGCGGCTGGATCGATGGCAGCCCACACCGCCTGGGTCCTGAATCTGGACGCCGAATACGAGCTCGCGGACCCGCGCGGCTACACGCCCTCGCGCGCGACGCTGGCGCGGGTCGCGGCGCAGGCCGCCCGGGTGGAG
>JAPPOT010000295.1:593-8033 GCA_028817855.1 Myxococcales bacterium
TCGTAACGGATGACACGGCGCTGCCGGCCGGCGCCTACGTGGGGGCGGCTTGGTGTCCGACGCCGCGGGCACTCGCGCGCCTCGGGGCGGCGGGAGCCACGCTGCCACCCCGCCCACCGCTCGAGGTCTTGCAGCGAGTGAACCATCGGCGCTTCGGCGTGGAGCTCTCACCGGATGTGCTCGGCAGCCTCTACGTGGAGACGGCCGCCGACGCGCTGGCGCTCCTCGCTGCGGCGTCACCGAGCGGGCGCTGGGTGGCCAAGCGCGCCTTCGGACTGGCGGGGCGAGGCCAGCGCCGCTTCGGCGGTGCGCCAGACGAGCTCGACCGACACTGGGTCGAGGGCAGCTTCAAGCTCGGCCACGGGCTCGTGATCGAGCCCTGGGTCGCGCGCGAGGCGGACTTTGTGCTGCACGGCATCGTGGATCCGGATGGGGACCTCAGGCTCGGGCGTGCCCTCGAGCAGGACTGCGACGCGCGCGGCATGTGGCAGCAGACGCGAGCGGCGGCGGCCGGGGCGTTGCTGGAGGACGAGCTCCATGCGCTGGGGCGCGCGGGTGTGGAGACGGGCGAGGCGCTCGCGCGAGCCGGGTACTTTGGCCCCTTTGGAATCGACGCCTTTCGCTACCGGGACGCCAGCGGAGCGCGCGCGTTCGTGCCGCGAGTGGAGATCAACGCGCGCTACTGCATGGGGTGGGGGCTGTCGGGGCTGTAGGTGACGCCTCGATGGGCTAGCGAGCCAGGTCCATGGGCTGCTCGATCGTGCGCAGTCGTAGCTGGCTGCGCTGGAGCTTGGGACGCCGGCGCACTGCTGGACGCGACAGGGGCAGCGCTGAGTCGGGGACGTCGTCGTCCTCGTCGACTGAGTCGTCGCCCCCCGAAGTCGGGGCCGCGTCGGTCGGTACGCCGAGCCAACCGAAGAGGTCGTCGACGACTGCAGCGGCGGCGTCGGGGCGGCCTCTGCGGCGCGCCGCGTCCGCCATCGAGCGCCGTGCGGAACCGTCGCGCAGCAGCCTGCCCACACGGTCCGCGAGCAGCTCCACGGTCAGGTCCTGCTCACCAATCGCGATCGCGGCGCTCGCCTGCTCGAGCGCGAGAGCGTTCTTGGCCTGGTGATCCTGTGCGGCGTGGGGGTACGGCACGAGGATCGAGGCGCGTCCGATCGCGCACAGCTCGGCGAGGGTGGTCGCGCCCGCGCGCGCGATCACCAGCGAGGCGTTGGTGTAGGCCCGCGCCATGTCATCGATGAAAGGTACGACCTCGGCGGCGATGCCCAGCTGCGCGTAGCGGCGCTCGACCGGCTCCACCTGATCGCGGCCGGTTTGATGCACCACGCGCGTCCCCAGCTCGACCAGCCCGGCGCGTGCCAGGGCATCGGGCACGCGCTCGTTCAGGGTCTGGGCGCCGAGCGAGCCACCGAGCACGAGCACGCTGCGCGCCCGGGCCTCCACCCCCTGGGGGTCGTGACCCGCGGCGCGGGCCGCTTCGACGAAGGCCCGGCGCACCGGGTTGCCGAGCACGCGGGCGCGGCGCTCGCCGAAGCGCGAAGCGGTCTCGTCGTAGGTCAGGTACGCGCGCCGTACGGTCTTCGCCAGCCGGCGATTGGTCAGCCCCACGTGCGCATTTTGCTCGAGCAGCGCGCACGGCACCCGCAGCGCCGACGCCGCCATCACCAGCGGCCCGGCGGCGTAGCCACCGAGGCCGAGCACCAGGTCGGGATGAAACGCCCGCACGGTGCCGAGCGCTGCCACGCCGGAGCGCGGCAGCGACAGCAGGTTGCGCGTCAGCTCCAGCGCCTGGCGTCCCGCGAGCGGCTTGACGTCGACCGCGAAGAAGCGCTCGCCCAGCTCGGGCAGCACCCGCGCCTCGATGCCACGCTCGGTGCCCACGAAGAGCACGTCCAGATCCGGAATCCGCCGCCGCAGCTCTTCGACCACCGCGATCCCGGGAAAGAGATGTCCGCCCGTGCCGCCTCCGGCCACCAAGACTCTCTCGATCATGCCAAGCCTCCCGCCTCCGAAAGGCGCGGGTTGCCCCGCGCCCTGGGCTTCTTCTTCGTGAGCTCTGCTGCTGGCGTCCCCTCCCGGGGGCGCGAAACGTTGAGGAGCAGCCCGATCGCCGCGCAGTTCACCAGGAGCGCCGAGCCGCCGTAGCTGATGAAGGGCAGCACCAGGCCCTTGGTCGGCAGCAGGCCGACGGCCACCGCCAGGTTGGTGAAGGCCTGCATCCCAACGAACATGGTGATGCCGACCGCCAGGTAGGTTCCGTAGTCATCGACCGCCAGGTAGGCCGCGCGCAGGCCGCGGGCGATCAGCACCACGAAGGCGATCACCAGGACGGCGAATCCGACGAAGCCGAGCTCCTCGCCGATGATCGCGCTGATGAAGTCCGTGTGCGCCTCCGGCAGGAAGAAGAGCTTCTGCCGGCTGTCCCCGATGCCGACCCCGCTGGCACCCCCTGCGCCGAAGCTCATGAGCGACTCGGCGATCTGGTAGCCCGCCTCGTAGCGGTGCTCGAAGGGCGAGAGGAAGGCGGTGATGCGGCGCATGCGGTACTCGGAGCCCGCCACCAGCCAGTAGACGATCGGCAGCGCGAGGATGCCCGCGCCCAACATGTAGCCCAGGCGTGCGCCGGCCGTGAAGAGCAGGACGAAGGTGATCAAACCGATCATGACCGCGCTGCCGAAGTCCGGCTGCTTCAGGCAGAGCACCATCATGATCGCCGCCATCAGCACGTGGGGCAGGAAGCCGACCGAGAAGCTCCGGATCTGCTCGCGCTTCTTGGACAGCGAGTAGGCCAGCCAGCAAATCAGCGCGACCTTGATGATCTCACCGGGCTGCACGTTGACCGGACCCAGGGAGATCCAGCGCGACGCGCCACCGGCGCGGCGGCCGAGCCCGAAGGCGGTCGCCGCGAGCAGCAGGGTGGCACCCACGAGCATGGGATAGGTGAGCGCGCGCAGGCGGTGGTAGTCGAGCTTGGCGAGCGCGACCATCGTGGGCAGGGCGACGACGGCGAAGATGGCCTGCTTGATCAGGAAGTACTGACCGTTGCCGTAGCGGCTGTGGGCGAAGACGGCGCTGGCGCTGTAGACCATCACCACGCCGAAGGCGACCAGCGCGATCACCGTGCCGGTCAGTACCGCGTCGGCCGGGCCCACCACCTTCGGGAATGCCTGCTGCGGCATGGCCGTGGCCCGTGCGGGCTTGTCCTTCTTGGACGGCTTGTCCTTCTTGGACGGCTTGTCCTTCTTGGACGGCCTGGCGGCCTTGTCGGCCGGGGCGTCGCTCTCGGCGTCGGGGCGCCGGTTGCGCGCGAGCGCGCGGGTGCTGCGCTTTGTCGGTTCCGCATCACCCCCGCGCGCACGCGACAGCAGATCACCGAGCATTCCCATCAGGCACCCCCCTTCGGCTCGAGCGCCTCGACGGCGCGCTGGAAGGCGTCGCCGCGATCGGAGTAGGAGCGAAACATGTCGAAGCTCGAGCAGGCCGGCGACAGCAGGACCACATCGCCGCGACGGGCCCCCGATCGAGCGCGCTCGACCGCTTCGACCATGTCGCGCGCCTGCACGACGGCGACGCCGGCCTCGTGGAGCGCAGCCGAGATCAGCGGCGCGGCCTCACCGATCAGCACCGCGACCCGCCCGCGGGCCGCCATGCGCTGGGCCAGCGGTCCGTAGCTTCCGCCCTTGTCCTTGCCGCCCGCGATCAGCACGACCTGGCCGTCACCACCTCCGAGCCCCTCGATCGCGGCGACGGCGGCGCCCACGTTGGTGGCCTTGGAGTCGTCCACGTAGTCGACGCCATCGAGGCTGCGCACGCGCTGGCCGCGATGTGGCAGGCCGGAGAAGTCGCGCAGGGCCCCATCGATGCAGCCCGGCGGCACGCCAGCCTCCCGCGCGAGCAGCGCCGCCGCGCAGGCATTGTCCAGGTTGTGGCGACCGCGTACGCCCACGTCGGAGACGGGCAGCGACAGGCCGAGGGCGTCGTCGACGAGGGCGGCGGCTCGTATGCGGACGGCGCCGTCGTCGCCGCCAAAGGTCAGCAGCCGTCCTCCGCCCTGCCCCGCCAGGCGCGCGCACAGCGTATCCCCCGCCGGAACCACCGCCGCGTCCTCGGCGGTCTGGTTGCGGAAGATGTGCCCCTTGGCCTCGGCGTACGCTTCGAAGGAGTCGTAGCGGTCTAGGTGATCGGCGCTGACGTTGAGCAGCGCCGCTGCGTTCACCCGCAACCGGTCCACGCGTTCGAGCTGGAAGCTGGAGAGCTCGACCACGGTGTAACCGCCGCGCCCCGCCGCCTCGGTGCCGACCACGTCGATCAAGGGAGTGCCCAGGTTCCCACCCACGAAGGTGGGCTTGCCGGTGCGGCGGCACATCTCCCCGACCAGGCTCGTCACCGTGCTCTTGCCGTTGGTGCCGGTGATGCCCACCAGCGTGCCCTCGATGAAGGCGGAGGCGAGCTCGATCTCGCTGATGATCGGGACACCCGCGCGCTCGGCCGCGTCGAGCGCGGGCAGGCGGGGCACGCCGGGCGAGACGACGATGCGATCGACGCCGCTGAAGAGCGCCGGATCGTGGTCGCCGAGCGAAAGACGCGCGCCGCGGTCGGCCAGGGCACGCACCTGCGCGCCCAGCGCCTCGAGCTCGCGGCGGTCGTTGAGGATCACGCTGGCGCCGCGGGCGAGCAGCAGCTCGGCCGCCGCCACGCCGCTCTTGCCGAGCCCCACCACCAGAATCGTCGCGCCCGCCAGCTCCATCGTCACCTCAGCTTCAGGGTGGAGAGCGCCGCGATGGCGAGCATGATGGAGATGATCCAGAAGCGCACGATCACCTTGGGCTCGGCCCAGCCCTTCTTCTCGAAGTGGTGGTGGATCGGCGCCATCAGGAAGATGCGGCGGCCGAAGAAGCGGAAGGCGACGACCTGGCCGATGACGCTGACGGTCTCGACCACGAAGATGCCGCCGATCAGCACGCTCAGCAGCTCGTTCTTGGTCACGACCGCGATCGAGCCGAGCCCGCCGCCAAGCGCCAGCGCGCCCACGTCGCCCATGAAGACCTGGGCGGGATAGGTGTTGTACCAGAGGAAGCCGACCCCGGCGCCGATCATGGCGCCGCAGTAGACCGCCAGCTCGCTGGCGCTGCCGAGTGAGGGGATGTCCAGGTAGCGGGCGACGTCGAAGCCGAAGAGCGTGAGCCCCGCCAGGTAGCTCAGCACCATGTAGGTGCCCGCGTTGATCATGACGGGACCGATCGCCAGGCCGTCCAGGCCGTCGGTCAGGTTCACGCCGTTGCTGGTCCCGACGATCACGATCGACGCGAAGATCACGTAGGCCCAGGCGGGGACCTCCATCGGGTGCTTCTCGAAGGCGATGAAGGGCACCGAGAGCCGCTCCCGGATCACGATCCAGTCGGCCGGCAGCCCCAGGTCGAGGTTGCCGTACCAGAGGTAGATGCACAGACCGATGGCGATCGGAAACTGCAGCAGCAGCTTGTAGCGGCTCGCCAACCCCCCGGTGTGCTTGTGCTTGAGCTTGAGCGCGTCGTCGAGATAGCCAATGGCGCCGTAGAGGCCCGTGATCGCGGTCACGATCCAGACCATCGGGTTGCGCGGGTCGACCCAGAGGATGGTCGAGCCGATCAGGGCGAGCAGGATGAGCGATCCGCCCATGGTCGGCGTGCCGGCCTTGGAGAAGTGGCTCTCGGGGCCGTCGTCACGCACGACCTGGCCGATCTGGCGCGACTGCAGGCGGCGGATGAACCAGGGGTAGAGCCCGAAGGTAAGCAGCATGGCCGTCATCGTCGCGGCCAGCACTCGGAAGGGCACGTAGCGCAGGACGTTCAAGAAGGAGAGCGCTTCGTGCTCGCTCAGGGGATAGAGCCAGTAGTAGATCACGTGGCCGCCCTCCCCTGACTGTCGCCCTCGCGCAGCGCCTCGATCACGCGCTCGGTCTTCATCGAGCGCGAGCCCTTCACGAGAACCACGTCCGCGGGTTGCAGCAGCGGGCGAATGAGCGCCGCCGCCTCGCCGGCATCGTCCACGTGGTGCACGGTCAGGTCAGGGCGTGCAAGCCGCGCCACGCTGGCCGCCGCGCGCATCCGCGGCCCGCAGGCGACGAACGCCGCGACGCCGTCGCGGCTCGCGAGCTCGCCCACCGCACCGTGCTCCCGAGCTTCGCTGGCACCGAGCTCGAGCATGTCCGCGAGTACCAGCAGTGCGCGCCCACCGCGCGCCCGGGCCAGCTCGAGGGTGGTCTCCACCGAGGCGCGCACCGAGGCCGGGTTGGCGTTGTAGCTGTCGTCGACCAGAAGGGCCCCGTGCGCCCCCGGCACGGGGCACAGCCGCCCGGCAGGCGGCTCCACGCTGGCCATGCCCTCCGCCGCGCTGGACAGCGCGCCCATGCCCGCGACGGCGAGCACGACCGCGAGCGCGGCCGCGGCGTCGATCGCCGGGCCGTTGCCGAAGAGCGACAGCTCCGTGGCGATCGGCGCCGGCTCGTTCGCCACCGCGATCTCACAGCGTGAGGCGGGCGTCGCGCTCACGCTGTGCTTGGTGAGGCGCACGTCGGCACCTTCGGTGCGACCGAAGGAGAGTTTGCGCGCGCGTACCGGCTCGAGCTCGGCGCACAGGGCCTCGTGGTCGGCACTGTAGATGGCGGTGCCGTCCTCGGGCAGCGCCCACAGCAGCGAGGCCTTCTCCCTCGCGACGCCCTCGAGCGTGCCCAGGCCCTCGGCGTGGGCGACCGCCACGGCAGTCACCACGCCGACCTGGGGCCGCGCGATCTCCGCCAGGCGCGCGATCTCGCCAGGCGCGCTGGTCCCGATCTCCAGCACCGCCAGCTCCGTCTCGGGGTCGAGCGCGAGCAGCGTCATGGGCAAGCCGATCAGGTTGTTGAGGTTGCCCGCGGTGCGCTCCACGGACAGCCCCGTGGCGCGCAGGGCCGCGAAGGTCAGCTCCTTGGTCGTGGTCTTGCCGACCGAGCCGGTGATCGCCACCGCGCGCCCACCCCAGCGCCGCCGGTGTAGGGCCGCGATGTCGCCCAGCGCCCGCAGCGTGTCGTCCACACCCACGGCCGGCAGCTCGGCAGCGAGCTCGGCGTCGCGCGCGACCAGCACCGCCACCGCACCCGCATCGCAGGCGGCGCGTGCAAAGGCGTGCCCGTCGTGGGTCTCCCCACGCAGGGCGACGTAGAGGTTGCCGGCGGTCACACGGCGCGAGTCGGTCACCACCCCGACCACTTCCGCGTCGGCGGCGACGCCGCGCAGCTCACCACCGCAGGCCTGGGCCAGCTCGGCCAGCGTGAAGCGCGCGCGGTTGTCCGGAATCGGGGTCGCCATCAGCTGCGCGCCCCCAGAGCGGCCAGCGCCTCGACACGATCGTCGAACGACTCGCGGCTGTCGGCGATGAGCGGGTAGTCCTCGTGCCCCTTGCCCGCGATCAGCACCA
>JAPPOT010000295.1:8043-12462 GCA_028817855.1 Myxococcales bacterium
CCCTGGTCACGCTCGGCTGGCGCCTGGCGCTGGGCCTGGAGCAGGGCGGCCGGCTGCAGGGACTGGCCGAGTCGCGCGGCGCGCCGTTCGCCGCACACCAGGTAGCCCCGTCCCTCGGTGGCGAGCGCCGCCGGGACCAGCTGCGGCACGTCTGCTTCGCCCATGCCGGCCACGATCTCCGCGCGGATCGCCGCGGGGTCCTCGGTGCGTGGGTTGTCGTCGGTCACGATCGCGAGATCGGCTCCAGCCGCCGCCGCGAGCCCCATCTTCGGGCGCTTGCCCCGATCGCGGTCGCCGCCACAGCCAAAGACCACGAAGAGGCGCCGGTCGGTGATCGGGCGCACCGCCAACAGCGCGCGCTCCAGGGCGTCGGGCGTGTGAGCGTAGTCGACCAGCACCAGCACGTCGGGGTGCTCCGGGTGCTCGACCCGCTCGAGGCGGCCCGGCGCGCCGCGCGCCTCGGCCAGTCCCTGCAGCACGACGCCCTGCTCCATGCCCAGCGCCAGGCCACAGCCGAGCGTGACCAGGAGGTTCTCCAGGTTGTGCTCGCCGACCAGCGGGCTCGTCAGGCGCGCCTCGCCCTCCGGCGTCTCGAGCTCGGCCACCAGGCCGCTGGCGTCCATCGACAGGGAGCGCACGCGGATCTCGGCGTCGGCGTCGGCGTGGCGCGAGCAGCGCAGCAAGCTGCCGCCGCGACCGGCCACCTCCGCGGCCAGACGCGCGCCGAAGGCGTCGTCGACGTTGATCACGCTCGCGCGCGGCGACAGCTCCATGAACAGGCGGCGCTTGACCTGCGCGTAGGTGTCGAAGTCCCCGTGGTAGTCCAGGTGGTCCTGGGAGATGTTGGTGAAGGCCGCGACCGCGTAGTGGACCCCGTCGGCGCGACGCATCTCGAGGGCGTGGCTCGAGACCTCGAGCACCATGTGGCTCGCACCGCGCTCCACCGCCCAGCGCGACAGCCGCATCAGGTCATCGGCCATCGGCGTGGTGTGCGTGGCGGGGCGCACCTCGCCGGGCACGCGGAAGCTGACGGTCCCGATCACGGCGGGCGCGTGGCCCGCGTGACTCAGCATCGACTCGATCAGGTAGGAGACGGTGGTCTTGCCATTGGTGCCGGTGATGCCGACCACGGTCAGCCCCGCGGTGGGATCGTCGTAGAGGCGGCGCGCGATGGCCGACAGCGCGCCGAGCGCGTCCGGCGCAATCACGACGGGGACGCCCACCGGGCCCGGCAGCGGCCGATCGCTGAGCACCGCCACCGCCCCTCGCTCCACCGCGTGGGGGGCGAACTCCATGCCGTGCCGCGGACCCGGGAGCGCGGCGAAGAGATCCCCCGGCTCGACCGCGCGCGAGTCGTGACGAACGCCGCGCACGCGCACGCTGTCGTCGCCCTGGACGCTCTGAACCAGTCCCTCCGAGACCAGCGTCGCGAGGGCAAGCTCACCCATCCCGCCCCCGCTCAGCTGCGACCGCGAGCTCCGGCCCCGCTTGCGGCTTGTCGCTCGCCGCCTGCTGCCCCTCCTGGAGCTCGTCCTCGCGCACGTGGTCCGGCGCTTCGAGGCGCAGCTGAATCGGGCTGCCCTCGGGCACGACCGAGAAGGGCTCCGGCTCCTGGCCGACCACGACGCCGCTGCCGTGCAGGCGCGCGCCGAGACCGGCCTTGTGGACCGCCGCCAGCGCACCGCGGGCGGTCTGCCCGCGCAGGTCGGGCACGAGGCGCTCGCCCTCGCCCACCTCAGGCAGCTCGCGTGCGGGCGCGTCGGGCTTGGCTTCCACCACGACCTCGCCCTCAGCGGGCTTGGCCTTGCGGCGGCGCTTCCTGGCCACGGGGCGGTCGCCCGGCACGGTCGCGACCACGCCTCGGTGGCGCAGGCTCGCGTCCATCAGGCGGCGGAAGGTCGGCCCGGCCACGGTGCCGCCGTAGTGGTGGATGAGCGGCTCGTCGATCACGACCGCGGCGACCAGGCGCGGCTTGCGGGCGGGCGCGTAGCCCACGAAGGACGAGGTCCACTTGCCCTCGGCATACCCGCCGTTGATGTAGTCGGCCTTCTGCGCGGTGCCGGTCTTGCCGGCGACCAGATGGCCATCGAGCGCCGCCTCCGGCGCGGTACCGCCCTCGCCGGTGACGGCGATCATCATGTCCGAGACCAGACGCGCCGAGCGGATCGGCACCACCTGACGCCGCACCCGCGGCAGGGCCTCCTCGATCAGCTCGCCGCGGGCGTCCTCGACGCGCTTGATCAGGATCGGCCGCATCAGCCGGCCCTTGTTCGCGAGCGCCCCCATCGCCGAAGCGAGCTGCAGCGCGGTCACGCTCATGCCCTGGCCGAAGGAGATGGTGGCGGCGTCCATCTCGTACCACTTCCGGTAGTGACGCAGGATGCCGGAGGTCTCGCCGGGCAGGCCGACGCGTGAGACCTGACCGAAGCCGAAGTCGCGCAGCGTGCGGTAGAGCCGCTTGCGGCCCAGCGCCATGCCGATCTTGGCGGTGCCGATGTTGCTCGAGTACTCGAGGATCTGACCGGGTGTCAGCGACTCGTACTTGCTGGTGTCGTGGATCGTGTACTCCGCCACCTGCATCGCGCCGTCCTCGCAGTCGATGCTCTGGTCGGAGCGGATCGCGCCTCCCGCGAGCGCGCCGGCCACAGTGAAGGGCTTGATGGTCGAGCCCGGCTCGAAGCGATCGGTGACGGCCCGGTTGCGGCGGTGGCTGGTCGGGGAGGCCGCCGGGTCGTTGGGGTTGAAGGTGGGATAGTTGGCGATCGCAAGCACCTCGCCGGTGGCCGGGTCCATCACCACCACCGAGCCCCCCTTCGCCTCGAAGGTGCGGACCGCCAACTCCAGCTCGCGCTCGGCGATGTGCTGGATGGTCTTGTCGATCGTGAGCACGACGGAATCGCCCTGGGCAGCGCGGTCGTCGAGCAGCTGCTCCGAGAAGACCACCACGCCGCGACGGTCGCGGATGGCGGGTACGGGGTCGGTCGACCCGCGCAACTGCTCCTCCAGGGACAGCTCCAGCCCCTCGATGCCCTTGCCGTCGATGTTGGCGAAGCCGAGCACGTGGGAGGCCAGCTGGCGGTTGGGGTAGAAGCGCCGCGCCTCGCCCATCAGGGCGACGCCGGGAAGCTTCAGCGCCTCCACCGCCTTGGCCTGCATGGGCGAGAGCCGTCGTTTGATCCACACGAAGTACCGCTTCGAGGTCAGGCGCTTGATCAACCTGTCCCGATCAACCCCCAACAGGGCCGATAGCTTCCCTGCGGCGTAGACCGGATCGACACCCGATTTCTGCAGCACGCGCGGATTGGCGTAGACGCTGTCCACGTCCACGCTGACCGCCAGCTCGGCGCCGTTGCGGTCGTAGATCGTGCCGCGCTTGGGCGAGAGCTTGATGTCGCGCAGGTATTGACGCTCGGCCATCGCCTTGAGGTCGAGCGGGTCGCGGACCTGCAGGTCGTAGGCGCGATAGGTCACCGCCAGGGCGCCCGCGCCCAGGACGGCCGCCAGCAGCGCGATGCGAAACCGCATGAAGCGCGCGCGCTTCGGCGGCAGGTTCCTCACCGCACCCTCCCGGACAGGACCCGACCCTTGCGCTTGCCGTCCATCGACACGATCTGCGGCGCGTCGGGCACGTCCATCTCGAAGGCGCCACGGGCGACGGTCTCGACGCGGTCGGGCCGGCTCAGGGTGGCCGCCTCGATCGAGAGCAGGCGCCGGTCCTCGATCAGCTGGCGCTGCTGCTTGCGGGCATCACCCACGTCGTAGCCGAGGCGTACGGTCTCGAAGCGCAGCGTCAGGTGCACGACGAAGGAGGCGGCGGTCGCCAGCACGGCCACGGTCCAGAGCGCGAGAAAGCGTGCCTTCATGCCATCACCTCGTCTTCGGCGCGCGGGTTGCGCCGCGCGGCGCGCAGCTTGGCGCTGCGGGCCCTGGGGTTGTCGGACTGCTCTTGCTCGCTGGGCGAGAGCGGGCGCTTGGTCAGCGGCGTCAGGCGGGCATCCCCCCGGAAGGCGCGCTTGACCATCCGGTCCTCCAGCGAGTGGAAGGAAATCACCGCCGCCACGCCGTCGTCGGCCAGCAAGTCCGGAATCGCGGCGATCAGCGCGGTCAGCTGATCGAGCTCACGGTTGAGCGCCACGCGCAGGGCCTGGAAGCTGCGCGTCGCGGGATCGATGCGGCCGCGCCTGGGTCCGAGCACGCGCACGATCGCGCGGCGCAGATCCAGCGTCGTCTTCAGCTCGCCCGCATCGCGTGCCCGCACGATGCTGCGCGCGATCGCCCTCGAGCGGCGCTCGCCTCCGTACTCATAGAGGATGTCCGCCAGCTCGCTCTCGCCGACGCGGGCGAGCAGCTCGGCCAGGGTCTCGCCCTGGCTGCGGTCCATGCGCATGTCCAGCGGCCCCTCCTGGGAGAAGGAGAAGC
>JAPPOT010000444.1 GCA_028817855.1 Myxococcales bacterium
AGCTCACGCGGGTGGCCCTGTATAACAACAATCCCAAGCGTGCGGCGCGCTGTTTGCGCGCGATCATCGCCGGCGGTCAGGACGGCTACGTGCTGCGCGTGCTGCTCGCCCGCGGTGCGCTTGCGGGGGGCGATCCGCGCAGTGCGATGCCGGAGATCGAGGCGGCGATCAAGCTCGACCCCGACCAGGCCGAGGCCTATCGCATCATGCTCGACCTGTCCGAGAAGCTCGACGACGACGCCCTGGCGCGTCGCGCCCTGACCGCCCTGGCCGGACTGGACCAGCACGATCGGCTCGTGCATTTCGCGCTGCTGACCACCCTCGCGAAGGCGAAGGACTGGGCCGAGGTGGAGCGCGTCGGCGACAACGCCCTCTACATCGATCCCGAGAACAGCCAGGTGCACCGGCTGTTGGGCGAAGCCCTGATCGAGCGCGGCAAGCCGGCGCGTGCCCTGGGCGAGCTCGATCAAGCCCTGACCCTCGGTCATCCCAAGCCTGGGGTCGTGGAGCTCTTGCGCGCCCGCGCACTGTGGCTACTTGGCAGGAAGGGTGCCGCCCGCAAGGCCGCGGATCGCGCCCTCAAGCACGATGCCGAGTTGCGCGAGCGGGTGGATGGGATCTTCAAGAACTGAGCTTTTTGCACTGTTGCTCGCGGTCGCCGCGCCCCTGGTAGCGCTCCCGGCGAGCGCCCAGGAGGCACCGCCGGTGCCGCTCTCGATCGCCTTCTCGCCGGAGGATCACGAGCCGATCGTGATGCGTGTCCGGGACGCCGGCTTCGTCGTCAAGGCGCAGGACGGAGGCTGGCGCCTGATGTGCGCGTCGGCGCTGGCCGTGTCGGGCAATAGCAACTTCTTCATCGACGGGGTGCCCGGGGGCGGGCTGCTCGTGACCCACTACAATGGCGTGCAGAAGGGCGACGCGGCCCTGTGTGACTGGCGCTTCCCGGATGCGGCGCTCGAGGACCGCCACGTGGTCACCGCGACGCGCCAGGGCGACCGCATCGACGTGCTGAGCACCGCCGACAACCGCTACACCATCCACCGCAGCACCGACGGCGGCGAGTCCTTCGCGTTGATCGCGGAGCTGCCCGAGCCCCTGGCCTATCTCTCGCTCGAGGCCGCGCCCTCGGACCCGGACCGGCTGTACCTGACGGCGGTCGACTTCGACTTCGACTCCGGCGTGACCACCCGCTACCTCTACCGCACCGACGATGGCGGCGAGAGCTTCACCCAGCACGACCTGGAGCTGGGCCAGCAGAGCGGTGCACGCCTCGCCGGCGTCGACCCGGACGATCCGGACCGCGTCTACCTGGCCTTTGCCCAGCCCGTCTCGAGCCACAGCCACGGCGACGAGGAGCACGTCGTCGACGAGCTCCTGGTCAGCGCCGATGGCGGCGAGAGCTGGACCCGCTTGCAGGAGATCGGGCTCTTCGGCGGTCTCGGGATCGGGCCCGCGGCCGGCGAGCTGTGGCTGGCAGACGCCGACGGGGGCCTGCTGCGCTCCACCGATCGCGGGGCGAGCTTCGAGGCGCTCGACATCGACATCCGCGCCAGCTGCGTGCACGTGCGCGGCGATCGGGTCTGGATCTGCGGGGACAGCGCGCGCGGCGATGCCTTCAGCATCGGCTACACCGAGGACCAGGGCGGCAGCTTCACGGGGGTGATGCGCTTCGACGAGGTCGAGGGCCTGCTGCAGTGTGGCGGGGTGGCCATCAGCGGCTGTGATGCGGCCTGGGCCGGCTGGATGTTCTGGCACAACATCGACGCCGGGGTGCCCGACCCGGTGGGCCATGAAGATGCCGGTCCAAGCGCCCGCATGGATGCCTCGGTCGATGACGGCGGTCGCCAGGAGCCGAGCCCGTCGCTGGACGCGCAAGACGAGGGCGGGGACGGCGACGACGGCGGCTGCGACTGCCGCGTGTCCGGTGCCGGTGACCTGGGGGCCTCCGCGCCGCTGCTGCTCGCACTCCTCGCGCTCGTCCGGCGGCGCCGGCGCTAGCCGCCCAGACGCACCGCCCGCAGTCGCAGCGAGTTGGCGATCACGCTCACGGAGCTGAGACTCATGGCAGCGGCGGCGAGCATCGGGCTGAGCAGCAGACCGAAGAAGGGGTAGAGCGCGCCACCCGCGACCGGGACGCCCAGGCTGTTGTAGATGAAGGCGAAGAAGAGGTTCTGGCGGATGTTGCGCATGGTGGCGTGGCTGAGGCGGCGCGCGCGCACGATCGCCATCAGGTCGCCCTTGACGAGGGTGATGCCCGCGCTCTCGATCGCCACGTCGGTGCCGGTGCCCATCGCGATGCCCACGTCGGCGCGAGCCAGCGCGGGTGCGTCGTTGATGCCGTCGCCGGCCATCGCCACGGTGCGGCCCTGGTCGCGCAGGCGTGCAATGGTCGCGGCCTTGTCGGTGGGCAGGACCCCGGCGATCACCTCGTCGAGCGCGAGCTCCGACGCCACGGCCTCGGCGGTCCTGCGGTTGTCGCCCGTGAGCATGATCAGCCGTAGGCCCTCGGTGCGGAGCGCGGCCAGCGCCGCTGGTGTGCTGTCCTTGATCCGGTCGGCCACGTGCAGGGCCCCCGCGGCCCGCCCGTCCAGTGCGACGAAGAGCACGGTCTCGCCGCGCGCCCGTGCCTGCTCGGCCGCGTCTGCGAGCGGGCCCAGCACCACGGTGAGCTCCTCCATCAGACGCCCGTTCCCGAGCGCCACCATGCGCCCCCCCACGCTGCCGCGTACGCCGCGACCCACCAGCGCCTCCACGTCGGAAGGCGCCGTCAGCTGCAGCCCGCGCTCCCCGGCGGCGGCGATCAGCGCGGCCCCCAGTGGATGCTCGCTGCCCTGCTCGAGGCTGGCGGCCAGGCGCAGCACCTCTGCCTCCTCGCAGCCCGCGGCCATGGCCGTAGACACCAGCGCGGGGCGGCCCTCGGTCAGGGTGCCGGTCTTGTCGAACACCAGGGTGTCCACCTGCTGCAAGCGCTCGATCGCCTCGGCATCCCGGAAGAGCACGCCCGCGCCGGCGCCACGGCCGCTCGCCACCATGATCGCCATCGGCGTCGCGAGCCCGAGCGCGCACGGGCAGGCGATGATCAGCACGGCTACCGCGTTGATCAGGGCGTGGGCGAGCTGCGGCTGTGGGCCCAGCAGTGCCCACAGGACGAAGGTGAGCACCGCGCACAGGACCACCGCGGGCACGAAGTAGCCAGCGACCGCGTCGGCCACGCCCTGGATCGGCGCGCGGCTGCGCTGGGCGCTCGCCACCATCGCCACGATGCGCGAGAGCAGGGTGTCGCGGCCCACGCGCTCGGCGCGCATCAGCAACGCTCCGGTGCCGTTGATGGTCGCGCCCGTGAGCGCGTCGCCCTCGCCCTTCGCGACCGGGATGGGCTCGCCGGTGAGCATCGACTCGTCGACCGAGCCGCGCCCCTCCACCACGAGACCATCCACGGGCACGCGCTCCCCGGGACGCACCCGCAGGACGTCGCCGACCTCCACGGATTCGAGCGGCACGTCCTGCTCCTCGCCGTCGCTCACGCGGCGGGCGGTGGTCGGCGCCAGGCCGAGCAGCGCCCGGAGCGCGTCGCCGGTGCGCTCGCGCGCACGCAGCTCCAGCACCTGCCCCAGCAGCACCAGCGTGACGATGGTCGCCGCGGACTCGAAGTAGACCGCCACCTCGCCGGGGTGGTGGGCGAAGCCCGCGGGAAAGATGCCGGGCATCAGCGCGGCCAGGGCGCTGTAGCCGAAGGCCACGGCCACGCCCAGGCCGATCAGCGTGAACATGTTGAGGTTGCGTGTGCGCACCGACGCGATCGCGCGCTCGTAGAAGGGCAGGGCGGCCCAAGTGCAGACGGGCAGCGAGAGGGCGAGCTCCACCAGCACGCGCGCCCGGCCGCCTCCCAGCAGCGACGACAGCCGTCGCCCCGGCAGCATGTCCCCCATCGCCACGGCCAGCACCGGCGCGCTGAAGAACAGCGCGATCCAGAAGCGCCGCGTCATGTCTCGCAGCTCGGCGTTGTCGGGCGCCTCGAGCGACACCTCCATCGGCTCCAGCGCCATGCCGCAGACGGGGCAGCTGCCGGGTCCCTCCTGCACGACCTCCGGGTCCATCGGGCAGGTGTAGAGGGTGCCCTCCGGCACCGGCTCGGCGGGCGCGTCCGCCGGGCTCAGGTAGCGCTCCGGGTCCCCCACGAACTTCGTGCGGCAGCCGTCGCAGCAGAAGAGGTAACGCTCGCCGCCGTGCTCGGCGCGGTGGGGTGAGCTCTGCGCCGGGTACATGCCGCAGACGGGGTCGCGCGGGGCGTGGCCGTCCGGATCGGCCGCGAACTTCTCGGCGCAGCCGCTGCGGCAGAATCGGTAGGTCTCGCCGGCGCGCTCCGCCACGTGGGGGGAGTCCTCCCAGACCTCCATGCCGCAGACCGGGTCGTGGAGCCGCATGGGCGGGTTGTAGCCCATGGACCGGGTGTTCGCGAGATTGGACTTGGGAGGCGCTGTCCGCGACAATCTCTGGGGAAGCTTCTGTCCGGGGGCGACGCATGACCGAGATCGAAATCGTGGGTCCGAAGGTCGCGGTGGATCGGGACGGCACCAGCGATGCCGGTGGGGGCCAGCTGTTGCTGAAGGAAGGCAAGCTGATGGTGCGCGCCTCCACCATCGAGCGGCCCCTGGGCGCGGTCTCGGCGATCTCGGAGATCAGCATCGTCGACCTGGCGCGCCAGCGCGCGCGCGTGCGCTTCGTGGACGGCGTGGTGTGGAACATCGCGAGCGAGGGCGACGAGGTCTACGCCTTCCTGAAGCAGGTCGAGAGCGCCGCGGGCCGGCCCGGGCTTGTGGCGCCGCCACCCAAGCTCTCCCAGGCCGTGCGCGAGGCGGCCACCCCGCAGCGGCGCCGCTGGGCTGCGATGACGGTGGTTGCGCTGCTGATGTTCTTTCCCTTCCGCATGTTGGCGGGGCTGTCCGCCTCGGCGGGGCACGCGATGGCGCTGGGGCTGCTCGTCCTGCTGGGCGTGGTGGTGGTGGCGATCGGTCTGCGCGACGGCGGGCCTGCCATCCTGGACGGGGTGCGCGCCCGGCTGGCGAGCTTCGGACCGGTGCCGGTGGTTGCGCTGCTGATCGCCGCCGCGGCGGGCTCGGCGATGGGGGCTTCCGACGCGGAGGCGGCCGGGCACCAGGCCTCGGAGCACGCGCGCCGGGTTCGGGTGGCCGAGGCGAAGGCACAGCGGGAAGCGGCGCGCCTGGAGGCGGAGGCCGCGAAGAAGAAGAAGGCGGTGGCCGCGGTGGTGGCGGAGCTGGAGTCGGCTCTCTCCGACAACCGCTTGCGCGAGGTGCGCGAGGCGCGTGAGCGGCTGCGGGCGCTCGACGCGAAGCATCCGGCGCTGAGCAAGGGCGGAGCCGATCTCGACGGCGCCATCGCCAAGGTCGACGAGGAGGACCGCGTGGCGGGGCTGCAGAAGGGCCTGCGCGCGGTGCGTCGGATGGCGAGAGACCGGCTGCGCTGCGAGAACGCCAAGGGCGTCAGCGACGCCTGGAAGCAGCTCAACGGCGTGCGCACCAGCGACGCCGAGTACGAGCAGATCGCCCGGGCCGTGGCGCCCCTCGAGCGCTGCCGCAAGCGCGTGGCTTCGCGCTTCGCCGCGAGCGCCGAGGACGGCCGGCGCCAGCAACGCATGCAGATGGCGCCCGCCCTGGAGGGGCAGCTGCGCGGGCTGGGTTATCCCACGAGCGTGACGCTTGCCGGCAAGCGTCAGGACCGGCTCGTGGTTGCAGCCGATCAGCTCGACGACAACGCCGTGGCGCGCATCACCGCGCTGACCGATGACGAGGGCGTCGCCTTCCTCGACAAGCGTGCCAAGGAGGGCGTGCGCCAGGTACGCTTCCGCGGCAAGAGGCTCGACAAGCGCTTCGACCTCGAGCCCGAGAGCACCCGCGTGCTCACCGCGCCCCTGCTCGAGCGCTTCGGCCTCGGCGCGCCCCTCGAGCTCGCGGCCGCCCCCCCGGCCAACCCCGAATCGCCCGAGTAGGCCGGCTAATAGGCCAGCGCGCCGACGATATTGCCCGGGGGGTCGTAGTTGCAGACCCAGACGTCGACCTGCTCGCGGCCGAGCGTGCACTCGGCGATGCCGCAGCCGACCTCACGCGTGTCGCGCCAGACCACCTGCGTGTAGTGACCGCAGCCGTTGGCGTTGAGCGCGGCGGCGCAGCCGAAGTCGCAGACGTCGCCCTCGAGGAAGGGACCGGGCTCATAGCACTGGGCCTCCGAGGCCCAGCCCCAGACCACGTCCTCGGGCACGGTGTCGGGGGGGATCGGCCAGCTCGAGAACAGCGCCAGGTTCTCGCCGTACATGCTCTGGCTGCGGTGCTCGAGCGTGCCGCAGTCCGCGGCCAGGGTGTCGGCCCACTGCTGGGCGTAGTCGGCGAGCTCGGGCGACCAGATCAGCTCGGCCAGGGCCGGGTCCGCGATGCCCTCCTCCGAGAGCTGCCGCCGCACGTCATTGTGGACCGCCGTGATGCCGGCGAGCCGCCCCGTCTCGGGATTGCCCGGGTTGCTCGAGGTCGAGTCGGAACCTCCGGCCGCGCCGTCCATGCCAGCGCCGCCCGCCTCCATGCCGGCCATCCCATCGCCACCGCCATCGCCGTCGCCCGCGAGGTTGTCGGCGGCCGACCCCTCGCCGGCGCCACCCTCGTCGCTCGCGCCATCGCCATCGCCCCTGTCGTCGGACGCATCCTCGTCGGTCTGTGCGCCTTCGTCCGGTACCGGATCCTCTCGACCCGGGCCGGTCGACACGCCGGCAGGACCGTCGTCGAGGAAGCCGCAGGCGGCGAGCAGCAGCGCGGCGCACAGGGCTTGCGCTGTCGACAATCCGGCGAAGGTACGGCGATGTGGGGGCAAGAACGGCTCCAGGGTGCGCTCCAGAAAGCGTAGCATTGCTCTGCGCGCTGGACGGTGCGCGGCGCCGGGCGCTGTCCGCCATCTCGCCCCCGATCGGGGCTGCTGCTAGGCTGCCCCCGTGGCCCGGCGACCGCGTTTGACGATACCGAGGCGCGTATTCCTCGCCTTTGCGCTGCTGCTGGTGGTCAGCGGCAGCGCGCTGCTGGCGAGCTTCATCACGCACGAGCGCACCTCGGCGACGCTCTCGCTGGTCCACGAGGGGTACCTGCCGCTGGCGCTGACCGTGAGCGAGGCTCGCGCCACCCAGTCGGTCTTCGGCAACCTGCTCGACCGCGTGCTATCGGAGCGCAACGCGGCCTCGACCCGGGCCTGGTTGAGCGCAGCGCGGCGGGCCCGGCCGGCCACCCTCGATCGGGCGATTGCCGGGATCGCCGAGATCGAAAAGCTCGCGCCGCCCGCGGGTGACCGCGCCTCCCTGGCCAAGCAGCGGCGCGAGCTGCGGCGCATCAAGACGATGCTCAGCAAAGGTGAGGCCCGCTACGAGGAGCTCTTCCAGTCGCTCGACGCCGGCGACCGCGAGCACGCCGAGCGGATCCTGGCCGACCTGCGCGCGCGCGAGCGCGCGATCGACGGCCGCCTGCGCGCGGTCTGGGCCACCGTGCTGCGCCGCATCGACAACACCTCCGAGCGGGCCACCGCCGAGCAGGATCGGGCGCTGGCTGTGCTCGCGGCGCTGATCGCCTTCGCCCTGCTCGTGGGCATCGGAGTGACCTGGTGGTCCCAGCGCGTGCTCTCGCCGTTGCCCCGGTTGCAGGAGCGTGTCGAGGCGGTCGCCCGCGGCGATCTCGCCCATCGTCTCGGCCCCAACACCGACGACGAGATCGGCCGACTGGGGCGCGAGTTCGAGCGCATGGTCGAGGCGATCTCGGCGCGCGACCAGAGCCTGAAGTCGCTGCAGGAGATGCAGGCCCAGATCCTGGCCGACCTGCGCGCTGCGGTGTTGGTGGTCGACGGCGAGTCGGTCTTGCGCGCCGAGAATCCCGCCGCCGAGGCGCTCTTCGAGCTGCCCCCGCGCGTCCTGGGCGAGCCCTTCGAGCGCGCGGGGCTGCTGCAGCGCATCGAGGGGCTGGAGGGCGCGATCGAGGAGGTCGCCACCGGAGAGGCCCGGGCCGTGTTGAGCGAGGTGGCGCTCGAGCCGGCACGCGCAGAGGGTGGCGACCGGCCGAGCGAGACTGAAGACCGCCGCCAGCTCAACGTCGTGGTGACGCCCTTCGGCGAGCGCCCCGGCCCCGGGCGGCGTGCCGGTGTTCTGATCGTGGCCGAGGACGTGACCGAGGAGCTGCGCACGAAGGTCCGGCTGATCCAGTCCGAGCGGCTGGCCGCGATCGGCCGCATGGCGGCCCACGTGACGCACGAGGTGCGCAACCCGCTGTCCTCGATCGGGCTCAACGTCGAGCTGCTCGAGGAGGAGCTGGCGGGTGCAGGCGAGGAGGCGCGCGAGCTGGTCGCGGCCATCCATCGCGAGATCGAGCATCTGACCGCGGTCACCGAGGAGTATCTGCGCGTCGCGCGCCTGCCCAATCCCCAGCTCGAGCCCGAGCACCTGGGCGACATCGTCCAGAACATGGCGGAGTTCATGCGCCCGGAGCTGTCGGCTGCGTCGATCGATCTACAGGTCCTCGTCGCCCAGGACCTTCCGCTCGTCGCTCTCGACGAGACCCAGATGCGACAGGTGCTGATCAACCTGCTCAAGAACGCGCGCGAGGCGATGCCCGAGGGCGGGCGGGTGCGCGTCGAGGTGAGGCCTCAGGCCGAGGGCGTGGCGGTTCGTGTCGCCGATCAGGGCCTGGGCATGACGCCGGACCAACGCGCGCGCATCTTCGACCTCTTCTACACGACCAAGGAGACCGGCTCCGGGCTCGGCCTGCCGCTCAGTCAGCAGATCGTCGTCGCCCACGGTGGGCTGATGCGCTGCCAGTCCGCCCCCGACGAGGGCACGACCTTCGAGCTGTGGTTCCCCGCCTACGCGCGGGACGTGGCGGTAGCCTGAGCGCCGCAGGCGCTCAGCGCAGAAACACCTGAGCGCCGCAGGCGCTCAGCGCAGAAACACCTGAGCGCCGCGGGCGCTCAGAGCGGTGCGGCCAGGACGTTGCCCAGGCACATCTCGTCCGTGGTGCCGTCGCCCCAGTTCACGTCGCGCGGCGGGAGCTGCTCGCCGTTGACCGTGATCTGGTTGGCCGCCGTGTTGTCCCAGTGGCACTCCAGGTAGAGCTCGTCGCCCGGTTCCAGGATCACCGACTCGCTCAGCAGGTAGGTCTCCTGCCAGGCGAAGTCCCAGCGCGGAATCACCAGCAGCGGCTCCACCACGTTGGGCTCGCCTGCCCGGATGATGCCGATGCGACCACGGCTGCCCAGGGCGTGCATGTGCAGGTCAACCCAGAAGATCTCGTAGCGCCGGTCGTTCGCCGTCAGGACGGGGCGACCGCGATAGAAGTGCATCACGTCTTCCTCGCCCGCGGGGATCGGCATGAAGCCAGCGAACCAGGTGGGCCGCGCGAAGAGCACGACGTCGCCGACCCGGTCCACGGAGTCCTCGAGCGTGAAGTCGATGCGACTCTGGTCCGCACTGCTGCCGTTGAGCGTGTTGTAGTGGATCTGCAGGACCATCACGGAGCCGGGCCGTACCTCGAAGCCGAGGCCGCCTGGAATGCCCTGCCCGTAGCCGCCCGGCTCGTAGGACTGGAGCCAGGCCGCGTCGGCGCCTGAGGCGCCGAAGCAGGTGTAGCCCTGGCCCTCCTCCTCCGCGTCCCTTGCGCGCGCTGCCTCCGCTCCCTCGGGCTGCACGTGATAGACGATCGCGTGGTGGACGATGTCGGTCTTGTCGGGTTCGATCGACAGCCCCGTGATGAACTTCGTCTCATCCAGCGGCCACTCCAGCACGAAGCAGCGGTAGTCGTCCGGATCGATCTGGGGCTCGTAGGCCTCCGGCATCGGGACGCTGAGGTCCACGCGCTCGAGGCCGCGGGGGGCAGGCTCGATCGGGTCGGGCGCATCATCCGGATCGCCGGCAGTGCCGCCCTGGTCGACCCACGAAAGCACGATGTCCTTCTGGTTGTCGGTCAGGCGCCGGTCGCCGAGGAAGAAGTCCATCGGCATGTCGGCCGTCCAAGGCGGCATGATGTCGTTGCGCACGTCGTGGCCGATCAGGTCGAGCCAGACCTCCACCTCGTCGTAGTCGGTGAGCGGCATCGGCGCGATCCCGCCTTCGAAGTGGCAGGTGGTGCACTTGGCGTCGATGATCGGTTTGACGTCCGCGTAATAGGTGTAGGTGCGGTCGGGCGTGTCCTGGCGTGGATCCTCGCCATCGTCGCGAGCGCGTGAGTCGTCGTCGGCGCGGGCGTCGTCGCTGTTGCGTCCATCGCCATCGCCGTCCGCGCGGGATTCGCCGTCGTCGTCTCCGGCGGGCGAGTCATCGCTGCGCGCACCCGCTTCGTCCGGTCCATCCGAGTCTCGGCCGACCTCGTCGTCGGCGCCCTCGATTCCCTCTTCGTATGCGTCCACGACGCGGGCCTTCGCACAGCCCGACGCCACTGCGGCCGCAAGCGCGATCATCAGATACGCCTTCATGCTGACTCCGTCCCCCGATCCCAACCAACCGCTCATGTTATTAGTGGATGGCGGTGGGGATGGTCAATCGTCTGCTTCATCTAGTCATCGTGCTGTTCGCATTGGACTTTGCGGGTCGAGCGATGGCCCACGGGGAGAACCCGAGTGTGCTGTCCATCGCGGCGACCCGCGACGGCGCGGCCGAGGTGCTGCGACTCAACGAGGGTCTCGCCGTGTTGCACGACGATGGCTACCGCTACCTGTGCCCTGCGCTGTGGGGCGACGACGACATGGGGCAAGCGGTCTCCATGCCCGGAGGCCCAGTGGTGATCGCATCGGTCGATGGCCTCCACGTGCTCGGTAGACCCACGGGGGAGGTGGTGCCACACCCCGAGCGCGCGGTTGCCGCCGCTGGACTTGCGCTTCGCGCCACTTCGGACGGTGTCCTGCAGCTCGTGCGGGATGGGACCGGTCGCGCGTCGGTTCTGCGCGTGGGCGCGAGCTCCAGCGAGGAGGTCTTCGCCGAGGATGTGCCGTGGGAAGCGATGGGCGCCAGTGACGAGCTGATCGTGCTTGCCCGCCTGGTCGGCGCCGAGATCGAGCAGCTGCGGCTGGCGCCCGACGGGCGCGAGCTCGAGCGTACGCGCGCGGTGGTGGTGCCGGAGGCGGTGGCGGTCCGGCCGCGCGCTGTCGGGAGCGAGGCCTACCTGCTGTTGATCACGGATGGCGGCCTGGCCTCGCAGCTGGGGCGCATGGATGCGGACGGCTTCCAGGTATTGCAGCAGGGGGGCGGCGTCATCTCCGGTCCGGTCGTGGTCGGGGACGCACGCTGGACCGCGGTGGAAGGCGCGCTCACCCGGCTGGGCGAGGAGCCCGATCGTGCTGGCGAGGGGCCGATCGTCACCTGCGTCGGCGAGCATGCGGGTGCCGCCTACGCCTGCGCGGACACCGGCCTGCGTACGCTCGAGACGGGCGGCCACGGCGAGGTGCTCTTCGATCTATCCGAGCTGCTCCCGCCGGCAGCCAGCCAGGTTCCGGAGTCGGTGAGCGAGCTGTGCGAGCTGCAGTGGGCCCGCTACCGGCTCGATCTGATCATGGCAGGCATCGAGCCGCGGGAAGCGCCGGTGGCTGCTCCGCTCCCGGATGCCGGGTCGGCCGATGCGGACGACACCGACGCCGGCGTGACCTCTGCGTCGGTGGGAGCTCGCGACGCGGGTGAGGCGCCGGTCCAAGGCGATGCCGGCAGCGCGGCCGGAGCCGACAGCGGTTGCAGCGTCGGTGGCGATCCGGTGGGCGTCGCCGGGCTCAGCGTCGTCGCTCTGTGGGTCCTGCGTCGCAGGCGCTGGTCCACGCCTGCAGCAGCCCGTCGCGGACGGGCACGCGCGGCGGATTGAAGCTCCCATCCAGGTCCCACGGGATCACCCGCTGGCAGTCTTGGTCCGGCGCGGTCCAATAGGTTGCTGCAGGTGCGCGTGTTAGGGTCGCCGCCCTGACTCAGGAGCCTGCATGACCCAGACGCGAAAGGATGGCCGGGGCGCCGGAGACCTCCGGCCCGTGACGATCGAGACCGGCCTGCAACGCAATCCGGAGGGATCGGTGCTGATCGCCGCCGGCGGTACCAAGGTGCTGATCGCCGCCTCGGTAGAGGAGGGCGTGAAGGAGTTCCTCAAGGGCACCGGCGAGGGTTGGGTCACGGCGGAGTACCAGATGCACCCGCGCGCGAATCCCGAGCGGCAGCGGCGCGAGGGGCGCAAGGGCCAGATCGGGGGCCGGACCCAGGAGATCGAGCGGCTCGTGGGGCGCGCCCTGCGTGCGGCGGTGCGGCGCGATCGGCTCGGTGAGCGAACCATCCACGTCGATTGCGACGTACTCGATGCGGACGGCGGTACGCGCACGGCCTCGATCACGGGCGGCTACGTGGCGCTGGTATTGGCGCTGGACTCGCTGCGCAAGCGCGGGCTGGTCAAGCCGGGTGTCCTGCGCGAGCCTGTCGCCGCCGTCAGCGTCGGGCTGCAACAGGGCGTGGCCCTGCTCGACCTCTGCTACGAGGAAGACCGGGATGCCCAGGTGGATCTGAACCTGGTCGCGACGCAGTCGGGCGAGATCATCGAGGTCCAGGGCACCGCCGAGGGAGAGCCGATGAAGCGCAGCGAGCACGACGCTCTGGTCGACCGCGCGCTCGCTGGCATCGCCCAGCTCGCACCGATCCAGAACGCCGCGCTGGAAGAGGCCCGCATCGACGTGGCGCGTCTGTTGGGCTGAGCGCTGCGCGAACTACGGACTCAGGACACTAGGTCCCTAGTCGCCCGGGTAGTCGTTCGGCGGGTCGGTTTCGCCGATCGTGTCGTTGCCCCAGCAGTGGATCGTGCCGTTGCGTCGGATCGTGCAGTTGTGCTCGATGCCGGAGGCGATCTGGGCGAACTCGCCGCTGGGCTCGTCGCCCACCCCGGCGGTCTCCCAGCCCTGGCATTGGATCTCGAAGTCGTCGTCGATGTAGCAGGTGTGGAAGTCGCCAGCGCTCGCGCGCCGTACGGGTCCCATCAGCGTGGTCGCCTGACCGCAGTCGTAGGCCAAGGATCCGCTGGTCGGCGCACAGTTGCCGTCGCCCGTACCCTGGCCCCAGCACTGCAGTCGGCCGCTCGTCGTCACCCCGCAGGTGTGCAGCCAGCCGGCCGCCAGCTCGCGGTAAGTCACGCCGGGCGGCGCGTCGGTCTGCCCGCAGTCCACGCCGGTCGGCGGGAAGCACTCGAAGGTGCCGCTGGCGCCGCCCCAGCAGACGGCCTGGTCGTTGTCGAGGTCGATGGCGCAGTTGTGCGCCTTGCCCGCAGACAGCCCGCGGTACTGGCCCGGCGGTGGCGTCGCCTGCCCGACGTCGGGTGCGATCAGCTCCTCCTCCGGCCCGCCCGCGCCCCAGCACTCCAGCTCGTCGTCGGCGTTGATGGCGCAGCAGTGCACCTCGCCGCAGTCGACTTCCTTGTAGCCATCGCCTCCCGGGGCATCGCCCTCGCCCAGCACGTTGCCGCCCCAGCACGTGATGCGGCCGTCGCTGTCGATGGCGCAGGCGCCGCGGTCGGCGCAGCCGAGCTTGACGAACTCGCCCTCGGGGGGCTCGCGCTGTCCATTGTCGTTCTGGCCCCAGCACTGGATCGTGCCGTCCTTGCGGATCCCACAGCTGTGGCCCCAACCCGAGCAGATCTGGGGCTCGTCCTCGATGGTCGCCCACTCGGAGACGAAGTCCTGGTCTGGCTCGCCGGGCTCATCCATGTCGATGCCTGTGCGGTTGCCGTTGCCCGAGCTGCTGCCGCCGTCGCGCTCGTCGTCGCCGGAGTCCTCACCCGCGTTGTAGAACGGCGCCTTCTGGTCTTCCGAGCAGGCGATCGACAGGGGAACGAGCAAGGTTCCAAGCAATGCCGGTAGAAGGCGTCCCATCCCGAGAGAAAGCTATGAGCATCCGGTGTGCTCTCGCAACATTCGCGACGCACTCCTACCGGGTACGACCTGTCCTGAAGTATCCTACCCCACGCACTTCGAGGGGGCTGGTTGAGGTCGGCCGTCCGGCGCAAGGTCCGCGCCGGGTGCACCCGCGACGAGTTCGCTGACCACCCGTACGCTGGGTAGCTCAGGCCGCGCGGTACGGTGGACACCGGGGCTTCCGGGCGACTATCGTGCGCATCCCGTGAGCGCGCCCCCACCGCGGTTGGAGTTGATCGAGCAGACCGAGTCGTCGGTGCTGGCCGCCTGCGGCAACCTCGTGGTCAGGCTCCACGACCAGCAAGTGCGTGCGTCCGGCATGGAGCGGATCGGGCAGGTGCTCGATGACGCGGCGCGCGCACATCCCGATGGGATCTGCGTGCTCTGGGTGAGCTTGACCCGACAGCCCAACCCGGACGAGCGCGCCCTGCGCGAGCGCACGGAGCTGATCCAGCGGCCCGGTGACGCCCTGCTCCGCTTCGCCTTCGTGACCGAGCGCGGTGGCCTGCCCAGCACGATCAAGCGCGGCGCCGCCGAGGGCGTGCGCGATCGGCTCGGTGCGCTGCGCGAGCGGATGGGAATCTTTCAGGATCTGCGCGAGGGCATCGCCTTCATCGAGGACGCGCTGCGTCCCGCTTTCGAGCCGAGCGTGCTGCGGACGCAGGTGGAGGGCCTCTGGCGGATCGATCGGCCCGGGCGTCCGCGCCTGCCCGTTCGGCCCTGAGCGCCCCGCGACGTCAGATCGTGGGCGTCTCGCGCCGAGTGCACCGATCAGGTCAGGCTGGCGTGAGGGGGTAGCCCCTCACGCGCTCAGGGGCTGCAGGCGCTCCTGGAAGAAAGCGATGACGCGATCGCGAGCCTGGGCGGTGGGGTGGCCATCCTCGTCGACCAGGTCCTTGGTCACGACGCTGTGGGCGGTGCGCCGGATGCCGCCAGCGTTGCCGGGCGAGGAGTCGATTTCGATCGCCTCGAAGCGCTCGCCCAGCTCTCGCCGCAGGGTCTCGAAACGCTCGCGCTGGCAGATCGGGTCGGCGGTGAAGCGCTTGCCGGGCGTGCCGAAGAGGTGCGGATCACGACCGTGAAGCCCGCATCCGCCACCGAGCGCGCGAAGCTCGCCACCTCGGGCGTGATGCCGGGGATCTCGTGCATCACGACCACGCCGGGACCGTGCCCGCGGCGGAAGACGGTGCGCGCCACCCCCTCGTGCTCGAAGCGCGTTTGCTCGAAGCCGTCGACCCCCATGCGCGACCTCCGCTACTTGTAGGCGGCAAGCTCGATGCGGGCCACCACGCCCTGGTGGACTTCGTCCGGCCCGTCCGCGATGCGCAGCACTCTCGCGGTCGCCATCAGGCGCGCGAGCGTCTCATCGGCCACGCCCTGGCCGCCGTGGATCTGGATCGCCGCGTCGGTCACCTGCTGGAGCATGTTCGGCGCCACGATCTTGATCGCAGACACGGCGCTGATGGCGCCGGCCAGGCCGTGCACGTCGAGCAGGAAGGCGGCGTTGAGGGTGAGCAGGCGGGCCATGTCGATGGCGATGCGGCTGTCGGCGATCACGCCGCGATTGCCGCCCAAGTTGGCGAGCGGCTTGCCGAAGGCGATGCGCGACATGGCGCGCCTGCACATGCGCTCGAAGGCCACCTCGGCCATGCCGATCGCGCGCATGCAGTGGTGGATGCGCCCCGGCCCCAGTCGTCCCTGGGCGATCTCGAAGCCGCGCCCCGGTCCGCCGATGATGTTCTCGGCCGGCACGCGCACGTCCTCGAAGCGGATCTCGGCATGACCGTGGGGCTCGTCCAGGTTGCCGAAGACCGGCACCATGCGCTCGACCGTCAGGCCCTCTGCATCGATCGGCACGATCACCATCGAGTGCCGCTCGTGGCGCCCGGCGTCCGGGTCGGTCACACCCATGAAGATGAGGAACTTGCAGCGCGGGTCGCCGACGCCGGAGGTCCACCACTTGCGCCCGTTGATGACGACCTCGTCGCCGACCACCTTGCAGGTGGCCTCCATGTTGGTCGCGTCGGAGGAGGCGACGTCCGGCTCGGTCATCGCAAAGCCGCTGCGGATCTCGCCATCCAGCAGGGGCATGAGCCACTGCTGCTTCTGCGCGTCGGAGCCGAACTGGTGGAGCACCTCCGCGTTGCCGGTGTCCGGCGCGTTGCAGTTGAAGACCTCGGGTGCAATCGGCGAGGCACCCATCAGCTCCGCCAGCGGCGCGTAGTCGCGATTGTCCAGGCCCGCGCCCAGCTCGGCGTCCGGTAGGAAGAGGTTCCACAGGCCGTCGGCCTTCGCCGCGGCCTTGAGCTCTTCGACCACTTCGGGGATGCGCCACTGTCGGAAGTCGCTGCTGCCCACCAGCTGCGCCTCGTACGTGGCCTCGGCGGGGCGCACCTTCTCGTCGATGAAGCGCCGGACGCGCTCGATGTAGCCCCTGGCCCGCTCGGAATGCTCGAAATCCATGGGGGTTGGTACCACCCGCGGCGGCGCCGGAGAAGGGCCGAGGATCAGGTCCGCTCGAGCACCATCTGGCCCTCGATAGCGATCCCCGTGCCCAGGGCGCGCAGCCGTTCTCCGAGCGTCTGGCTCATGCAGCTGGTGTAGCATGGGGCGCCCCCGGCCGGCGTAACCGCGTCGGCAGCACATCGTAGGGCCCTGCGAAGCACTCATGTCCATCCTGCGAACCACCGCCCTTCTCCTGTTTGCGCTGTTCCTGCTCGCACCCGCTCGCGCCCACGCCGGTGCCTGGGTGCCCGAGCCCGGCAGCGGCTACGTCAAGCTCTGGAGCAAGTGGCTCTACGGCTTCGGTTACCACGACGGCGACGACAACACGATCGACTACGGCGCCTACCACGAGCTCTTCCTCGCGACCTACGGCGAGTACGGCGTGCTGCCGGGGCTCGCCTTGACGTGGCAGCTGGACCTCGCGCGGGCCGCCTGGCTCGAGGACCCGCGGGACTCCGAGAGCGAGAGTCACGTCACGGTCGGGGATCCGCGCCTGGGCGCGCGGGTCCAGCTGTTGAGCGAGGGCCGCTTCGCCCTCGCCGGCGAGCTCAGCGCGCTCGCGCCTCTGGCCAACGACGACCCGCTGCAGGAGTTCGTCTACGCGGACGGCACCGTCGCCGGGCAGCTGCGCCTGGGGGCCGGGGTCTGGGAGCTGGGCGCCGGCCTCGGCGCCGGGCTCGGCTTCGATGGCTGGTACACGCAGGCGGGCGCGGGCTATCTCCTGCGCACCGACGGCTTCGACGACGTCGTCCAGCTCTCCGTCGAGGGCGGCGGCGACATCGTCACGGACGTGGGGGCCCGCCTGCGGGTGGTGGGTCATCTCCCGATCGAGGCGAGCGACGCCCCCTACGTGGACAACCCCGCGGGCATCGGCAACGGTGTCTCCTACCTGGGCTTCGCGCTCGAGGCCGACTACCAGCTCGTCGATGGCTTCTACCTGGGGCTGACGCTGGAGGGTGGCCTGGGCCTGATCCGGCGCCAGACCGGCGGTCCGGTGTTCGCGCTCTACGGCGCCCACGCCTTCTGAGCCGGTGGGACAGCCCTTGACGCGCCCGTCCGCGGCTGAGACACCGGCGCCGTCATGCCCAAGCTCCTGCTGGCTACCGGCAATCCCGGCAAGATCCGCGAGTTCAAGCAGCTCTTCGGCGATCTGCCCGACCTGGAGATCCTCACGGCCGACGACGTGGGCGGGCTCCCGGAGGTGATCGAGGACGGCGATACCTTCGAGCACAACGCCTGCAAGAAGGCGCGCGAGATCGCGGCGGCCAAAGGCATGCGCGTGCTGAGCGACGACAGCGGGCTGGAGGTGGACGCGCTCGGGGGGCGGCCGGGCGTGCGCTCGGCGCGCTACGCCGGCGTGCATTGCGATGACGAGGACAACAACGCGCTGCTCGTGAAGGAGCTACGGGAAGTGCCCGAAACCGAGCGCACCGCCCGCTATCGCGTCGTGCTGGCGTTGGCCGAGCCCGAGGGACCGCTGCAGCAGCAGCCGCACACGGAGGATGGCGTCTGCGAGGGCCACATCGAGCTCACGCCGCGAGGGGACAACGGCTTTGGCTACGACCCCTACTTCCGGCCCGAGGGCCACGACTGCCGCATGGCGGAGCTCTCCCCAGAGGAGAAGAACCGCATCAGCCACCGCGCCGTGGCGGCGCGCAAGATGCGCGACTACCTGGCCTCACGCTAGGGGCTTGGCGCCTTGCGGCTTCCAAGCTCCAAAGCGCTCCGGAAGGTCACGCCACGGCAGCCCGGTGCGAACGCGCTACAGCACGGCCTCGAAGGGACAGCCCTAGTCGACGCGGGGCGGCATGGCGGGCGGCAGCTCGACGCAGCCGAACTCGAAACGGATCGAGGTGTAGATGCCGTCGGTGGCGGCGGTGCAGGTGTCGCCCAGCAGCTCGACCACAGAGCCGTCGTCCGAGATGGTCCAGGCGTCCTCGCCGTTGTCGTAGACGTGGGGCACGGCCGACTCGTCGCCGCCCTCGCTGACCACCAGGTGCAGCTTCTCCGGCACCTCGGCCGCGGGATCCAGGTTGATGGTGCAGGAGTCGAAGCCGGCCGAGACCGTCTCCTGCACGATGTTGATCAGCTCCTGCTCCAGCGTGGCCGCGTCGTTCGGCGTCAGGTACATGTTGGTGCCGCCAGCCGAGGCCAGACGGTTGAGGATGCCCTCGGCATCGCCATCCACGCCCGGCAGGCCGACCACGTAGGTCTTGATGCCCGCGCCCTGCCAGTCGGTGATGATCTGCGTGGCGAGGCCCTCGTCCCACTCGCAGTTGGGAGCGCCGTCGGTGATCACCACCACAGTCACCTCGCCGTCGAGGGTGGCGCTCTGCAGCGCGAGCTGGGCTTCGGCCAAGCCCTCGCTCAGGGGCGTGCGTCCGCCGCCCACGGGCGCGTACTTGGGCGTGCCGCCGCCACCGCCGCCGCCGGTCAGCTGGGTCAGGAAGTCCGGGCCGAGCGTGAAGTCGATCTGGTCCTCGGCCGAGATCTGGTTCACCGCGCAGGTCCCGGTGCCGATCGTCAGGTTGGGCACGAAGATGCACGCGATGCCGGTCGGATCGATGCACTGCCCGGTGTCGGTGCCCGGATCGGGGCTGGGGAAGAAGACCGAGCCCACCGTGAGCTTGTCGGCGAGCGGCGCCAGCGCGTTGTCGATTGCCATGCCGGCAGCCTGCCAGCGGGCCTGGCCGTTCCAGTCCTGGTCCATGCTGCCGGAGCGGTCGAACACCAGCAGCACGTTGCCCGGCTTCTCGACCACCTCGACGTCGCCCTCGAGGGTGAGGCTGCCGCAGTCGTCTGGATCGGGATCCATCGACTCGCAGAAGACGCCGACCTCGCACTCGAGGGCGTCCTCCGGCAGGTCGGGCAGCGGGGCCATGGTCGGCGCCGTGCTGTTGCCGAACATGCCTTCACTGGCCGGCGTGGCTGCAGTGTCGCCGTCGTCCGCGGCCATCTGCCCGTCGCCGCGATCCGCCGTGGTACGTCGCGCATCGCGGCCGCTACCGTCCGATGTCGCGTCCCCCCCGGCGCAGCCGGAAACCAAAATTGCGTAGGCCCCAGCGAGCCCCATCCACCGATGATGTCTCACGCGTTCCTCCCGCGGGGGCACTGACCCTGAATTGCGCCACCCGAACCCTGTTCGACATTTGCACACTCTGAGTGACGACGCCATTACCCCAGGGGCCATTTCGTGCCCACCAAGGTTAGGGGCGAGTCATCGCTCGGTTCGCGGGCACAGCGATTTCCCGCATGAAGTAGGCCCGGAAATCGTCCGCGACGGGCATCTGGTCGACCGCCCGCTGCATGCACAGCAGCCAGGCGTCGCGCTCGGACGCGCCGATCTTCAGGTGCGCGTGGGCGGGAGGGATCCGAATCGGCCCCCAACGCTCCCTGTAGCGCTTGGGCCCGCCCAGCCAGCCCGTCAGGAAGGCCGCGAGCTTGTCGCGCGAGATCGAGAGGTCACTGGGATGCATCTCGCGGATCGTGCGCGCCTCCGGAAGCCGCTCCATCTCGTCGTAGAAGAGGTCGACCAGCGTCCGCACGCCGGGCTCGCCACCCATCGCCTTCAGCGACGTGTCTTCGTAGCCGTAGTCGCCCGGCTGTCGCTCCGCCATGCCGGGAACCGTAGCGCGTTCAACGTTGCGCGGGGTTGCGCTCGAGCGCGCGCGCGTCGCTTTGACCCCCCAGATCCGCTCGGCTACATTCCCCAGCCCTCGGGGCATAGCTCAGCCTGGTAGAGCGCCTGCTTTGGGAGCAGGAGGTCGTCCGTTCGAATCGGGCTGCCCCGACCACCGCCGTCCCGAGCGGGCTCAATCCCGGGTGATACCGACGCCGACCGTCGGCAGCAGCGACCAGTATGTCCAGTCCGGCTGTGCCCACGCCGTGGCGGACAGGGCGCTCACGCCGAGTGCGAGGCGCAGGTGCCAGCGCCGCAGGGCCACGCCGGCGAAGATCCCGCGTGGCAGCAGCAGCCGCGTGTGAAGCCCCGCGCTCCAGGAGAGCCCCTCGCGCGCCAGCACCGGCGCCTCGTAGACGAGCGACTGGGAGGCGATCGAGGTGCCCAGGTAGAGGTGCTCGACCGGCAGCGTGAAGACGGGCTTGACCTGCTCGACGAAGCGCACGCCGGTGGTCGCGGGTGCGACGTCGAGCAGCGGCAGGTCGTAGCTCAGCCAGGTCCCCGGTTCCTCGGAGACGATATCGACGCGATCGAAGGCGAAGCCGGGGGAGGTCAGGGCCGCCTGCATGACCAGCAACATGCTCAGAGACACGGCGCGCGCTCCGGGTAGTCGGTCATGATGTAGTCGACCGGTTGGTCGCAGTAGCGCTCGAGTGTGCCGCGCCGGTTCATCGTCCAGATGAAGACCGGGATGCCCTGGTCCCGCGCTTGCCGCGCGACCTGCCAGTCGACGAGCTGGAAAGGCATCGAGAGCCCATCGGCGCGCGCCGCCTCAACCTCGTCCAGGGCGTGCTCCAGGCCGAGCGCGCCGAGCAGATCGGCACCGCCCGCGATCGCCGCCTCCGACTCGCCGTCGGGAAAGCGCGGCCAGCCCAGCACGCTGTTCACCTCGCCGTGTTCCTCGAGCGCGCGCGTCCCCTGGGCCCAGGTGGACTCCACGTAGAGCTGGTTCGGAAGTCCCGCGTCGCTCCAGCGGTCGAGGATCTCGCGCGCGAAGTCGTCGGCGTCGAGGGTCAGCTCCGGGTCGTACTTCGTGTCCAGGTAGAGCTCGACCGCCGGGGCATCCCGCAGGGCATCGATCAGCTCGTCGAGCGTCATGTGGGTGTCCTCGACCAGCTCCGCGTCCGGGTGTTCCTCGTCGCGAATACCGCCGCAGCGGAAGCCGGTGTGAAGCTCCTCCAGGGACAGATCCCGGATCAGCACGCGCTCGCCGATCTCGCTACCGTCGCCGCGCCGGCAGAGCTCCTCGTTGACCCAGGGCTCGTGGGCGAGCACGGGCACCCGGTCGGCGGTCAGCACGATGTCGACCTCGATGCCCGGGTAGCCGCGCGCGATGCTGTTGATCACGGCGGTGCGCGAGTTCTCGGGCCAGTGGCCCGGTGCGGCGCGGTGGGCGAATACGCGTGGCTCGCCGCTCTCGAAGAAGCCGCAGCCCTGCAGGGCGACGCAGAGCACGAACGCGTAGCACCCCGGCATGCGCACCAACATCGACAGCGAGACTAGCAGACGTGGGCGCGCGGTGAGGCTGGCACGGGCATGTCGAGCGTGTAGAGTAGGCCGCTCCCGCGCGCGCGTCTTTGGGGGGTAGGACCTCTACCAGGTGACGTCGTCCCAGGCGCCGCGCTCCTCGTCGAGCGGCGCGTCCGCAAGCGCCGAGTGCGCTTCGAGGACCATCGTGGTGCGGCTCTTGCGGTCGTAGGGCTTCCACGCGAGCTCCGGCGTGGAAGGGTCGCCGCTTCGGGCGAAGGCGAGCCAGGCGTCCATCATTGTGGCGCTCAGCCTCTCCACGTCCGGGCCGGTGCCGGCGAAGCGGTCCTGAAGGGGCGCGTCCAGGGTGCCGAAGACGAAGGGGATGTCGAGGGCGTGGCAGGCGCGCAGCGCGCCGCGCATGGCGGGCGACTCCTGCTTGAACAGGTACATGAAGGTCTGCGGCTGGCGCTCGCTGTAGGCCTCGGCGTAGCGAATCGCGGGGATGCGGAAGCGCTGGTCGCCCTGCACTGCGCTGAGCACGGCGAGGTTGGTCGCCGGGAGACCCTGGGCGCTGCGCGACCGGCGGTAGCGCTCGAGCAGGCCTGCAGCGGCGTCCTGGGTGCCCTGGGGCAGGCCCCTGGCGATGTGCTCGAGGGCCCGCTCGTCCGACATCGGCTTGTTCTCGCGCAGCATCGGCGCGAGGAAGAGGTTCATCTCGTCGCGGTTGCTGCCGAGCATCAGCGGTACGTCCACGGCTGCGCCGCTCGCGATCGCGTCGCCGGGCTGGACGGGCAGGGTGCCGCCGTCGACCGCCGGGAAGAACGCGCCGAGCATGTCGGCCGCGCCCGACATCTGAACCTCGAGCAGCTTCTCGGCGGGCACGCCCTGGAGCTTCTGGCTGTCTGCGTGGTCGATCCCGAGGTTGTCCATGATCGAGGCCGCGGCCCGGGACTCGCGGTCCGTGCGGAGCTTGAGGCTCGCGCCGCTCTGGCAGATGGCGCGGTGGAAGAGTCCCTTGGCCGCGGGCATCGCGAGCATGGTCGCGATCGCGAACGAGCCGGCGGACTCGCCGAAGACGGTGACATTGCCCGGGTCGCCACCGAAGGCTGCGATGTTGTCCTGCACCCACCTGAGGGCCGCGACTTGATCGAGCTGGCCGGCGTTGCAGGTCGCGCCCCAGGCGTTGCCGCCGTGCTGCGACAGGCATAGGTAGCCGAAGGAGCCCAGGCGGTAGTTGAGCGTCACCACCACCACGTCGCCGCGCTCGGCTAGCGTCTTGCCGTCGTAGAGTGGACCGCTGCCCGAGCCCATGATGAAGGCGCCACCGTGGATCCAGACCAGGACCGGCCGGCGCGCCCCGTCCGGTGCGGGGGTGTAGACGTTGAGGTAGAGGCAGTCCTCGCCCTGCGGGCCGTCCGCGCCCATGCCGGCAATCGGGCTCGGCGCCTGCATCGCGGAGGGCCCGAACTCGCGCGCGGCGCGGATGCCATCCCAGGACTCGGCAGGCTCGGGCGCGCAGAAGCGCAGGGCCCCGACCGGCGGCTTCGCGAAGGGAATTCCAAGGAAGGCGTGGTGACCGCCGCGGGCCTCGCCCTCGACGCGTCCATGGGTGCTCTCGACGACAGACATGTACTCGCGCTCCTCCCGTACCCCAGAGGGTGAGCTAGATATCATGGATGGGGTCGTTGGTGCCCGCCAGTCGTGACCGACGCCCTCTGGCGCGCAATCCTCTGCGCAGGTCTGCGGTGCCACGGGTCATGGTGCGCTCGGGCAAAGAGCCGCTCTGGGCCGGTCCGCCTCGCCTTGCAAGCGCGCTGTCGCGACCCATATTGAAGATCCGTATGGGTGAACGGGTGACGCTTGTCGGCGGTTGTATCGCGCTGACGCTGGCCGCCGCTTGCGGCGGCACTGCCAACGTCTCGGGCAAGGTCGAGGCGGTGCGCTTCGGCGACCTGGCCGAAGCGCCGGTGCCGAAGGTGCGCTTCGACCGCGACCACCGCGCGGCGTGCGGCGAGGAGGAGGTCGGTCCGATCTCCGAGCTCGTCCGCTTTCCCTATCTCCAGCACGTGCAGACCGATGCCGCGCTGCTGATGTGGACCGCGGTCTCCCCCGATCCGTACCAGGTTCGTGTGGCGAGGCCGGACGGCAGCCCCGTGGGTGAGCTCCGGTCGAGTCTCCAGGCCGACGCGAGCCCCGCGGACGCCCATCAGCACGTGGCCCGGCTGACGGGGCTCGAGCCGGGGAGCATGCATTGCTACTCGTTGCACGCCCCGGACGGCACGATGCTCACGCCGCCGACCGGGTTCCGGACCGCCCCGGAGGCGGGCTCCGGCGCACCGGTGCGCTTCGTGGCCTTCGGCGATTCGGGCCACGGCGGCGCCGATCAGCGGGCGGTCTTCGAGCACGTCCAGGGGGTGTCCTTCGACGTGCTGTTGGTGACCGGCGACGTGGCCTATGGCTCGGGCACCCGCGGTGAGCTCGAGCGCAACTTCTTTCAGATCTACGAGCCGATGCTTGTCTCGATCCCGTCCTTCCCGGTGCTGGGCAACCACGACGACTACACCGACGCGGGTGGGCCCTTCAGGGAGGTCTTCGCGTTGCCCGAGAACGGCGCACCGGATGGCAGGGAGTACTGGTACTCCTTCGACTGGGGGGACGTGCACTTCGTGGCGCTCGACAGCGAGCGCATGGGCGAGGTCCAGGCCGCCTGGCTGGAGGCAGACCTCGCCGGCAACGAGCTGCCGTGGACGATCGTCTACACCCACCGCAGCGCCTACTCGTCGGGCTCCCACGGCTCCGACCTCACCTTCCGGCGCGTGTTCGGCGCGATCCTGATGGAGCATCGCGTGCCGCTGGTGCTCTCGGGGCACGACCATCACTACGAACGGTCCAAGCCCATCGGCGACACCACCTACGTCGTGACCGGCGGCGGCGGGCGCGGGACCCGCGCGCCGGATGGGGCTTCCTTTACCGAGTTCGCCCTCGACGTGCTCCACTTCGTGCACGTGACGGTGGAGGGAGAGGACCTCTTCCTTCACGCGATCGATGCGACCGGGCAGGAGTTCGACTACGTGCACATTCGGCTGCCCGGCGCGGGGTGAGCGACGAGCCACGCGCGAGCGCGCTACGGTGGAGGGGGTGGGCTCAGGTGGCTCGCGCAGCCGTCCACGTGGTCGTCCGCAGCGGTCCCATCGGGGCAGGTGGCGCCGGTCCAGTCCACGTCCGTGACGTTCTCGGCCGACAGGTCGGTGCCGGTGAGGTCGGCGCCGCTCAGGTCTGCGCCGCCTCCGATCAACAGGACGAGGCTCGTGTTGTGAAGCAGGCAGGACCAGTCCATGGGCAGGCTGTCGGGGCAGGCCGGCAGGTCGTATGCGCGCAGCCCGTGGAGGCTCGCGCCGTCGAGACTCGAGCCGCCGAGCGCGGCGCCGCGCAGGTCCACGCCATCCAGGTCAGCGCTGCCGAAGTCGAGATTCCCGGCATTCGCCAGCGGTCCCAGCAGCGCGAAGGTGCTGTCCAGCTGGATGCAGCTCCAGGCCGGGGGTAGCGCGCTCGGGCAGACCACAAGCCCGCTCGCTTGCACCCCCCCGAGCGCGGCGCTCGACAGATCCACGCCCGCCAGGTTCGAGCCGACCAGCGTGGCCGAGGTGAGGTCCGCGTCGGTCGGGTCGGCGCCGGTCAGGTCGGCATCCGACAGGTCGGCGCCCACGAGGCTCGCGTCGATCAGATCCGCGCCCGCCAGCTTGGCGCCGGTCAGATCCGCGCCGTCCAGGTCGGCGTCGTCGAGCACGCTGCCGTCCAGATCGGCCTGGCTCAGGTCGGCGCCGGCGAGGCTGGCGCCGGTGGCGTCGACCCCGGCCAGGTCCACGGCCGGTCCCACCAGGCCCGTGCCGGCGCTACCCAGCGCGCGGCAGGACCAGGGCGATGGCAGCACCACGTCGGTGCAGTCGAGCAGGTCGTGCGCGCGCACGGCGTCGAGGGTCGCGTTGGTGAAGTCCGCCGCGTCCACGACGGCGCCCACGAGCGAGGCCTGCTCCAGGTCGGCGCCCACCAGGGTGGCGCCGGAAAGGACGGCGTCATCCGCGCTTGCGCCGCTCAGGTCGGCGCCGTCGAGGGTGGCGCCCGTCAGAATCGCCGCGGTCAGTGTCGTTGCGGCGAGGCCCGCGCCCGTCAGATCGGCCCCGCTGAGGTCGGCGCCGGTGAGGTTCACCCCGCTGAGGTCGGCGCCGCTGAGGTCGGCGCCGGCGAGGTCGGCGCCGGCCAGGTTGGCGCCGCCGAAGTCCGCGCCCTGCAGGTTCACGCCGGACAACACCGTGCCGGGGCCCACCAGCGTGTTGCCGGCGGGTCCGAGCTCGAGGCACTGCCAGTCCGCGGGCAGCGTCACGTCGGTGCATGCGGCCAGGTCGTAGGCGCGGACGCCGTCCAGGTTGGCCGAAGCCAGCGCGGCGTCGCGCAGGTTGGCGCCGCGCAGGTTGGCGCCGGCCAGCTCCGCGGTGCCCAGATCCGCCTCGCGCAGGTTGGCATCGCGCAGGTCCGCACCCGGTCCGACCAGCGCGCGGCCGCCTTGGACCGGTTGCGCGATGCACTGCCAGTCCGTCGGCAGCTCGGCCGGGCACATGCCCGCCAGATCGAAGGCGCGCAGGTCCTCCACGTCGTTCGTGTCGATGGTGGCGTCGCTCAAGTCGGCGCCGCGCGCGTCGGCGTCGGTTAGATCCGCATCGCCCAGGTCGGCGTCGCGCAGGTCGGCGCCGCGCAGGTCCGCGTCCCCCAGGTCGGCGCCGGCCAGGCTCGCGTCGCTCAGGATCGCGCCCGCCAGCGCGGCCTCACCCAGGTCGGCGCCCTCGAGGCCCACGCCGCGCACATCGACCGCCGGCCCGAGCAGGGCCGTGCCGCCGCCGTCGCTCTGGCCCGCGCACCGGAAGCTAGGGCTGGGCAGCTCGGCGGGTGGCGGGCAGCCCTGCAGATCGGCGGTGCGCGCGCCGGCGAGCACGGCGCCGACGAGCGAAGCGGGCGCGAGGTCGGTGCCGCGCAGGTCGGCGCCGCCCAGGTTGGCGCCCGGTCCGATCAGGGCGTCGCTGCCCAGCTGTGGTAGCAGGAGGCACAGCCACCCGGCGGGTGCCACCGCAGGGCAGCTGACGAGCTCGAAGGTGCGCACCGAGGTCAGGGAGAGGGTCGAGAGGTCCGCGGCTGTCAGGTCGGCTCCGTGCAGCGACGCGCCCGCGATGTCGCCCTGCAGCACGATGCGGCAGTCGTCGCTGTCCGGCGCTGCGCATGCGGTCGTGAACAGCGCTCCGGCGAGGTCGACGCCGGGCATGAACAGCTCGAGCAGCTCCGTGTCGCCGTTTTCGGCCGCGCGTGCATAGAGCGAGTCGCCGCCCTCGGCCGCGAGGTTGTCCTCGAAGCGCAGGTTGCGCAGTGTCATCGAGCCGTCGTGCAGATAGAGCCCGGCGCCCACCCGCTCCTCGTCGTCATCGCCCTGCGCGCGACCCCCCATGATGGTCACCCCGTCGAGCACGGCGCCATCGGCTCCGCTGACCACGTGATGCACACGGGTGTCGCTGACCGGGAAGTGTCCGGACAGCACGGACGCCTCGGCGATGAAGTCGCGGGCCGCCAACTCGGGAGCGTCGGCGGCCAGCAGCCCGTTGGGGAGGCTCTCGCCGCCGGCGAAGCCTCCGTAGAGGCGCAGCACGCCCTTGCCCGCGTTGCGTTCGGGGCCGACGATGAAGGCCTTGGGCGCGAGGGAGAAGGTGGCCGCTGGATCGTCGCCCGTCGGGCGGTAGGTGCCGCCGGCCACCACGATCTCGCAGACATCGGTCGCGCCGGGGAAGAGCCCGTCCTTGGCGGCCTCGAGCCCCTCGTCGAGGCTGCGCAGGGCGCTCGCCCAGCTGCTGCCGTCACCGCCGCGATCGGCATCGCGGTCGACATGGACGCGACACAGGGTGCAGGTCTCGCCCGAGTAGCCGCGCGCGCAGCTCGCACACCCCACGCGGGCATCCCAGAAGCCGTCGACCTCGTTGAAGGGGCAGTCCAGGCAGTTGGGTCCGCTGAAGCGGCCCGTGCAGGGCGCCGGCGGGCCCGCGTCGGGCCTGTCGAAGTAGATGATGGGATCGGCGCCGCCGTCGCCGTCGTCGGCATCGCCATCGCCCACGTCGCCGTCGCCCACGTCGCCATCGCCCACGTCGCCATCGCCCACGTCGCCATCGCCCACGTCGCCGTCGCCATCCCCCGCATCGGGTGGCACGGCCGCGTCGCCCTCGCCGGCGTCGGGCGGGACCACGCCATCGTCGGCGGCGCAGGCCACCTGCAGGGTCAGGGCGGCCGCCCACAGGGCGGCGATGGCGATCGACTGGAGCGCCTGTTGCGTACGGCTCACGGTCCATCCTCCGTCGGCGGCTCGAAGTCGGGGTCGCTGAGATTGGCGTCGCCGCAATCCCACTGCCCGCCGGGCAGCTGGTTGCAGCAGTTGAACTCGCCGGTCACCTCGTCCTTGATGCAGCAATCCTCCTCGCCGAAGCACAGCCGCAGCTGCAGGGAGTCGAAGTAGACCTGGTCGCTGCCGCCCGGTGTCAGGTAGGCGCCCATCAGGAACTGCAGCGAGTGGGTGTACTGCTCGACCCGGATCGGTTCGCTCATGACGAGCTGCCACTGGGAGGTCAGGCTCCCCAGGCCCTGCTCGGAGGTGGGCGTGGTCTTGTCCTCGCCATTGGGGCGATAGCCCGTGACGGTGAAGACCGCGCTGGGCAGGCCGGGGTTGGGGTTGGGCCCGGGCACGGCGTAAACATGCCCCGCGAAGCGCAGGAAGACGTCCTCCTCGGGGTCGCTGGTGATGTCGTAGATGTCCTCGAGGCTGATCGCCTGCACGCCGTACCAGAGCGGCGCCGTGGTCGAGTCGCAGTGGCTGACGCGGCTGGCCGAGAAGCAGATGCCGAATAGCCGGAAGCGACAGACGCTGGTGCTGTCGCACTCGGGCGAGGCGGCGTTGTCATCGCAGACCGCGCCGAGATTGAAATAGCGCAGCCCCTCCACCGGGACCGGCAGGTTGCCCTCGCAGTGGCCGTCGAAGAGCGCGCTGATCGTGCCCTGTGGGTAGGTCATCCAGTCGGTCGGATCGGAGCCGTCCTCCTCGTCGGAGTCGTCGATCTCCTCGGCGCCGCCATTGCTGAGCAGGTTGGAGCGCACGCAGACCGGCGGCGGGATCCAGCCGTCGTCCGGATCCCGGTCCTCCGGCTGGAAGAGCTCGAAGCCCTCCTTGCAGGCCGTGCACAGGGTCTCCTCGGACCAGCCGGAGCGACACTGGGTGCAGCCGGTCTCGATGTCCCACTGGGTCTGGCACACGGCGCAGGCCTGCATCGGGCGCCCGTCCGGGAACTCGCCGATCACGTCGAGCTGGTAGTGGTCCTTGCAGGTGACGCAGTCGGTGGCCTCGTCGAAGTTGGGCAGGCACACGCTGCACTTGGGCTCGGTGCTCGGGTCCCAGTTGCCGAGGCAGTCCTCGCAGCCCGAGGTGGGATCGAAGTTGGGCAGGCACTGCTCGCAGCCGGTGTCTTCGTCCCAGTTGCCGTCGCAGGCGAGGCAGCCCGCGGCCTCGTCCCAGTTGCCGACGCAGCGGTCGCAGTCGTCGCCGGTCCAGTGGCCGTTGTCGTCGTCGTCGGGGCAGGTCTCGCAGTCGTCGGTCTGACCCTCGAGCCCGGGGATGTCGCCCATGATCCAGCTGTTGCGGCAGGTCTCGCACTGGTTGTCCGGGTCGCGGTTGCCGAGGCACATGGCGCAGTCCTCGAGTACATCCCAGTGGGGCTTGCACACGGCGCAGCCCTGGGTCTCGTCCCAGTTGCCGAAGGCATCGCAGGCGTCGCAGGCGGGCCAGGGAGAGAAGCCGCCCAGGCAGTCGCAGTAGGTCGTGCCGAAGTACTCCCGGTCCACCTTGCAGGCGAAGCTGCCCGGCTCGCCCATGCTGCACTGGGGGTCGACGGCGAGGCACTCGTTGACGCAGCCGCGCTCGTAGCTGCGGCGGCTTGCGCGTGGATAGTGGAGGTAGCGCACGCTGGCCAGGCCGACCGTGCCCTGGGCGAGCTCGCAGGTGCTGGGCGAGTCGCCGTCGCGGCGCACGACGCTGCAGGGGTCGCTGCACTCGATCAGGCCAGACCAGGGGTTGCGCCCATCGGCGCCGCTCGGCAGCGCGGCCGTCGGCGGCGCTTCACCCGCCCAGCGGCAGCTGTTGAGGTGATAGTCGGTCTCCAGCTGCCCGCTGGTGACGCGCTGCGGGTGCTCCCCGGGCTCGGGGTTGTCGTCGACCAGCTCCACGCACTTGAACTGGCTGTGGTGGAACATGCGGGCGCCGGTCGACAGGCGCAGGAAGAGGTCGTCGAAGGCGGCCTCGGCCGGGCGGTCGTCGTCGCCGCTGCGCGCGAGCACGAAGCGCACGGCGCGCGTGCCGCGCGGCAACATGGTCTGGCCGGTCACGCGCCGCCACTGCCGCTGCACGCCCTCCACCGCGAGCGACTGGGAGCGCTCCCGGTCGACGGGCCCGTCGCCGCCGCCGAGGAACTCCAGGTAGATCTCAGCGCGCTCGTCGTGGGCGGAGTCGCCGCTCGCGGGCTCGGCCACGGGACCCGTACGCAGCCAGCCCCCGAACCAGGCGGCCACGTTGCCGGACGCGATGTCCTGCGCGTAGGCGCCGAGGTCGATCTCCTGATAGGCGCGCGCCGAGCCCGTGGCGTCGCCGGTGAGGCAGCGTCCCACCACGAAGAAGCGCGCGCCGCTGCGGGCCTCGTCGTGCACGCCGCAGACCGGCGCCGGGTCGCCGGTGCGCTTCTGGGCCACCTCGAGCACGTCGGCGCCGGCGTCGCCGATCCAGCCGCCGTCGGAGGAGTCGCTGAGCGGGCTCTCGCCGCCGCCGTTGATCACCAGGTTGGGCTCGGCCGAGAGGAAGCGCAGGTAGAGGTCGTCAAAGAAGGCCTCCGTGCGTCCGTGGGCGGCCTGCCGCTGGGCGGTGAGCTCGACGACGACGCGGGTGGCCTGCCCGGGCACGGACTCGGTGCCCGACACCTGGACCCAGCGCGCCTCGGCGCTGGAGAGCAGGTCCGACGAGGCCAGCGGTTCTTCCGAGTCCTCGCCCAAGAAGTGCAGGCGCAGTGAGGGGCGGTCACGCCCTGCGGCGTTGCGCAGGTAACCGCCGTAGGCCACCTGGAGCGTCGCCAGGCCGCGCAGCTCCTCGGGTACGTCGATCGTCTGGCGCGCGGTGGTAAAGGCGGAGCCGTTGCCGCAGGCCCCGCCTAGGGCGAAGAGCGCGCCGCCACTGCGGGCCTGGGGGGCGCCGCACTGGCCCGCGGTCAGCACCTCCAGCGGCCCGTCCTCGACCATCCAGCTCTCGGCTGCGCCCTCGGCCTCGGCGCCCGGAGCGCTCAGGGCGTTACCGGTGCCGCCGCGGCTGCCCAGGTTCCACAGGCCCTGGTTGTAGCGTGCGAAGTCCATGCCGCGGGCGGGCATGTCGGAGGTGAAGGCCGCGTCGGTCTGCCGGTCGCAGCGCCGCCAGTGCTCGGCGTGCTCGTACCAGCGCACGTCATCGGCCTCGATCGTCTCGAAGTAGTGCACCGGCACGCCCAGGGGGTTGCCCGAGTTGAGCCGCGAGCGCTCGCGGACGTGGTAGCTGCCGCGGTTGGGCGTGCCCTCGTCGCCCTCGAACCAGCCGGTGTGCAGCTCGCTGAAATAGGCGAAGCGCGTGTAGGTCGACAGCTCCTCGAACAGGCTCCAGAGCTGCACCGGCTCGTCGTAGGTGTCCCACTCCTCCAGGTCGGCCACGTCGTTGCCGTTGTAGTCGGCGATCGTGTCGACGCAGGCCTTGGTCAGGCTGTTGAGGGCGTGGGCGCTGGGCTTGATGCCGCCGTAGGGCTTGATCTTGTCGTTGAGCTCGAGCCGGTTCTGATCGTCGAGCGCCTCGATTTCGTAGAGCGGGAGATCCTCCTCCAGGGCCACCACGTGGCCGGCCCCGTCGGAGCCCTCCGACTCGAGCACGAAGCGGTCGACGATGCGCAGGTCGCAGCGGGCGTTGTCCTTGTAAGCGCGATCCTTGGACTCGATGCTCGAGCGCGCCTCCACGCTCACCCAGCCATCGCCGTCCTTGTCGCATGCCACCGCGGTCAGACCCGACTCGGGCCAGTAGAAGCCGTCGGCGGTCTTGCACACGCACTTGCCATCCAGGGTCGTCCCCTCGAAGAGGCCGTCCTCACCGCGCCCGTCGCAGGCGGAGAATGGGCAGGTGATGCACTCTTCGTCGAGCGGGTGGTAGGCCTGCCCGCTCGGGCACGGCTCGTAGAGGGTCTCCTCGGGGTCGGGCAGGTCGGGCAGCGCCGCGGCCGCCGCATCGCGCACCGCGCCCGCATCGGGCTCGTCCACGCCGTCGGGCGTGCGCCCGAGGCAGCGGGCCTCGCCGTGCTCGGACACGCACTGGCGCCCGCTCTCCAGGCAGTCCTCCTGCGGCGCCCACTTCGCGCCATCGCAGCGCTCTAGCACGCTGCCGCTGCAGCGCAGGGCGCCCGCCTCGCAGCGGAAGGGCTCCGAGTCCTCGCATGCGGCGAGCAGGCCCATCAGCGCCAGGCCGATGAGCAACGTCGTGCTTGTCGTCGTTCCCATCGCCATCGCCTACAGCTCCGTAAAGTCCGTGTAGTAGATGTACAGCCGCACGTCCGACAGCGACTGCAGGTTGATGTCCTGGTTGACCAGCTCGTCGCGCTGATTGATCAGCAGCTCCCAGGCGGTGTTCGCGTAGGGCAGGTCGCGGAAGCGCTCGCTGCGCAGCACGCGGTCGTCGGAGAAGACGCCGAAGCGCTCGCCGTTGAAGAAGGTGTCGACCACGGCGGTCTTCTCCGGAAGGGCGTAGAAGATCTTCTCGCCGTCGATCGCCCGCACCGTGCCGGTGCCCCGTTGTCTCAGGTAGATGCGCCCGAGGGTGTCGCCCACGTCGCCACCGAGGATCTCCGCCTCGATGTGCAGGATTTTGTGGTTGCGCGTGAGCGGCGAGAGCTGGTCGATGTCCGTGCGGAACGGGATCGAGATGTAGCCGCGGGAGTCGAGCAGGGTGGGATCTCCCAGCCGCTCGTGGAGCAGTCCGGTGCGCTGGTCCTCGCTGAAGGACTGGCCGCGGCCGTCCACGCGTTCGATGCCCCAGATGTCGTCGCGCAGGGAGATGATCGCCACGCGCGTGTCCGGGTTTCCGAAGGCTTCCTCGAACTCGGTGTAGGCGCCGTCCAGCTCGAAGAGGTACTCCTCCAGGCTGAAGTCGCCGGACTGGACCATGCGGATCAGGAAGAGGTTCTCGAGCCGCGCGTAGCTCTGGCTGGTGTAGTACTCGTAGACCTTGGTTGCCTTGTAGGCCGCCGCCAGCGCGCGCCTGAAGCTGCGGTCTGCGGAGATCACCGCATCGTTCTTGTAGATGCGCACGTTGGGGTCGTTGCGCGCCGCCTCGATGTTGATCGCGAGTTGCTCGGCCTCCTGCTGCTCGGCGGTGACGCGCGCGGCCTCTCCCAGCAGCTGGTTGGTGCGAGACTCTCCCAGGGCCAGCTCCTTGAAGGCGTCGTGGTACTCCTTGAAGAGCTCGTCGGACTCCAGCTCGAGCACCTTGATCTTGGCCGCGGAGTCGATCTGGGCGAGGTTGCAGCGCCCCTCGAGCTCGGCGATGGCCTTGGCGAACTCGGCGCCCGCGATCGCGGTCTCACCCACCGCGAGCAGGGCGTCGGCGATCGAGCGGGTGATGTCGTAGCCCTTGCTCGAGACCTCGTCGATGGTGGCGGCGATGTTGACCTGAATGCAGTTGCCCGGGCTGATCGCGGTGCCGCCGGTGGGCGGCACGCACTGGGCGGTGCCCTTGAGCTTGGTGGTGGTCTCCTTGAAGCGCTCCCAGATCCCGAGCCCGACGTTGGTCCAGCGCTTGGTCTCCTCGAAGGCGAGCTTGGCGGATTGCAGGGCGATCTCGAGCTCCACGCCGGCCTGGATCTCCGCACACTGGGCCAGCATGCGGTCGGTCTCGATCTCGATCTCCTCGCGCTTGTTCTTGAACTTCAGGTGGGCCAGCTCGATGCGGTCGGCGATGATCGACTGCTCCACGCGCGACTCGTGCACCGCGCCGGTGCCGACCGCGCCGCAGGGGTCACCCAGCAGCTCCAGGTCGCTCCACAGGTGGGCGTAGGTGGAGATCGCTGGATACCAGCGGTTGGGCTCGGCCGGGTCGGGGAAGAGCCCGCAGATCTCGCCCAGCTGGTTCTCGTAGTTGTTGCGGATCCCGACCAGCTCCGCCTGGAAGGACTCCTCGTCCACGTCGAAGTCGCGAGACTGGGCCAGCGCCCGCTCCTCCTTGTCGCGGGCGAAGTTGGTGGACTCCCAGGCCGCCGCCATCAGCTTCTCGAAGGCGTTGATGTCGCCCGGATCCAGCGCCGGGAAGGGGATGTAGTCCGGCGGGAAGCCGAAGAAGTTCACGTCGTCGATGATGCTGCCGTAGACGTCGCGCATGTCGAGCAGCGCCGCCTTGTACATGCGCTGGGCCTGCACGATGATCAGCTCGATCTGGGCCACGTCGGCCGCGCGCACGACGCGCGTGACCTCGTGCATCAGGCGCGTGATCAGCACCGACTCCATGTACGTGGCGGTGTAGGCGCGCTCGACCACGCGGCGCGCCAGGTCGGGCTGGTTGAAGTTCTGGTAGCGCCGGGCGATCTCGGACCAGGCCCGGGACTTCTGGGAGGAGGCGCGGATCAGCCGGTCGAAGTAGGCCGTCACGGTCTGCTGGGTGATGAAGCCGAAGGCGGCGTTGCCCTCGCGCTGGGCGCGCATTGAGGTCCGTAGCAGCGGCGTCAACGCGTAGAAGCGGTCGAGGGTCAGCTGGTAGTACTGGACCGCCAGGTAGAGCGAGTGCATCTCGTGGCCCGCGACCCCCGACAGGTTGATGCCGTCGGCCTCGAAGAGCTCGCCCTCGAAGGCGCGCGTTCGGGTGGCCGCCAGGTCGAAGCGCGAGGCGAAGGCCGCCGTGAAGGCGTCGTCGCCGAGCATGATCGACAGCTCCGAGTAGAGCGTCTCGAAGCCGTCGCGGTTGTCGTCGACCACCGCGAAGCTCTCGAGCAGGTAGTCGCGCACCTGGGTGCGCGTCGACGGGCTCATGGCGTCCGAGTGGTTGACGTAGAGGCTGAGCGCACAGTCGACGCGCTCGGAGGCGTCCTCGATCGCGGGCGGGTCGTAGCAGTAGGGCACCGCCGCCGTGTCCGGATCGCAGATCGAGGGCACGAAGCCGAGGTTGCGGTTCTTGCGGCTGACGAAGGCCGTCTTGTAGCGGAAGGCCTGGTCGACCGTGTTGTGCAGCGGCAGGAAGACCGAGGTGGTCGCGCCGGCGGCATAGAAGCGCTTGCCCTCGCGGCGGTCATTCTCGTCGTCGCAGTAGTCGCCCGACTCGCAGAACCACTTGGGGTTGAGGCGGGGCCTGCAGCCGCTGCGCGTGGGCAGCTCGCGGTAGACGAAGTCCTCGCAGTCTCCGTCGGCCTGGCAGGGGAGGTTGGCGATGGTTTCCTGGTCCCCGCACTCGAGGGTGTCGAGCAGGGCGAAGTAGATGATCTGGCTGCCCGGCGGGCAGGGCTCGATGGTGGCGGTCTCGGAGCCGTCGTTGCCGGGGCCGCCGTCGATCTGGCCGGTCTCGTGGCAGTAGTAGTGGATCGCCTCGCCCACCTGCTCGGCCAGCAGGGGCTCGGTGCCGCCCGGGCCGCGGCCGGTGATCAGGGCGCTGGCGAGCTGATCGATCTGCTCGGGCTCGCTCGGCGTGGGCGACCAGCTCTCGGGCAGGGTGTCGAGCTGAAAGACCTCCTTGACCAGCGGCTCGCTGCAGCGCACGGGCGGCGAGAGGTCGCGGTCCATGTCCCGCTCCTCGATCTGCTCCGAGCCGTCGAAGTCGGTCTCCTGCAGCGTCGCCGGCGTGCGGGCCAGGTGCATCAGCCCGTGTGCGACGGTCGGCTCGTCGCCAGCCTCGCCGTCCTCCACGAAGCGCTCCTTGAACAGCACGAGCAGCTCCTCCTGGTTGATCAAGAGGCCGTCGATCAGCTCCAGACTCCGGCGCCGGCTGCGCCCGTCGGGGATCGGGTTGGAGCCGGCGAAGGCGTAGTTGAGGCTGGCCTTCTCGCGGTCGGTGAAGGGCTGCAGGGTGTCGCGGCACTCGGCCCGATAGCGCAGCCCGGTGGTGCCATCCAGGCTGCTGCCCTGCATGAAGCCGGGCACCAGCCACGGCGTCTGCAGCTCCTCGAAGCCATCCAGCTCGCAGCCGCCGGTGCCGGGCTCGGGGTAGTAGCGACCGCCGACCACGGCGCCGCCCTCGAAGGCCTCGATGTAGTTCACGCAGCTCTCGGTCAGGCGCTCGTCGCAACCCTCCACGGGCAGGCGCAGGTCGAGGGTGATGGCGGGCTCACCCGCGTAGTGCAGGGTCTGCTCGGAGACGACCTTGCCGGTCAGCCGGCTCTCGCCATCGGCCCGCAGGTTCATCACGAAGGGCAGCTCCGCCACGCCCGAGGGCACAGGGCGCCCCTCGAGGTCGTTGGTGAAGCTCTCGAGCCCGTCGATGTCGTCATAGGGGTAGCAGGCCCCCGAGGGCTCCGGGCAGCGCTCGCGCATGGCCTGGAAGTCCCAGGAGCCGGTGATCGACGACTGGACCGCGGCGCGGAAGTTGTCGAGGCTGATCTGGCCCCGCCGCATGGCGTCCCAGCGCCAGATCAGGGCGTTGCCGACCGAGGCGATGCCGGCGCCGTCCGGGTCGTCCTTGCCCTCGATCCAGGCGTCGAGCTCGTCGGTGCCGAAGTTGGCGAAATAGAAGATGCGGCCGGACCACTGCCCTTCCGGACGGCTCGTGTAGGAGAGGGTCAAGGTGCGGTAGCCGACGCGCGGGTTGCCCACCTGGAGCTCGCCGGTCCAGACCGAGCCCACGTCGGGGTTGGAGGCGTGGCAGACCGCGATGGTGGTGCTGCCACCGCCGCCGGCCACGAGCGTGCGCAGCGCGGGAGCGGCGTCGTCCCCGTCGGCGTCGTCGCTCGGCTCACCGCCCTCGCCCGGCTCGAGCTCGCCGCAGGCGTCGATGTCGCCCTCGCCCAGCGCGAGCCAGAAGAGGGGCTGGGCGGTCTCGGTGCGCGTGCCCTCGCTGTCGAACTCCTTGTGGCTCTGGCGCCGCACGCTGAACTCGAGGGCCTGGGGCGTGTCGTTGACGATCGTGAAGCTGGCCGAGTCGGCGATGTTGGACAGGGCCAGCACGTCGGTGCTGAGGCCGAAGGAGCCGGGCACCGTGCGCTGGTCGCCGCTGATCGTGTCGCTGCCCTGCTCGCAGTAGCCGTTCTCGCCGTCGACCGTGGCGCAGTAGCTGCCGGGCGGGCACTTGGACTCCTCATCGTTGCCGCTGCACGTCATGCGGCAGACGTGCCGCACGCAGGCCTGCTCGCCCGGGCAGTCGTCGTCGCCGCGGCAGTCCGAGTAGCAGGTGCCGGCGATGCAGGTCTGGTGCCCCGGGCAGTCGAGCTCGTCGTTGCAGGCGCCGAGGGCGGCCTCCATGGGCGGCTCCACGTCCGCCAGCATCGTCATTCCGGCGTCTTCCGCGTCTTCCATCGCCGTCTCGTCGGCGACGCAGGTGCCGTCGATGCAGGTCGCGGGTGCGACGCAGCCCTCGAGCAGGCCCTCGGGTGAGCACTCGCGGAAGACCCCGTCGACCAGCGTGCCCTCGCGGCAGGGCGTGTAGCAGATCGGATCGGAGGGCGGCGTGCGCTGATCGCGACAAACGCCGTCGCTGCAGACCAGGTACAGGCCGCAGCCGCCTTCCTCGGTGCACGCGCATCCGGGTGAGCCCGGACCCCCGGTACAGGGGCGCGTGTCCGACTCGCTGCACCCCGCCGCGACCCATGCGAGGCCGAACAAGAGAAGAGTTGCGCCCGCCGCTCTTGCGAGCGCACGAATCCCGCCCACACTGCCGTGTTTCGATACGCCCATCCCACCTGGCCTTGCTGGTAGGGCTCTCGTATTCCCGGCGCGGGGTCTGGCAAGCCGTTTGTGGGGTCTGGCCAGCCGTTTGTGGGGTCTGGCCAGCCGCCTAAGGACGAACGCGCGCGCGTCAAGCGACCGAGCGCAACGGCATGGGCATCTTCGGCGACGCCCTCTTTCGGATCCGAGTTGCGCGCGCTATCGCTAGGGATTGAGCTCGCGCTCGACGGCGGCGGTCGTGGTCACCACCACGCTGGCGGCGAAGTCCAGGTCGAGCGTATCGATCGTGTCTTCGCCGTTCTGGCAATGGTAGTTCGGGTTACGGAAGTTCGCGCTGTCGGTGATCATCACGCCCGGCGCGCCGTTCAACCAGAAGCTCGCGTGGTCTGAGCGCACCAGGTTCGCCAGCACCGGTCCGAGGGCCTCGGTCGCCTGCAGCGTGATCGAGGGCAACGGCAGCGCGTCCGCCGATGCGCCGAGCAACTCCAGCGTGCCGGCGGCCGGCTCGTTGCCAATGTAGGTGATGAAGTCGCCGCGCAGGTCGTTGTCGCGCACGGCGGCGACCGCTTCGGGGAATGCCAGGTCGAAGCCCACCGGGACCATCTGGGTGTCGGGCTCGTCGCTGGCGAAGCCGATCATCTCGAGCGAGATGGCGACCGCCACCTCCATGCCGCTCTCTGCGATCTCGCCGGCGTGGGCGGCGGACCCGAGCAGTCCGAGCTCCTCCTCATCCCAGCACGCGATGACCAGGGTGCGCGCGTGCATCTCGCCGCCCAGCAGGCGCGCCAGCTCGAGCGCGCCCGCCACGGCGGTGGCGTTGTCGTCCGCACCGGGGCAGCCCGGGATGTGATCGTAGTGGGCGCCGACGATCACCAGCTCGTCCGGCGCGCCCTCACCGATCATCGTGCCCAGCACGTTGACGCCGGTCTCGTAGGCCGGGCGCGTGACGTCGAAGCCGAGATCGGTGAGGCGCTCGGCGCACATGTCCTGAACCGCCTGCCAGTGTTCCGAGCCCGGCTCGCGCTCGCCGGTGATGAACTCCAGGTCTGCGCGATAGCTCGCGTCGTCGAAGTCGAAGGCCCCGGGGGCCGGCGCCATCGTGGACACGTCGTCCCGATCGCCGTCCCCGGCGGGCGTGGCCCCGCCGTCCGGCGTCGCATCGCCATCCTCGCCGTCGCCGCTGTCGATCGGCGGCTTCTGCCCGTCGGCTTCGTCGCTGTCCGCTGCGTCGTCGCCGCCGGCGCTCGAGCAGGCGGGCACGCCCGCAAGGAGCCAGCCCACCGCCAGCGCGGCAACCCACCGAGTGCGCACGGAGAAAGCCATGATCGTCCTCCCGGGGGTGAAGGTAGGCCGTGCCCGCGCGGGCCGCAATGCTGCGGCGCGGGGCGGCGCGGCTCCATCGGCGGGCATTTGACCCCATCGATCGCCAGGGGGGACAATCCCATCGTGAGCACGGATGGGCCGCGGGTGTTGATCGTGGGCGGCGGGCTGTTTCAGCTCGACGTGATCCAGGCCGCGCGCGACCTGGGCGCCCAGGTCGCGGTGGTCGATCGCGATGCGGCGGCCCCGGGCATGGCCCTGGCGGACCACCCGCTGCCGATCGACACCTCGGACACGGCGGCGGTGTTGGACGCGGCACGCCGGCTGGCGATCGACGGCGTCACGACCGCGGCCAGCGACGTGGCGGTCGCCGCGGTCGCGCGCGTGGTCGACGCGCTGGGGCTGCCGGGCGCGGGCCAGGCGGTGGCAGAGCGGGCGACCGACAAGCTCGAGACCGCGCGCTGCCTGCTCGACGCGGGCCTGTCCACACCGCCCACCCAGGCGGTTCGCGACCTGAGCGAAGCGCGCCAGGCGATCTCCCGGGTCGGCGGCTACCCGATCGTGATCAAGCCGCGCTCGAGCGCGGGCGGTCGCGGCGTGACGGTGGTACAGGGCGAGGGCGCCCTGTCGGCGGCCTTGGAGCGCGCGGCGCGCTATGGCGAGGGCCCACAGCGGGTGCTCGTGCAGGGCTTTGCGCAGGGCGTGTCGGTGGGCGTCGAGGCTTTCTTCTGGCAGGGCGAGCTGATCGCCTTCTTTGCCATGGACGACCAGTACCAGGAGGGCTTCGTCTCGCCCGTGGGCCACTCCATTCCATGCACGCTGGCGCCGGACGCGCTAGCGGGCGTGCGCGCCGAGGTGGCGGCCTTCGGGCGCGCCATCGGCATCGAGAGCGGTCCGGCGAACTTCGATTTGCGACTGGAGGCAGGCACCACCACGCTGATCGAGGTGAACCTGCGGCTGGGCGGCAACTCGATCACCGAGCTCGTGCGGCTGGCCCACGGGGTCGACCTGAGCCGCGCGACGGTCACGGCGGCGCTCGGGCGCTCGCCCGCCGCCCTGCTGGATGTGCAGCGACAACGCGCCAGCGCAGTTCGCCTGATCCTCAAGCGCGGGCGCGGGCGCGCCTCCTTCCGGGGCGATCCGGCCGCGGCCTGCGCTGCCGACGATGTGGAGCGCGTGGACGTCTCGGTCGAGGACGGCGTCGAGGCCACCATGCGGGTCGACGACTGGACCCTGCTCGGGCGCTGCATCACCAAGGGCGCCTCTGCCGAGGCCCGGGCGGCGGAGGTCGCGCTGGCCGTGGCGAGCGCGATCGAGGTACGGGCTTCCAGCGAGCGTCTGCGCACGCCCGAGCAGGTGGGGGCCTACTGGGACTCACAGGTCGAATCGGTTGCCGCCGACGCGGAGCTCGCGGAGCTCGGCACGGTCACCGGCCCGCGTGCGGTGGTCGCCTAGCGAGACG
>JAPPOT010000067.1 GCA_028817855.1 Myxococcales bacterium
ACGTAGCTCCGCTACGCCTCCGGTGTGGCCCTGCGGGCGCGCTCGCTCCTGAACGAACCTCGACGATTCGAGTGGTGGGCAACCCGGTGGTGCTTTGGGCGTGCGGCATCAGGAGTGATGCGCGACGCTCAAGCGGGAGGCGAGGCAAGCCGCCGCGCTGGCACCACCGATATTTCGGTGTTGGGTGGGATGGCTTCGGCAGTGCATCCGCGGTTTCTTGGACACCGACATGTGGGTGTGGGCACCATCATTTCGGTGCACGCACGAGAGCAAATCGAGCAGGCCCGGGTGCTGGGAGAGCTGGCGCTGGATGTGGCGCCCGCACGGTGCCATCAGGAGTTGGTCGAGGCGGTCGGTCGCGTGCTCCAGCGGGAGATGGCGCTGTCGCGGCTCGAGCTGACCCTGCCGCCTGCAGCCGGCGGGGAGAGCTGGCGTCTGCTGTCGTGGACCGCGGACGGACCGCACGAACGCCCATCGGAAGCGCCCGCCGCTTTTCGCTCCGACGCGCCCAAGCTCAGCCGCCGTGGTGGTCAGTGGGGCGTCACGGTCGCGGTGCCTGTGGAGCAGGGTCCAGCCGGCTCCCTCACGCTGCGCTTTGCGGGCCACGACGTCCCGCGGCTGGCGGGTGAAGCGGCCATGGTCAAAGCGGTGGGGTGCATGGTCGGGATGGCGTGCCACCGCTGCGGCCTGCCGATGCCCACCCCTGAGCGCCGGACCGCTCGCAGCGCGAAGACGCTCGACGACGCGATCCGGGATGCGATCGGCGCGGCGCTGCGTGCGAGCCGCGGCAAGATCTACGGCGACGGCGGCGCTGCGCAGGTGCTCGGGCTGAAGCCGAGCACCTTGCAGGCGAAGATGGTGAAGCTCGGGATCGAGCGCGCGCGCTTCGTCTAGCGGCTTGCGCGGGGCGGGAGTGGGTGTCAGCTTTCGTGCCTCGGGTGCGCAGGGGCGCCCGGCCCGCCGAGAGGCTTCCCCACCCTGCGAGACGCGCCCTCGGCGCGACGCCAACAACGACATTGCATCCCCTGGCCGTCCGGAGCGGGAACTGGCCATCGACGGAGGACGCGATGGATCTGATCGAAGACCTGAAGGCACGCGCACGCCTGTTGCACCGGGCGGCGAGCGCGGGCGAGGCACCGGCAGCGGAGCGCGTGCGCGAGCTGGCAGAGCTGGCCGAGCTCGATGACGCGGCGTTGCGCGAGCGCTTGCAGCGGCGGCACTGCCTGTCGGTGATCGCGCGGGAGCTCGGGTTCCGCGACTGGAAGCACGCGCGCGACGTGTTGAGCGCGCCCGGTCAAGTGCCGGACTTCGGCACCCTGCTCTACCCACCGCGCTGTGTGGTGCACTGGAACATCTGGTCGGCGCACTACGAGGAGGCGCGCGAGATCCGCGCGCAACACGGCGGCTTCCTGCTCGCCTACCGGCACCAGTTTCTGATCGTCGACCGGCACTACATCGAGACCCTGGGCCTGTCGCCGGAGGATCCGGACTGGGAGGCGCTGGGACGCGATTGGGTGCGGCCCGGGGATCCTGCTGCGCGCTCGCGCCTCTACGGCAAGCTGCTGGAGCTCGACGCTCGGGCCCGCGCCTGAACCAACCACAGGGATGCGGGGATGAACACGCCATCGGCGCACGCGTAGGGCGCGAGCGTGGCGTGTAGCGCCTGGCACACGCGCTCGAGCGCAGGGGTGTCGAGCTGGGCGACCAGCGGGCGCGCGTCGGTCTCGAAGTAGAACTCCATCGCGTCCTCGACATCGCCGCCGAAGCACAGCGGGCGCTCGATCCGCTCGATCCTCGGCTCGCGGTAGCCCGCAGCCTTCAGGATCGTGCGGATCAGCGCCGGGTCCGAGAGCGTGAAGGGACCGCCGCGCTCCTGGCCCGGCACCGGGATGCCGGGCAGGGACCGGCACAGGGCCGCCACCGGCTCGGTCGCCCAGGGATTGCGACCGAGCTCGGCGGCGCACAGGAAGCTCAGCTGCGCTCCGGGACGCAGCGCGCGGCGCAGGTTGGCGAAGGCGCCCACGCGATCCTCGAAGTGCAGCGTGCCGAAGCGGCTGACGATCGCGTCGGCCGCCGCGGGCTCGAAGCGGTGGCTGCTGGCATCGGCGCAGCGGAAGCGCGCCTGCCTCAGGTGCTGGGCCCGAGCGCTGGCGAGGGCGACGGCGCGGGGGTCGCGGTCGATGCCGAGCGCGAGGCCGCCGGCACCGACCTGGGCCGCGACGGCCATCGTGGTCGTGCCGGCACCGCAGCCAATGTCGAGCACGCGCTGGCCGGGGCGCACCTCCGCCACCTCGAGCAGATCGTCCTCGGCCTCGGCCAGCATGCGGTCATAGCGCCGGTACTCGCGCAGGAAGGAGGGCAGCGCCGCGCCGGGTAGCGCTGCCGCGGTCACGGAAGTCGAGGTGGGCATGGTCATGGTCGCGCTCCTGGAGTGTCTCCAGTGCACGGTGTAGCGGCGCGGTGTGAAGACCAGGCCCGGGACTCTGTGAAGAAGTGCAAAGGTCGGCTCAGCACCCCCTCATAGTTGGATGTCGTCTTCGCTGCCGGCTTGACCATCGGGGCCGCGGGAGGCGACGTGGACGACCGTGCCGTCGCAGCTGACCTCGAAGGCGTTGCCCCAGGCGTCGTGGTGATCGGTGGTGGGATCCAGCAGATGCTCGAAGTCCTCGGGCTGAGCGCAGTCCGCGCCGGTCTCCATCATGTGATGCAATGCCGCCTTCTGCATCGTGCGCGCGCGGGTCTCGGTCTCGCGAATGCGCGCCCGCTTCAGGTGCTCCATCACGTTGACGCCCACGGCGACCGCGATCATGGAGAGGATGACCATCACGACCATGACCTCGATCAGCGCCAAGCCTTCCTGGGCGCGAATCGCCGAGGTTCGCCCAGGAGCGGCTTTCGTCCTCGGGCCAATCCTCGACGTAGCGCTGCTACGCCTCCGGTTGGCCCTGCGGGCGCGCTCGCTCCTGGGCGAACCTCGACGATTCGAGTGATTGGCAAGGGGTGGTACTGCTCGTTGGTTGCAGACGTGGGAGCCGATCATCGATGGGCGCTTCCTCATGCTGAGTGGTGCTGCAACGGATGTGCCACGTTAGGCCGCTGCGAATTGTCGCGGACCTAGCCGGGTGCTGCGCCCATGCGCGTGACAAGGCGGCAGTAGAGGCGCGTGATTCGCGACATGCTGTCAGCGTCACGGAATCCGGAGGCCGCGGCGGACTGTCACCTCGGAGCCCTGGGCGACGAAGCAGGAGCTGGGGGGGCCGTCGAGGTGGGGGGCGAGGTCCGGGCCGTAGAGTGAGGCGACGTCGCAGTCGAAGTGGGGTTCGATGCCCTGCCAGACCGCCCAGGGCGGATGCTCCACGCGGTATTCCACGGTGCCGCCGTCGCGCTGCGCCACGTAGCCGTAGTAGTGCTCGCTGATGAAGCGCTCCTCGCTGCCTTCCGGGGGCACGGTGGCGTCGCCGGCGATGGTGGCGCCCAGCTCGGCCCAGTCCGCGCCCATCCGCCAGCGGTAGCGCACCGCGCCGTGGTCGCGCTCGAGCGCGTCCGAGTGATCCATCGGCAGCGCCACGTAGCGCTCGTTGTAGAGGGTGTTGGCGACCCAGGCGATCGCGCGACGGGGGACGATCTCCTTGATGAAGACGACGCCGCGCCGGTGCTCGCCATCCAGCTCGCGACGCACGTAGAAGCGTAGGTTGACCTCCTCGAAGTCCCGATGAAATGGGACCCCGATGCCGAGCACGCGTGTGTCGAGAAACTGAAAGCCGACCATGCTCGCCAGGCAACGCCCCTCGTGGGTGTCGAGCACCGTACCGAGCGGCACCCACGGCCGGAGCACGGTGGGATCGACCTCGTAGTTGAGCATCACCAGGTGCACCCAGCGCGCAGTCAGGAAGCTCGGGGCGAGGTCCGCCATCCCAGCTCTTCTAGGTCCGCGGACGCACATCTCGCAACTTCGCGCGCAAACGCAGGCGGAATAGCGCAGCGCGCGGAGCGTTGCTGCCACATGGATACGGATGTCGTTCTGGTCAACGGTTCCTTTGGCGTCGGCAAGACGAGCGTGGCGCGCCGACTGCGAGCCCGGCTGCCCGGCAGCCAGCTGTACGACCCGGAGTGGATGGGTCGGCCCATTCGCGCGCTGGCACGGGTGGTGCCACTGCGGGGCGCGGGGACCGACGACTTCCAGGACTTCGCCCTGTGGCGACTCTCGGCCGTCGCGGGCATCCGGCTCTTTCGCGCGCTCGGCCGGGGACCCGTGCTCGTTCCCATGGCCTTCTACCGGCTCGAGTACCTGACGGAGATCATGGACGGGCTGGCGAAGCACGGGCTGTCCGCACGGCGCTTCTGCCTGCGGGCCTCGCTCGCGGCGATCCAGGCGCGTCTGCGGGGGCGCGGCGACGACCCCAACGGGCAGTGGCTCGCGAGCAAGGTCGAGCGCTGCCTCTCGGCTCACCTCGACCCGCGCATGGGCGAGGCGATCGACACCGAGGAGCTCGGGGTGGACGGGGTCGCCGCGGAGATCCTGCGACGCCTCAGCCCTGGCCCGCCCGCAGGTCCCGGATCTGCTCGGCTGTAAACCCTGGCAGCTCGTCGAGGCGGTCATCCCAGTCGGCGCGGTACTCGACGTAGATGTGGCGGTCGGGCCGGAGATTGAGCGGACCTTCGAGCAGGCCGGCGGCGATCTCGAAGGACTCGCCGGCGGGCTCGGCCGGCGGCACCGGTGAGCCGCAGCGCTTGCAAAAGACACTGCCGTACGCCGGCGGTGTGTCGCGTACGGGCAGCTCGAAGTGGGCGATGAGGTCGGCGCCGGCGAGCAGGCGGTAGTCGGCCGTGCGGACGCGCACGCCGGCCACGTGGCTGGAGCCGGAGGCCTTGCGGCAGCGGCTGCAGTGGCAGAGCTCGAAGGGGCCTTCGAGGCGCTCGACCTCGAAGCGCACGCCCCCACACAGACAGGATCCCTGGATCACGGCTCTCCTCCTCGTCGCGCTGCGGCGCGGATGATGAAGCGCTCGATGCGGCGCCAGATGTCGGCGCCCAGCGCCTGGTTGTGGCCGACACCGCGCACCAGGATCAGCTCCTTGGGCCCGGCGAGGGCGGCATGGATGCGGCGCGAGTGCGCCGGCGGGGTGTCGGTGTCGTCGGCGCCGTGGACCAGCAGCACCGGCACGGTGATGCGGGCGGCGGCGCGCGCGGCGCTGACGACGTCGACGTCGAAGCCCGCGGTCTGCTCCGCGTGACGCAGGCCGGCCTCGATGTCGGCCGCGCCCATCACGGCGGGCGCGCGGTCCTCGGCGATCGTGCGCAGGTCCGAGAAGGGCGCGATCGCAGCCACGCCGCGCACGCGCGGGATCTCCGGTGCCGCCTGCAGCGCCACGGACGCGCCCAGGGACGAGCCGAGCAAGATCACGGGCCCCTCCGGCAGGCTCGAGACCACAGCGCGCAGGTCGCGGCGCTCGTGGTAGCCGTAGGTGCAGTACTGGCCGTCGGACTCGCCGTGGGCGCGGCTGTCGTAGGCGAGCACGTCGAAGCCGTGGCGGGTGAAGGTGGTGGCCACGCCGGTCGAGCTGGCGCGGTTGTCGCCGACGCCGTGGAGGTAGACGAGGGCGCCGCGGCGGGTGCCCTTCGCCGCGTAGGACCAGCCGCGCAGGGTGACGCCATCGCCCGCGAGCTCGATGCTGCGGGCGCCCGGCGGCGGTGACGACGGGACCGGGCGGCGGTGGGGATAGAGCAGCGCGCCCGAGGACCACTCGCCGGGCACGCAGCCGCCATCGCACGCGCCGAGCAGCAGCACGCCGTGGAGCGCGAGCAGGGCCGGGTGGAGCGATCGCATGGGGTGAGCACAGGCCTCTGGCGGGCTTCTGTCAAGGTGCCGCCGCCGTGGCTGCGCCCGGGTCGGGCGCGCGACGGCGCACCAGCAGGGCGACGCCGATCAGGGTGAGCACGAGGGAGAAGTACTGGGCGGGGGTGAGTCCCAGGTAGCGCGCGTCGCCACCCTCCGCCTCCGGGATGCGCAGGAAGTCGAGAACGAAGCGGAAGGGCCCGTAGAGCAGCGGGATCAGCCCCAGGTAGTAGCCCACCGGCCGCGGCCGCCGGGACAGGCGCAGGAAGAGCGTGGAGACAGCGATGCTCCAGAGCACCTCATAGAGGCCGAGATCATGGCGCGCCACGCCCGCGCCGTCGTAGTCCGCGACCGCGAGCACGAACTCGCTGGCCACGCCCGGGTGGTCGTGCACGACGAAGCAGCCGCCGCGCGCGAAGATCCACGCGAACGGGATCGCGAAGCACCAGACATCCGCCATGGACGCCAGGGACAGACCCGGGCGCCGGCAGAGGATCCAACCCGCGATCGCGCCGCCGAAGAAGCCCCCGTAGGACGACAGCCCCCAGTAGCGCGAGACCAGGCGGCCGGGATCGGCCAGTGCCTCGAGCAGCTCGCGCGGATGGTAGAGCACGGCGTTGAGCGAGTAGGCGCAGACCAGACCGATCAAGGTCGTCCACAGCAGGAAGTCGGATACCGCGGCAGGAGACAGCCGCAGCTGCTCGGCGCGACGCCGCGCAAAGCGCGCGCCCACCAGGATCGCGATCGCCGCCATCACACCGAAGGGCTGGATCTTCAACCCCGCCCACAGCTCGATCGGCTCGAGCTTGAACCAGGGGATGGTCAGGAACGTGATCACCGACCGCAGAGACAACTCGGAAGCACAACGCTATTCCCGCAGGGTTCGAGTGGCGGACAACGGCCGGTGCCCGCAGTCGTGCCACGAGGCGGCGCGGTGCCCATAGACGCATCGTCACTGGCGGTCGTGGTTGGGATGAACGCGCGCAGCTCTCAGCTGGTCGGTTCGGACGGCCCGGAGGGCGAGCTGAAGGTACCGACCAGCGAGCTCAGCGTGCTCAGCCCCAGCAGGGCCACCGCCAGCAGAGCGGGAATCGTCCCGGCGTACATTCCGTCGCTGATGCCGCGCGCCATCAGGGTCGCCTTGCTGGACGCGTCCGCGCTCGCCACCGCACCGAAGGCGCGCACCAGACTGACTCCTGAAGGTGGTCGCGGGCGGCTTGGAGGAAGCCGGTGATCAGTGGGTGGGGCTCGCCGGCGGTCGAGCGCGCCTGGGGCACGAAGAGCGTGGCCACGAAGAAGGGATGATCGGGCAGCTCTAGGATGCGCGGCGTCCCGTCGTCCGCGTAGCCGACCACGGGCAGGCCGGCGCGCAGCAGCTGCTCGAGGCGATCCTGGTGGATGCCGTAGCTGCAGTAGTAGTGCTCGTGGGCCGCGGTGGCGCCGTAGCAGGCGGATGCACGCGTGCCGGCCTCGATGGTCACATCGAAGCTCTGACCGGCCAGTGAGCACGAGAGCGGCGCGATCACGGCGTCGGCGCTCTCGCCATACTCGCCGTGGGCCGCGCGCGGGAGCCCCGCCACGTGGCGCGCGTACTCCACCACGGCGTGCTGGAAGCCCCCGCAGGTGCCGAGAAAGGGGATGCGCTGTTCGCGCGCCGCGCGGATGCCAGCGAGGGCGCCATCGAGGCTGCGGTAGGGACTGCCGGTGGTGCAGAACACACCGTGGGTGGCGCGCAGCTGCTGCACGGTGGCAGCGTCGGCGAGTGCATCGGTGGCGTACCAGCGGTGCTCGACCTCGAGACTGCTGGCCGCGGCCGTGTGTTGCAGAGCCGCCTCAGTGGCAGCGTGGTTCGGATTGTCGGGATCGCGATCCCCCACGATGGCGATCCGCACGAGGGTCATCGGCGTACCCTGACGCGCTGGGCTCCAGCGTCAAGCGAGAGCTCGAAGATTGCGCCGATCGAGCGCGCGCGGCAGGCTCCCCCCATGAGCTTCCCACCGCCCTTCTATCGCTGGCGACCGCACCCCTGGCACGGCCTCGAGGTGGGGCCGAAGCCGCCCGAGATCGTGACGGCCTACATCGAGATCACGCCCTTCGACGCGGTCAAGTACGAGACCGACAAGGTGAGCGGCTACATCCGGGTCGACCGCCCGCAGCGCAGCTCGGCCCAGCCGCCGACGCTCTACGGCTTCATCCCGCGCACCTACTGCGCGCGCCGCGTGGCCGAGCTGGCACCGGAGGCCGATCGCGGCGATGGCGATCCGCTCGACATCTGCGTCGTGAGCGAGCGCCCGATCGCGCGCGCCGACGTGCTGATGAACGCGCGGGTGGTGGGCGGCCTGCAGATGATCGACGGCGGCGAGGCCGATGACAAGATCATCGCGGTGCTCGACAACGACCTCTTCTGGGGTGACGTCGAGGACGTGGACGGCCTGCCCGAGAAGATGGTCGAGCGCCTGGAGCACTACTTCTCCACCTACAAGATGGTGCCCGGGCGCGAAGCGCCCACGACGATCTCGCGCACCTACGACCGCGCGCACGCCTTCGAGGTCATCGAGGCCTCGATCGCCGACTACCAGGAGGAGTTCGAGGGCTAGCGGTCAGCTGGAGCCCATCTCAAAAATGCTCCGGATGGAATTCGGAGCGCGACGGGGCCGAGCGGCGCGTCGGCGAACCGAGGCAATGCCGAGTATTGTCGAGCGTGAGGCGAGGCGGCGAGCGGCCCTGTCCCGCCCGAAAGGCGCCGAGAGCATTTTTGAGATGGGCTCTAGGCGTCGCGCAGATCGAGGCGCCAGATCAGCTGAATCTCGTGGGGCAGATGCGGGTAGGCCGCGGGGTCGACCGTGGCGAGCTGGCAACCGCGCGCGCGGTAGAAGGCAGGCACGGCGCAGACGTCCTCGACCCACGCGGCGTCGTCGGCCACGGGCGTAGCGCCGGCCGCCACTTGCGCTCCGCGCGGAAGGCGATGGGGATGCTCGCGTGCGCCTCGAGTGCCTGCATCGGCTCTTCGCGGATCGCGACTCGTGTCGTGGTGCGCACCATCGGTTGCCGTGGGTCGCCGGTCCATTGTCGCAATAGCACCGACGGCGACCACCCGGAACCGGGGTGCGGCTAGAACGCGTAGCCGAGCTGCAGCTGACTGCGCAGGCCGAAGGGGATCTTGTCCTCGCCGTGGAAGGGCAGGTAGGCGTGGGCGTTGACGAAGAAAGCGTGGATTCGGTAGTCGATGCCGAGGCCGGCATAGCCCACGGAGAAGCTCTCGGTGGTGTTCTCCTCGAGGCTTTCGAGCTCGTCGAAGCCCACGTTCTTGACGCTGGTGGTCAGACCGACCAGCGCGCCTCCGTGCAGCGTGTGCGGATAGCCGCCGCCGAGGTCGGTGCGCAGCCCGATCTGGGCCGCGACATTGGGAACGAGGAAGAACACGTCGCGCTCCTCGTCCAGCGCGTAGCTTCCGTCGGGCTGGCGCAGGAAGACCACCTCGGGCAGCTCAACCGCCTCGAGCTCACCGATGAGGGAGAGCGTCGGGTAGTGCGCCTCGGCGCCCGCGAAGGGCAGGTTGATGCGGCCGCCGACGCCGCCCTTCCAGAAATCGTCGCGCGTGCCCGACGGGAACGGCAACACACCCACGACGTTGCGCGTCGCCCAGCTGGCGCGCGTGTACTGCAGGCGGGCGCCCAGCTCCAGGTGCTCGTGGAATCCGTAGTAGATCATGGCGCCGAGCTGAAGGTCCGGGATCAGCAGACCGGGGTCGCCCATGTCCGCGTCGCGCACGCCCACGTCGTAGGCGATGTCACCGGCGTTGAGCTCGAGCCCGGTGCGCCCCTCGCCACGGTCCAGCGGCGCTCCCACGCGGGCTGGCACGCTGGGCGAGGGTACCAGGGTGGTGCGCCGCACTGCGCTCGGCGGTGCACAGGCCATCAGCACGAGGCCCGCGATGCACGCGAGCCCCCATCCCTTGCGCCGGGTCGACTGCATGGGCGGCGAGACGTGCAAGCCGAGTGCCAAGCGCCACGTAGCGAGAATGCCCGCACATGGCTGCGGTTCGACGGAGAAACGCACGGACATCTGTGTCGCGATCGGAACCCGCCTGTGGCTACGAGAGCTCACGTACCATCGGCACGAAGTCGATCGTCAGACCGCCCGGCAGGTCGTAGGCGCGGGGCTGCGCGCCGCGGTAGCCGTGCTTGCGATAGAAGCGCTGGCCCGGCAGGACGTCGGGCGTGCGGGCCGCACGGATGTCGGGGTGGGGGAGCGTCACGGTGGACTCGACGTGAACGTCATCGGGATGGGGATGGCGTCAGGGCTCGCGCACGATCGAGAAGACGGCGGCGTCGTGCTCGCGTCCGTGCAGCATGATGCGCGAGCGTGCGATGCCCTCGCGCACGGCGCCGGCCTTGTCCGCGACGCGGATGCTCGCAACGTTTTCGATGGAGGCCACGATCTCGAGGCGGATCAGATCGGTGTGCTCGAAGGCCCACGCGGACAGCTGTCGCACGGCCTCGGTCGCGAGCCCCTGGCCCCTGTGGGAGGTGCGCACCCAGTAGCCGAGGTTGGCGCGCCGGTTGGCGCGGTCGATGGCGTTGAGGCCGCAACCGCCGCAGTAGGCGCCGGCGGCGTCGAGGATGGCGAAGGCGTAGCCGCTGCCGTCCACGCGGCGCGCGACCTCCTGGGTGAGCCACTGCCGCGACTCCTCGATGCAGTAGTCCGCATGGCACCAGGGCATCCAGGGCGCGAGCTCGGCGCGGGAGCTGCGGGCGGCCTCGAAGAGGGCCTCGGCATCGGCCTCTTCCACGAAGCGGATGGTGGCGCGTGTGTTCATCGTGAGAGCAGGACGCGAAGCTCGACGGCGAGGCGGGCCGCCGGACCGGCGTCGTAGGCGTAGTGCGAGCGCTCGGTGTCCGGTGCGGAGGGAGCGAAGACCCAGGATCCACCGACGACGATGCCGAGGGAGAGCAGCGGGTTGAGGCCGAGATCGTAGCCCACGTCGAGGCCCGGGACGAACGCCCACTGGCGCATGGTCTGTTCCTCGATCGGTCGGTCGGCGGCGTCGAAGCTGTCTTCACTGTCCTGGATCGCAAGCGCACCCAGGTGCAGCGCGCCAAAGGCGCCATCGCCCGGACGCTCCTGGACCTTCGCGCGGAGACCGAGGAGCCACATGCTGCGGTGATCCTCGGTCCGGCGCGTGATGCCGGCGTTGCTGGTGGACGTGAGCGTGCCGCGGCCGGAGCCCGCCTCGAAGCCGAAGGCTGCGACCGGGCCGAGCCAGAGCCAGTCGAGCACGCGCCGGTCGAGCGACAGGTCGGCGCGCAAGAACGGCACCGGCGTGCTGCACTCGACGACGTCGCCGCCATTGTCCCGGCAGACGTCACCGAGCAGCATCGAGGGGCCGAGGCCGACGCCCAGCTGCCAGTCGATTGCGTCGGCGTCGACTTTCGCTGGGTCCGCGCGCGCGGGCCCTGCCACGCAGCACAGCAATACGGCCAGCATGGCGCACCGGGTGGTTTGGCGTCCCCCCGTCTCCATCGTCCACTGGGCTAGCACGGGCGCAACGGCGAGGCCACTGGCATGTGGCTGGTGCTTTCGCCGACACGCGGCCACCCGGCTTGCGGCGAGCTCGTGGTGAGCCAACGCGAGCGGGTGGCATGAGGCGAGCAAGCGGGGTAGGACCGGGCCATGGCCTCGCGCACCGCGGCAGTGTTGATATCCGTGTTCCTGATCGGGGCGCTCTGCGTGCCCACCCACGCGCGCGACCCGAAGCCGAACCCCTGGGTCGAGGCCCTGCCGGCCAAGATCGACACGAAGCGGCGGCACCTCTTCTATCTGCACGGTCACATCATCGAGAAGACCCAGCAGCGACGGCCACGGCACCCCAGCTACGGTGTCTACGACTACGACCAGGTCCTCGCGGCGCTCACCGCAGACGGAGCGCTCGTGATCTCGGAGGTGCGACCCCGCGGCACGCAACCCACGGCCTACGCGCGAAAGGTGGCCGGACAGATCCAGCGCTTGCTCGAGGCCGGTGTGCCGGCCGAGCGCATCGGCGTGGTCGGCTTCTCCCGCGGCGGCTGGATCGCGCAGCTGATCTCGGCCCAGCTCGAACACCCGATCCGCTACGTCATGCTCGCCTTCTGCCCCAGCCCCGACCAACCCCGCCGGCCCCTGCACGGCGCCGTGCTCTCGATCCGCGAGCGCAGCGACCACACCGCAGGCAGCTGCGAGCCCCTCTTCCGCGCGTCCACAGCCGCCAAGACAAGAGCGCTCACGATCGACATCGGCGGCCGCCACGGCGCCTTCTACCGCCCCCACGCCGCCTGGACCAAACCACTGCTCCAGTTTCTCAGCGCCCCCTGAGAGCACCCACAAGCTCGCGCCAGAGAGCTAGCGCGCCTCACAGCGTGCTATTCTCAACCTTCCGTGAGCGAAACCATGCTGATGTTGGTGTCTGTCGGGCTGGTGGTGGCTCTCGTCATCCTCGGCGGCATTCTTCACGTGGGATCCTGGGCGCTCGAAGCCATACGGCTGCGGAGTAGGGCGCCCCACGCGCCCGCTCCCCGTCTCTCGACCCAACCTGGGAGG
>JAPPOT010000355.1 GCA_028817855.1 Myxococcales bacterium
CGCGAGACAGGCACGGGCGATCTTTGCGCTTGCCGGGGGCCTGCCTCCGCTGCGCGCACGCGCTCGCACGCTGCTCACCGAGGGGGACCTGCGGCTCGCCTCCCACCTCGTCGACTGGGCGGTGCAGGCCGAGCCGCACGACCTCGACGCCCACGCGCTGCGAGCGGAGGTCTATGAGGCGCGGACCGAGGCCGAACCTTCCACCATGTCCAAGGGCATCTACGGCGCCGCCGCCACCCACTCCCGGGCCGCCTGCGGGGAGCCGTAGCTCGGGCTCGGTCGCGCGCGCTGCATCCGCTGGCCCGGACATTCCGCCGATGGGCTACCCATCCTCGACCGGTACGTCCAGATGGAAGACCGTGTGCTCGGCGGTCGCCTCGAAGGTCAGGGCAGCGTTGTTGTCCCGCGCGATTCCACGCGCGATCGAGAGCGCGAGCCCGCTGCCCTGGTCTCGGCCCTTCAACGTCGTGAAGGGCTCGAATACGTTGTCCTGCGCCTCGTCCTCGATCGGTGTGCCGTGATCCTCCACGCTCAGGCGAACGCGCGTGCCGTCCGCGGAGTCGCGTCTCGTGGCGCTAATCACGATGCGCTTGTTGGCGTGCTCTCCAGGATAGCGGTCGTTGAGCGCCTCACGGGCGTTGGTCAGCAGGTTGACCAGCACCTGCTGGACACCCTGGGGACGACACCACACCACCGGGAGCCCTTCGGGAACGTCGACGTCGACCGAGATGCCCTCCTTGCCCAGTACCGTGCCGAACAACGACATCGTGCGCTCCACGAGCTCGGCCACCCGGACCTCGACCTCCATCTCGTCGGCCTGACGCGCGAAGGTCTGTAGGTTGCGCACGATCGACGCGACGCGTTGGGCCTCGTGTTGAATCTCCTCGGCGTACTCGCGGATGCTCGGCTCGCTGGCGCGGCTGCGCATCAGCTGGGCGAAGTTCATGATGCTCTGAATCGGGTTGTTGATCTCGTGGGCAACGCCGCCGGCCAACTGCCCGATGGCCTCGAGCTTCTGCTGATCGCGCAGCTTGACCTGCAGCTGCAGCCGCAGCCCCTCGGCGTTCTTGCGTTCGGTCACGTCGAGGGCGATGCCGAGGGTGCCGATGATCTCGCCCGCTTCGCTGCGAAACGGCTCGGTGTGGGTCTCGTAGCGGCGACCCGCCCACTGCGTCTCGTACTTCACCGACTCCCCGTCGAGGGCGCGGACGTGGGCACGAATCGGCTCGAAGTCGGGGTCCTCCGACCGGAAGTACTCGAAGACCGACATCCCCACGACCTCGTTCTGGGCGAGCCCCAGCGCAGCCAATCCGCCGCCGACGGAGGACGTGAACTTGAGATCACGGTCGGTCGTCCAGACGACCGCAGGCAACTGCATCGCCACGGCGAAGGCTTGCGCGTTCAACTCATCCAGGTCGCCGCGGTCGCTCGCCATCCACCTAGTATGCCCGGGGACTCACTGCGGGTGAACTTCCGATAGCCGAGCTTTGTATCGTAGCAAACGAGTCGCGTAGGGCCGCGGGTCGTCCGCCACCTGCACCGCTCGCTCGAATGCGTCCAGCGCCTCGGCCCGACGGCCCAGGGCATCGAGCAAGAGCGCGCGGCCGACGTGGGCCGCCGCGAACCTCGGCGACAGCTCCACGACCGAGTCGTAGACCGCGAGCGCTTGCGCGTGGGCGCCCGCGTTAACGAGCATGGCCGCCAGCCCCAGCCGCAACCCCACGTGCCGAGGATGGACGCGGATGCCGCTGCGGAAGGTCGCCTCCGCGCCGGCCAGGTCGCCGCTGCGATGCAGCGCGAGCCCGAGCGCGTTGTGGGTCTCGGCATGGTCGGGCTGCAGGCGCCGGGCCGCGGTGAGCGCGACGGCCGCCTCGCGGGGTCGGTCCCAGCGCAGCAGTCGGGCACCCAACACACGATGGGGACGGGCCTCGTCGGGAGCCAGCTCCACAGCGCGGCGGTAGGCCGCGAGCGCGAGGTCGTAGTCGCGCTCGAGCTCGTGCGTGTGACCGATGAGGATGTGCGCCGCGGGATCACGCGGTGCGAGGCGAGCCAGTTCGAGAAAGGCCTCGCGCGCTGCGCGCGGGCGATGGGCTGCCATCTCGGCGCGACCGAGCGCGCGCCAGAGCTGATGATCGTCGGGGGTGCGGTGTAGCGCCTCGCGGTAGGCGGCGGCGGCCTGTGCATAGGCTCCCTCATCCATGGCCCGCAAGGCCCGAGCGCGCGGGCTCGACGCGCACGACCACAGCAGGGGCAGCAGCGCGAGCAGCAGCGGCCACCTGACCGCTTGACGCATGGGAACCCGCGGACCACCATCGCGGCCATGGAACGCGCCACCCTGACAGCGATCCTCGAGCGCGCCGATGGCGCGGAGCGGGGAGAGGGAGATCTTTTCCGCACCAAGGACGGCCACGAGCTGACCTTGTACCTCGGACGCCCGGGCAGCGCGATGCCCCTGCCCCACGTGCTCAGCATCGCCCTGGAGGAGCTCTACGCGTGCATCGAGGCCCGCGAACGCGGCACGCTCTACACCAC
>JAPPOT010000034.1 GCA_028817855.1 Myxococcales bacterium
CGCACCCGCGCACGGTCGTCCCCCGTCGGCGTGCGGGCTTCGCGCGCCAGCTCCAGCACCCGCGGGGCCTCCTGGTCGAGCTCGCTCATCGCGGTTGCCTCCAGCGCCGGCGGGCGCGCTCGATGGCGACGCCCTCGCGGAACCTGCGGCGCGCGGCGCGCAGCCGTGTCCACACGGTGTTCTCGTTGGCGCCGGTGATGGCGGCGATCTCGCCCCCGGAGAGATCCTCGAGCTCGCGCAGCACGAAGACCTCGCGCTGGTCCTCCGGCATCTTGGCCAGCACGGAGTCGAGCACGCGCAGGGCCTCGCGGCGGTCGACCGGGTCGTCGCCGCTCGCCAGGTCGGCGGGCTCCCGCTCGAGGCTCTCGTCGGCCGCGGGGCGGTTGCCGCGCCGGCGCAGGTAGTCGGCGGTCACGCGCCGCACGATCGCGCCGATCCAGGTGCGCAGCTGGGCGCGCCCCTCGAACTCCGGCAGCTTGCGGTGGACGATGATGAAGACCTCCTGGGTCACGTCGTCCAGGGCCGCGGTCGGCACGCCGCGGTGGGCGGCGCAGCGCCACACGAAGTCGAAGTGCTCCGCGTAGACCGCGTCGAAGCTCGGGGCCGGGCCGGCCCCGGGCGCACGGGCGCCACCGTCGAGTCCCCTAAGAATTCTGGGTCGTGGCGTCGCCATGGTGGAGCCATGCCCAACCTGCCACGCCGGCGCGCCGCGGGGTAGGGCGGTCCTTTCCCCGTAAGTGGGCGGGGTGCTCGCTTTTCGTTGCGAAAAGATGGGCTTCGCACAACGAAAGCCGGGCTGAGCCACCACTACCGGGGCGTGTGGAGCCGGAGTCACTCGAGCGCCGTGCCGCCGCTGGCATGGTTGACGTTTCTCGCCGTCGGCGCCTGCAGCGGTCAGATCGGCACGCCGGGGGACCCCGGGTCCGGTCCGGGCGCTGCCGGGGAGGGCACGCGCGCTGATCCGAGCTCCGGTGGCCCGGGCGATCCGGCCGGGGATTCGGCGGACGATCCGGCCGCGGCTGAGCGCGGGGACGTGGGCCGGGTCGGCATCCACCGGCTCAACAACCTGGAGTACGACCTGACGGTGCGCGACCTGCTCGGGGTGCAGAGCACGCCGGCGCACACGTTCATCGCCGATGCCAAGGCCGCGGGCTTCGACAACATCGCCAGCGCGCTGGGCATGACCCCGGCCCAGTACGAGCAGTACTTCCAGAGCGCCGATGCGCTGGTCGAGGAGGTCTGGGCAGACCCGGCGCTGCGCGCGCGCATCCTCATCTGCACCGACGCCGACGCCGACTGCCGCGAGCGACTGCTGCGCGAGTTCGGGCGCCGCGCCTATCGGCGGCCGCTCGAGGACGAGGAGCTCGAGCGCATGCTCGGCGTGATGAGCGCGGCCGAGGCCCTGGGCGAGCCCTTCGACCGCGGCGTCGCGCAGGCCATCAAGGCGATGCTCTCTTCCCCGGGCTTCCTCTATCGAATCGAGCTCGACTCGGATCCCACGTCGGAGCAGCCGCACCCGCTGGGCCCCTACGAGCTGGCCTCGCGCCTGTCCTATCTGGTCTGGAGCACGATGCCGGACGCCGAGCTGATGTCGCTGGCGGACGACGGCTCGCTGGTGGAGGACGACGTGCTGCGCGCCGAGCTCGACCGCATGCTCGACGATCCCCGTGCGACGCGTCTCGTCGAGAGCTTCGCCGGCCAGTGGTTGGGACTGCGCGCGCTCGCCAGCCATCAGGTGGACCCCAGCGTGTACCCCGCCTGGAGCGACTCCCTGCGCGAGGCGATGGTCGGCGAGGGGCTGGCCTACTTCGACGAGTTCCTGCACGGCACGCGCGGGATGGACACCTTCTTCACCGCCGACGTGAACTTCGTCGACGCCGAGCTGGCCCAGCTCTACGGTTTTGGTGACGGGGCGTTCGACCCCGCACAGCCCCACAACGAGCTCGACGACGCGCGCCGCGGCTTCCTGGGGTTGGCCAGCTTTCTGACGCTCTCGTCCTTCTCCTACCGAACTGCGCCGACCCTGCGTGGCAAGTGGGTGCTGGAGAACCTGCTGTGCACCGAGCTGCCGCCGCCCCCCGGGGACGTGCCCCAGCTCGACGACGCCACCGAGGATCCGGCCGCGCTGGCCTCCCTCAACGTGCGCGAGCGGCTGGCGGCCCACCGGGTCGATCCGAGCTGCGCGGGCTGCCACAAGGCGCTCGATCCGATCGGGCTCGGGCTCGAGCGCTTCGACGGCATCGGCCGCTATCGCGAGCAATACGACAACGGCGACACGGTCGACGCTTCCGGCGAGCTGCCGGACGGCTCCACCTTCGAGGGGCTCGAGTCCCTGTCGACGCTGCTCGCCGACGATCCGCGCTTGCTGGAGTGCACGGTCGAGAAGCTGCTCACCTACGCGCTCGGGCGCACGCTGGGCGAGGACGACGCCCCCCACTTGGAGCGCATCCGCGAGGGCTGGGAGGCGGATGGGCTGGGGTTGTGGGCGCTGATCGAGCGCATCGTGCTGAGCGAGCCGTTCCGCATGCGGCGAGGGGAGTCGGATACATGAGTCACAGAAAGGTCTCGAGGCGCCAGGTCCTGCGTGGCGCCGGTGTGGCGCTGGCGCTGCCGCTGTTGCCGTCGCTGCTGTCCCGGCGCGGTGCGGCCCAGCTGACCACGCCGCCGACGCGCTACGTCTCGCTCTACTTTCCCAACGGCACCGCGGCCTACTGGCGGCCGCGCGAGGAGGGCGTGGGCGACGCATGGCAGCTGTCGCCGATCCTGGAGCCGCTCGCGCCGGTCAAGTCCTACCTGAGCGTGCTGACCAACATGTCCAACACGGCGCCCTTCGGGGGGCGGGTGGAGCCGAGCCACAGCAACCTGTGCGCCTCCACGTGGACGAGCGTGCGCGCGGGCGGGGCCGGCAACAACGACAACGGCATCTCCGTGGACCAGGTGGTCGCGCGGCACATCGGCGCGTCGAGCCCGCTCGACTCGATCCAGGTGGGCCTCTCCACCCTCAACTCCTTCGAGGACGGGCTGCCGGGTCAGCACTCGCGCAGCATCTCCTGGCGCTCGGCCACCGAGCCGCTCTACAAGATCGTCAATCCGCAGGCGCTCTTTGACCGGCTCACCGGTGGCGTCCTGCAGGGTGCGGGCGGCGAGCCGACGGCGGCCGATACGGCGGCCGCGGAGCGCCGACGGGCGCTGCAGCAGAGCGTGCTCGATGCCGTGCTCGGCGAGGCCAACGCGCTGCAGCCGCGCCTGGCGAACAGCGATCGGGAGCGCCTCGACCAGTTCATGACCTCGGTGCGCGAGCTGGAGCAGCGCATCGAGGGCTTCGGCGACGCGGTCTCGTCCGGTGCCGCGGTCTGCCAGGAGCGGGTGCGCCCGGAGGCCACCTACGGCGTGGACAACGTGCCGCCAGGCTACGACCGCAATCAGCACGCGGAGCTAATGATCGATCTGGTCGTGATGGCCTTCGAGTGCGACATCACGCGCGTCTGCAGCTTCATGCTGGACGATGCGCGCAGCGACTTCGTCTACGACTTCCTGACCGAGCGCATCTTCGACGACAGCGGTTCCACCGAGGGCAGCGCGCGCGTGGCCGGCTACCACGGGCTGCAGCACGCCGGCGACTTCAACAACGGCTTCGCCAGCATCACCCACTGGAACGCCCAGAAGGCGGCCCAGCTGGCCGGACGCCTGCAGGCCATCCCCGAGGGGGATGGCAACGTGCTCGACCACACCGCGATCACCTTCTGCAGTGGCATGAACGGCGGCGACCACGATCCGAGCCCGCTCCCGGTGGCGCTGATCGGCGGCGGCGGCCGCGACGCCAGCGGCACCACGCGTCTCAAGCGCGACCGCCACGTGGTCTACGGCCAGGAGATGCAGCTTTCGGACGTGCACCTCACGCTGATGCAGCACGTCTTTGGCTGTCCCGAGCAGAGCTTCGGCGTGAGCAGCAGCATAGTCGACGACTTGCTCAGCTGACTTCGGCCCGGCTCAGAGGGAGCGGAGGAAGGCCAGGAGGGCGGCGCGGTCTTCTTCGGTGGCTGCGACGTAGGCCTCGCGGGAGGCCTGGCCTTCGCCGCCGTGCCAGAGGATGGCTTCGTCGAGGGTGCGGGCGCGGCCGTCGTGCAGGTAGCTCTCGTCGGGCGTGCAGACCTGGCTCTGGAACGGGCCCTCCACGCCGCCGGTCACGCAGGCCGACAACCCCAGACCCCACAGCGGCGTGGTGCGCCACTCGGCGCCGCTGGCCTCGCCCTCGCCCAGGTCGTCTGCGAGACCTTCGCCCATGTCGTGCAGCAGCAGGTCGGTGTAGGGGTGGATCACCTGGCCCCGCAGCTCGGCGTAGGGGTGGAAGGGGCTGGTGGTGAGCTCCTCCAGGTGGCAGCCCGAGCACCCGAGCTCGGCGAAGACAGCCTCGCCCTGCAGGGTCTGGGGGTCGTCGATGTCGCGGCGCGCGCGCACGCCGAGCAGGGCCACGTAGCGCACCAGGTCGTCCAGGTGGGCGTCGTCCAGCTCGGCGCCGGTGTCCTCGGCGCAGCCGTCCTGCATCGCGCCGCAATCGGGCGACGGCCGCACCGACGTCATCACGCCCATGTCGGTGTTGAGCGCGTTGGCGATCTGATGGCGCAGGCTTCCCGCGCCCGCTTTCCAGCCAAAGCGTCCGAGCCGCATCTCGCCGGTCACCGGATCGATCGAGCGCTGGGCGCGCCCGGAGATGCCATCTCCGTTGGCGTCTTCCGGATCCGCGTGGGCCAGCACGGCCTCCTCCGGAATCGCCTCGAGCAGACCCATGCCCACCAGTTGCGGGGCGAGGCGCGCGGAGTGTCGGGCGGGGGCCTCGTCACCAAAGGCGTAGACCGGCGCGCGCAGCCCGTCCGCCTGCTCGACCCAGCGCTCGATCCAGACGCCCGGCTCTGCGCTGCCACCATCCGTGGCCTGGGGCTGGAGGACCGCGCCGTAGCGGGCGGTCGGACCGCCGTCGGCGGCGCCCACCTTGAAAACCCAGCGATCCAGCAGCTCGCCCTCGGGTGCGACCGGTGCGCGGCCGTTGCGGGTGTGGCAGCCGTCGCAGGAGCGGTTGATGTAGCGCGGGCCGGCGAGGCCCTGCAGGGCATCGAAGGTACCGTTTTCAGCGCCCTCGTCGTGGCTGCCGTCGACCATGTCCGTGTGGTGCACGCGGCGCCCGCGCACGAAGGGCTGGGCGTTGCGGCCCGAGAGGTTGGTGGCCATCTGCATGAAGTGATTGTCGGGCTCGTCGGAGTACTGGTAGGGCAGGGTGGTACGTCCAGCCGTCCAGGCGCGCTCGTCGAGCTTGCGGGAGTTCTCGCGCTCGGACGCCTTGTCGTCGAAGTCCCCGACCGCCTGCCATGGCACCACCCCGCCGACGCCCACCTCGTAGAGGAAGACGGTGCCGTAGTAGTTGTCCCGGCCCACAGGCGGGGCGTCGAGAAACTGGCTGACCTCGATTTCCATGAACTGGCCGACCTGGAGCGGAGCGTGGCTGCCGTCGAGCTCGATGGCCGACTCGATCGTGTAGCTGTACTTGTACTGGGTGCCCCCGTCGCCGATGCGCTCGTGGTCCTCATCGTAGGTGCCCGGGCCCTCCTCCACGAAGAGCGGTGCGTAGTTCCCGCTGTAGTGAGCCACCGTGCCCATCCCGTGGTACCAGGCGCGGAACTCCGCGGGGCCGAGCTTCCACTCGGTCACGAAGGAGACGTCGATGTTGGAGCCGCCCTTGGCCACCCGGTCGACGAACATGATGCGCGCGGTGCGGTGCTCCCAGTAGTGCGGCAGGTAGTGGTCGTAGCTCTGGAACTGGTCCTCGCGCGCGTGCCGGTCGCGCCCGCGGTCGCCGAAGCGCGTGACGATGGCGTCGCCGCGGTCGAAGTGCACCTCCGGCTCGAGCACCGTGGAGGCGTCGTAGAGAGGCACGACGTCTCCAGCAAGCTCGCCCGGGGGTGAGGCGTCGGACGAGGGAGGTTGCGTGGACCCGTCCGAGCCCGCGGCGCCGCCGGCGGCTGGCGGCCTGGAGCTGGGCGCGGCGCTGCCTTCCGTGCCCTGTTGGTCGTCCACCGGCAAGCCGTCCACCGCGTCCGTGGTGTTCGCCGCGTCCTGCTCGTCCATCGCCGCCCCGGGTCCATCGGTGCTGCAACCGACCAGGCCCACGGTGAAGATGCTCGCTGCCGACAGCCGGAGTACGCGCTCGAGTGACGATGGCACCAGGAGACCTCCCGGGGCCAGGTGAGGCGGCCCCGACCCGATAGTGGTGGGAGGTGCCGGGTCTCGTTTCCGAAAGGGATCTCAGACTGAGGGGGAATGATGGAGCCCACGCGAACCGGGGCGTCGGCAGCTGAGCCCGGCCGCTGCGAGTTGCTCGAGATCCTCGGTGCGGGGCATGGGAGCGGTGCATCGTGCGCGCGACCTGGCTCGCGACATCCACGCGCGCTCGCTGGTCCAATGCGACCTCACCGCGCGCAAGGTGCGGTCTACCGGCGACGGCCGCGAGAAGCTGCTCGACTCCAGCGCGATGGCGCCTCCGCGCAAGATCATCGGCACGCCGCCCTTCGCCTCGCCCGAGATGGTGCAGCGGCATCCCACGACCATCCAGCTGCCGGCCGGGAGCGCCGGCACTTGGCGCGGGCGCTAGCGCCCCAGGTACCCCATCAGCCAGGTCATCGCGGGGCGTTGCTCGCCGCTGCTGCTCATCAGGCCGGTGTTGGGGAGCCAGGTCTGACCCTCGACGTAGCCCCACAGCGTGACCCCGGCCACGGCTTCGTGGTTCCAGAACATGGTGAACTGTTCTTCCATGACCCGCTGCTGTTGCGCGTCGTCTGCGACGTCGATGTCGTACTCGCTGATGTAGATCGGCAGGCCAGTATCCGCCAGGTTGTCCAGGTAGCCCCGCACCGTCGCGGTCGGAATGTCGAAGGCCGCGTGGGCCTGGGCGCCGAGCGCGTCGATCGGAGCGCCGGCGGCGAGCACGCGGTTGACGATGTCGATGAAGTTGTCGTGGTCGCCGGGCCACTCGATGATGTTGTAGTCGTTCAGGATGAGAATCGAGTTGGGGCAATACTGACGGGCCCACTGGAACGACTGCACGATCCAGTCGTAGCCGCTTGCGCCCGCGCCGCCGAGTGCTTGCGCATAGGGAGGCGTCGTGTGGGGCGGGGGCTCGTTGACCACGTCGATCATGTCGGTGTCCGGGTAGCGCTCGCAGTAGAGGCGGATCCATTCCTCGACCTCCCCGCGCTGCTCGGCCTCCGATAGGCCGCCGATCCAGTCGGGCTGCTGGGAACCCCAGACGAAGGTGTGTTGCTTGAAGGGGATGCCGTGGGTCCTTGCGTAGTCGTAGGCCGCGTCGAGACCCGACCAGCTCATCTGGTCGCGGACACGCTCCACCGAGCCCCACTTGCCCTCGTTCTCCGGCGTGATCTGGTTCCAGTAGTCGATGAAGTCGGAGGGCACGCTGCCTGCGGTGGTGATGTTGCCGCAGAACTTCTCGGGCGGTGCGTCGCTGCCGGCGCCGCCGCTCCCTGCGTCCGCCATCATGCCGCCCGCGCCACCGGAGCCGCCGGAGCCGCCGCTGCCTGCCGCACCCACGGGCTCACCGCCGCCGCCTGTGCCGGCGCTGCCCGCCGCACCAGGGGCGCCATCCATGTCCTCGGTACCTGCTTCGGGTTGATCGGGATCGCCTGCCGTCGGCACACCTGCTGGGGTGTTCCCGTTGGAGGCCTGTGGCGCGTTAACGGAAGTGGTGCTGGGAGGGCTCGCGACCGCGCCCGGCAACATCACGGTGCCGCCGCCCGGGTCCTCCGTGGCGCACGCGGCCACGAGCAGCGCGCCGGCAACGACGGGTCCGAGGCCGATGTCTCTGTGGGCACGCCTCGTGTCTCGGCCGGTGTAAGGCATGGACGATCACAGCACAGGCTGGGGCTGATTGCAGTGCTGCGGAAGCGGTGCCGTTTCACCCCACCGCGATGCACTTTTGCACCCGTGCAGAATCGGGTGCGATGGCCATGGCGTTCGTCGTGGTGGTGCCGCCGGGCAACTTGCGTCACACCCCCAAGTGGTCGAGAAGAAGGGAATGCAGCTCGTCTCGAAGTGGGTGTCCACATGAACCCGCAGATCCTGATCGACGCCGTCGTGCGGCAGACGACGGTCCTGGTCGCGCGGATCGCGACTGTCGAGGGTGTTCGCTCGCCCCTCAGTCACGTGGCCAACGAAGTCTTCGCGGGGCTGAGTGCCGAGCTGGGCAATCAGGGGGTGAGCAACAAGGTGATCGCCGACATGTTCGGCATGGCGCTGCGGTCCTACCGTCAGAAAGTGCAGCGCCTGGGGGAATCGGCGACCACCCGCGGCGTCACCCTGTGGAGTGCGGTGCAGCGCTTCCTCGCCGAGCGCGGCTCGGCGACGCGCGCGGAGCTGCTGGGGGAGTTCAAGTACGACGAGGAAGTCTCGATCCGCGGGATCCTCAGCGACCTGGTGGAGAGCGGACTGATCGTTCGCAGCGGTCGGGGTGAGCAGACACGCTACCGGGTCGCCACCGCCGAGGAGATGCGCGACGCGGGCGCGCTCGTGGAGGAGCGTCCGGAGGACGAGAACGCAGCGCTCGTCTGGGTGCACATCTACCGCGACGGCCCGCTCGAGCTCGCGCAGCTGGCGCAGGCGCTGCCGCTGTCCCCGCCAGCGCTGGAGGCGGCCGTCCAGACCCTGATCGCCGATGGCCGAGTGCGGCGCGAGCCGGGTGATGGGGGCGAGCGACTGGCCGCCGAGCACGTGCTGATTCCGGTGGGTGAGACGGCCGGGTGGGAGGCATCGGTCGTGGACCATCACCGCGCGGTCCTCACCGCCATCGCGGCAAAGCTCTCGGGTCGCACCTCCGCGGCGGCCGACGAGGTGGGGGGCACGACGCTCACTTTCGATCTGTGGCCGGGTCACCCGCGTGAGCAGGAGGTGCGGGCGCTGCTGCGCTCGACGCGCGAGACCATCGTGCCGCTGTGGGAGCAGGTGGAGGACTACAACCGGGAGCAGCCCGACCGGGAGAGCTACCAGGTCCATTTCTACTGCGGCCAGAACGTGGTGGAGGAGGAGCAGCCATGAGGCGAGCCGTATCCGCCCTCGCGCTCGTGCTGCTGGTCAGCGCCTGCGACAACCCGAGCGACATGCCAGGCAGCCCCCAGGTTGGCAGTCAGACGAATTGGCTGCTCGCATGCGACACCTCCGGCGAGTGCGGCGGTCTCCAGTGCATCTGCGGCACGTGCAGCGCGGTCTGTGACGATGATACGGCCTGCGCTCAGCTTCCGGACGCGGCCTGCGTCGGCGGGCGTGAGGCGGGTGCGGCTGCCCTGTGCTCGGGCCAGACGCCGCCCGTTGGCATCTGTCTTCCGCGTTGCGAGGAGGCATGCCCCGAGGGCACGTCCTGCGTGGCGGGAGTATGCGAGCCCAGCAGCGACGGCATGGTGACGGTGACGGTCGATACCGCGGAGCGCCACCAGACGCTGGTGGGCTTCGGCGCCTCGCTCGCCTATGCCGAGGACGCGATCGTCGCGCACCCGCAAAAGGAGGTGTTCTTCGATCTGGTGTTCGCCGAGTCAGGCTTCGACGTCTTGCGCCTGCGCAACCGGCACGACAGTGGCGACGAAGCCGAGGTGCTGGCGCCGGCGGAGATCATCGAGGCGGCGTCCATGCGGCTGGGGCGCACGCCGTTGCTCTTCATGACATCCGGCACACCGCCGGCCGAGCTCAAGGCCAATGGCGCGCGTCAGTGCGCCGGCGACCTGGAGACCTGCACGCTGGTGTCGCTCCCGGGGGTGGGCTTCGACTACGGGGGCTTCGCGAGCTTCTGGCGAGACTCGCTGGAGGCCTACGCGGGCGCGGGAGTCTTTCCGGACTACGTGAGCATCCAGAACAACCCCAACTGGGTGCCCGGCGCCGACAACCTCAACGAGGGGTGCCGCTTCCTGCCCGAGGAGGGCTCGGTCACCGTCGAGATCGGTGGTGCGCCGGTGGAGGTGGCCTACCCCGGCTATCGCGAGGCGCTGGACGCCGTGCAGGCGGCCATCGTGGACCTGCCCGGACCGCCGCCGCGCTTCGGTGCCGTCGAGGCCAACGGGCTCGCCCATGTGGGAGACTACGTGGCGGCGCTCGACGCGGGCAATTTCGACGCGCTGGCGGTGCACGTCTACGACATGGACCCGAGCGAGGTTGACGTCGCGCAGCTGGCCGCCGTGCGCGAGCTCGGCGAGCAGCTCGGCAGGCCGGTGCTCCAGACGGAGATGCAGGCCGAGGGCCTGGAGACCGCAGTACTGGTCCACCACGCCCTCACGTCGGGGGGCGCCGTCGCCTACCTGCAGAACGACCTGGTCGCCCTGAGGGAGGCGCAGGCATCGATCGCGCTCGTGCTGTTGAACGAGGACGGCTTCACGGCCCAGCCTCCGTACTACGCACTCTCCCAGTACGCGAAGCACACCGACCCGGGCTGGATCCGGATCGGTGCGAGCAGCGACTCTAGCAGGCTGCTCGCCTCCGGCTGGCTGGCGCCCGACGAGGGCGCCCTCACCCTCGTGCTGGTGAATCCCGAGGCTGACGCGCTCGTGACCGAGCTGGTGTTGCCGGAGGGCGTGCGCGAGAGGCTCCTGCGGACGGAGGTCGCCGGCACGGTCTTCGGCGGGACGGATCGCAGCGCGGCTCCAGGCGAGCTGTCCTCTTCCGGCGTCGTGCGCGTTCCAGGTCGCGCGGTCGTGACCATCGCGCTCGCGACGCCGTGACCGCGTGCACGATCTGAAGACCCTTCTGCGGCGGCCTTCATGGAGGGATCACGTCCACGAGCGACTGCCGTCCGGCGCCCACGTCCTGCAGAAGCCCTCTCGGGCCCGGGGCCTGTTGCGTCGTGTTCGCGAAAGGGTCGATGGCTGAGCGCTGCGTTCCGTCAGGGCATGGGACACACGAAGGACCACGCGCGCTGGCCCCCCGGGAGCCAGCTCGACTCACAGCTGCAGTCGCCGCAGGTGAGGCCGGTCACCGTGCACTCGGCGCCATCCACGACCGCTTCGGGGCAGGCGCCGCAAACCCAGCGCGCGCTCTGCTGGCCGGCCTGGCATACGCAGCGAGTGTCGCCGTAGCTGCATAGCTCGGGCGCGCTGCCGCTGCCCGGAGCGCACTCGCCATCGGGCGGTTGGTTGCCCTCCGGGCAGCGGGTGTCCGTGGCCAGGCCTTCACCGGCGTCGGCCGCGTCTGTTGCGATCCCTGCGTCGACGACCTCTCCCGGTCCGGCGCCTCCGGCCATGCCGTTGCTCGCGCTCGTCATCGGCGAGGGGGAGACGGGGTCCGCCGACTCGACCGGCTCAGCGGCCCCCGTGGGGGTGGGTGTGGTGGAGGGCGAGGTGTTCCGTGGTTCGGTCTCGACTTGGGCAGGGAGCACGACGGCGCCCGGTGTGCTTCCCGCGGCCATGCCCTGGTCGTCGCATCCGGCGACCCACGTGAGCAGCGCGGCCGTGAGGCAGGGGTACCGGGTCGCTCTCACGGGCTCGCCCCAAGCGGTGCTAGCCGCATCATCACGACGCTCTTGGGCGGCAGTGTGATCGCGACCTTTTTCCCGCACGCCTGGTAGCTGCTGTCGTCGAGGGGCTGGATGTTGACAGTCTCGGCGCTGCCGAAGCCGTTGAAGCTGTCCTTGGCCTGTCCGGTGATGACCTCGGCGCTGGCGACAGCGTAGCCGGTCTCGCCGCTCTCGAGGGTGACAGTCACGTTGCGGCTGCCCTCGAGGTCGACGTTGACGAGGCTCACGTGCACCTCACCGGTGCTATTGACCGTGGCGCCGGACGACAGGACCGGAAGGGTGCGCCCGCCTGCGCCGAGCATCTCGCTCGCGAGGCTGTTGGGGGCCCACATCGCGCCGCCGGTGTGATGGGGAACAAAGAGCTTGAAGACGTAGAAGGTGGGCGTCTTCACGAGCTCGTTGCCGCCGCTGGTGGAGTTGGTCATGAAGAGGGAGTGGATCACGTTGGTGGACTGGGCGAGCCCGCCCATCAGCACGCGGTCCGAGTGAGACATGAAGACGTGCAGCTGCTCCGCCGCCGAGATGGCGTTCATCAGCGTGCCCTGCTGGAGCCAGGTGTCCGAGGGATCGATCTCGCGCAGCCAGTCCCCCCACTCGTCCTCCATGATCTTGATCCGCCCGGAAGGGTCGTGGCGGTCGAGGATGGTCTTGATGTCGCGGACGCGCGGCGCGATCTGACCCTCGTTCGCCCGGTCCACGATCTCGTAGTACTGGGCATCGGAGAAGCCCACCGACGGGATGGTGTCCGGGATTTAGAGGTAGTCGTGGATCTCGATGCCGTCGATCTTGTCGGCCATGTGTCCGGGCGACAGCATGATCGTGAGCCAGTTGTCTGTGTTG
>JAPPOT010000667.1 GCA_028817855.1 Myxococcales bacterium
GACCTGGCGGACACACCGACCCGCTCGGCCCCCGCACCGCCCGGCAGCTCGGGCCCGGTGGCGGACTCGGATCCGGACTCGGACTCGGACCCGGTCGCAGACTTGGATCCGGACTCGGTCGCGGACTCGGATCCGGACTCGGACTCGGATCCAGTCGCGGATTCGGATCCGGTCGCGGACTCGGATCCGGTCGCGGACTCGGACCCGGTCGCGGACTCGGTCGCCGACTCGGACGCCGACTCGGACTCGCGTCCGGTCTCCGACCCGGTCTCGGACGCAGGCAGCGAGTCGGATTCGGTGCCCGCTGCCTCCGCTTCGACCTCCCCATCGACGCCGCCGCCAACCGCCACCCACGCCACCACCCCGACCACCAGAGCGAGCAGCGCCACGCCCAACGCGATCGCCGCGCCCCTGCGCACCGGCACCTCCGGCACCAGGCTCGTACCGGCCTCACCACCTGCACTCCCGGTCACCGGCGGGCGCACGGACGGCCCGGCCTCGCTCGCGCCACGCCAGGCCTCCAGCGCTTCGAGCAACCCTTCCACGCTCGCGTAGCGCGCCTCGCGGTCCGCTGCCATCGCGCGCTCGACGATGCGCTCGAGCTCCGGGTCCACCCCCGGCACGTGCTGGCGCAGGGGCGTGCCGCGCCCGTGCACGATCTGACCGAGCATCTCCCCCAGGGTCGCGCCCTCGAAGGGCAGGCAACCGGCGATGAGCTCGTAGAGGATCACACCCGCGGCGTAGACATCCACGCGCTGGTCGATCTCCTCGCCCTGGGCCTGCTCGGGCGGCATGTAGTGGGGCGTGCCGACCACGCCGCGCGTGCGCGTCAGCCGCGTCTGGTTGCGGTCGGTGAGCTTGGAGATGCCGAAGTCCAGGATCTTCACCGGTGGCCCGCCCCCCGCGTCGTCGCACAGGAAGATGTTGGCGGGCTTGAGGTCGCGGTGCACCACCCCGCGCGCGTGCACCGCCGACAGCCCGCGCAGCACCGGCAGCATGAGCGCCACGGCCTCGCGCCCCGGCAACGCACCCTCGCGGGTCTGCCCATCGAGCGAGCGCCCGCGCAGCAGCTCCATCACCATGTAGCTGCCGCCCTGGTCCTCACCGTAGTCGTAGACCTGCACCACGTGCGGGTCGTCGATGCGCGCCGCCGCCTGCCCCTCGCGCAGGAAGCGCTTGCGCGAGCGCTCCGACGCGCGCTCGCCCCCAACCAGCCACTTGAGGGCGACGCGCTTCTCGGTCGCCAGCTGGGTGGCCTCGAAGACCAGCCCGCTGGCGCCCTCGCCGATCTGCCGCTCCAGTCGGTAGCGCTCCGAGAGCACCTCACCCGGCCGCGGGATCCCCAGCTCCTCCGCGATGCTTGGCGCTGACCTACCGTCCCCCTCGTCGGGCATCTTCGAGCAGTTCTAACCTGCGGCACGGCCGGACGCGAGCCGCCCGTGGAGCCGGGTCCCGGCATCGCCGGCGCGTCCTCCACAGACAGTTCGGGTCGCGCCGTTGCACTCCGTAGCGCGCGGCCGCCGAGCCTTTGCTCGTGCTGTGCACGTCGCTACCGCCGATCGAGTGGTGGTGTAACGCCAGGTGAGGGCTCCGAAAGGTGGAGTGAATGCGGCGTGTTGAGGGGTGGTGTGTGGTCTGGGGCCTGGCTCCAGCTTTGCTCGGCGCGTGCGCGTCCGAGCCCTCGATCGGCGACGCCGTCCCGTCGACCGAGCGGGCCGAGGCGGCCGGTCCACAGCCGGCGCAGACCGGCGTGGACGACCGCCAGCACGGAGGTGGCGCGCCGCCCGCGGCGGAGCTCCCGGACGCGCTCGAGCCGCGGCCGCCGCTGGGGGCGCGCACTTCGGTGTCGCCGCCGGGCTCGGATGCCCCGCCGCGCTACGCGCGCGACAGCGAGCACCTCGGCGGCCACGCCGACCCGGGCGAACGTGATCCGCGGGCTGCCCGGGCTCAACTGCGACGTCGGCGCCACACCGCCGCCCACCACCGGCGGTTGCCCCGCCACGGTCACCGCGCAGTGGTCGTGCGAAGGCGCCGAGCGCGTGCGCTGTGTCGCCGACGCTGTCGAGCGCGAGCCCTGCGCGAGCCGCGCATCCGACGCGGTGGCGGACGCGGGCCGCGGTGCGGACACCCCAGCGTGGCTCCTGCTGGGACTGGCCCCGATCGCGCTGCTCCGCAGGCGGCGGCGCTAACCGAGGATCGAGCCCACGAGCGCGCGCAGCTGCTCGGCCACGATCCGGTCCGAGTAGCGCTCGGCCACCGCGTGGGCGTGGTGCTTCTGCGCGGTCAGCTCCTCCAAAGTGAGGCGCCGGAGCCGACGCACCATCGAGCGCGCTCGAAAGTCCGAGGCGATCACCCCCATGCGGTGCTCGCGTACAAGCTCGGCCATGTCCGGCGAGGGGCCGATCGCCAGCGCGAGCCGCCCCTGCACCGCCTCGAAGAACTCGATGGGCAGGCTGCGCACGTGGTGGAAAGGCGTGGGCTCGAGCAGGAAGATCTCCATGTCGTAGGCGTTGAGCGCAGCCGGCAG
>JAPPOT010000411.1 GCA_028817855.1 Myxococcales bacterium
CCCCACAGGAGCGCCGGCGCCAGCTGATGGAGATCACGCGCAAGCAGCGCGAGCTCAACGCCGCCCGCATCGGCGTGGCCGAGCGCCGCTTCGAGCAGGAGACCCGGTCGCCCGCCTGGGCCGAGCCCCACGAGCAGGCCCTGCAGCAGGCCCTGGTGCGCGACACCATCGACAGCATGTTGATGGACGTGGAGTGCCGAGAGACCATGTGCCGCGTCGAGCTGTCCGCCATCGACAGCAACGCCGCCTTCGCCCTCAAGCGCGGAGAGCAGTTCACCAAGGAGTTGGGGGAGCAGATCGCCACCAAGATGCAGGGCGGCGGCTTCGACCGCGTCCTGGTCATCTACAGCGCCCGCGACGGCTCCGTGCTGGATTAGAACCCATCTCACAACCTCCTCGCGGCGCCTCTCGGGCGGGACGGCGCCCCCCGCGCCATCACCTCACGCTCAACAATAGCCGCGCATTGCCTCGGTTCGCCGATGCCCCGCTCGACGCCGTCGCGCTCCGAAATCCATCCACGGGAGGTTGTGAGATGGGTTCTAGGGCCCGGAGGCAGGGTCGCTTCCTTGTCGCGGGCAGGGGGGGGAACTACGCTTCCCAGACCCGTGCAACGCCCTGCCTTCGTCCCTATCGCGAGCCTGCTCTTGGCCCTGTGCGCGAGCGCGCTCCCGGCCGAGGCCCGCCCGGCCGCAAACCCCTACGACGTCGACAACCAGAAGCTGGCTGCGCGCGCCGCACAGCAGGGCCGGCGGCCCGAGGGCGTGCTCCCGCTGATGCGCATCTGGCGGCGCTGGGACGACTCCACCCCGGAGCGCACCCTGGCCCTGCTCGACAAGCTCGCCAAGGACCCGCGCCTGGACCCGGCGCGCCGCGTCTACGTCCGCACCCTGCTCGCTCGGGCGCGCGCCCGCACCGGGGACGCCGACGGACTGCCGGCGGCCTTCAAGGAGCTCGGCTACGTCACGCGCTGGCGCGTGATCGGCCCGTTCGACAACGAAGGCAAGGGCGGATTCGATACCGCTTCGCCCCCCGAGGTCAAGCGCATGGAGGCGCCCGACCTGGAGGCCAGCTACCCCGGCCGCGAGCGGCCCGTCGCCTGGCGTGAGTATCCCGACATCTCGCGCGCCGGCTTCATCTCCTTCGGCAGCGTGATGCGCCCGCGCCAGAATGTCTGCGGCTACGCCGAGACCTTCGTCACCAGCGCGCGCAAGCAGCCCCTGTCGCTGTGGGTGGGCGCGGCCGGCGCGGTGAAGGCCTTCTGGAACGGCGAGCAGGTGCTGCGCGACGACGCCTACCGCCTGCCCGGCCGCGACCGCAGCGTGGCGATGGGCGGCGCCCACGCGGGCGTCAACCGGCTGCTGGTGAAGGTCTGCGTCACGGCCTCGGCCTGGGGCTTCCACCTGCGCCTCGGCGACGCGCGCGGCGGCGTCGCCAAGGGCCTGACCTTCGCCTCGAGCAGCGGCAAGGCGCTCGACATCGCGCCCGGTCACAGCATCGCGAAGCTGCCGAAGGCGCCGCTTGCACCACTTGCGGCGCTCGAGGCGGCGGCGGCGCGCGACAACGCGCCGGCCAGCGCGCTCGCCAACCTGGCGCGCTACCTGCGCGACACCGGCTCCGACGATCCTGCCGAGCGCCGCGCCAAGCAGCTCGCCGCCCGCGCCGCCGACAAGGCGCCGACGCTCGACAACCTGCGCCTGGCCGCGTCGCTGGCCGAGGAGCGGGGCGAGGTCCAGCGCTTCGGCGCGCGCGCCAAGCGCGTCAAGCCCGACAGCCCGCGCTCGCTGATGCTGCAGGCGGCGGTGCTGGTCGATGGCCCGACACCCGAGGCCGTGCTGCCGCTGCTCGAGCGCATCCCCGCGGGGCACCTGACCTGGCCGGCGGCCCAGATACTCAAGGCGCGCGTCCTGCGCGACCGCGAGCTGGCGCGCGCCGCCCTGCGCACGAGGGAGCAGGCGGTCGCGAGCAGCGGCGAGACGGTGAGGATGCTGGGCCTGCTCGCCAGCCTGCATCACAGCGTCGGCAACGTGGACCGCTCGCTCGAGTTGCACCGGCGCATCATCGAGCTGCGCCACGACGCCGCCGGCTCGCGCCGCGTGTTGATCGCCGACGCGCTCAACCGCGGCGCCACGGCCGAGGCGCTCGAGCACCTCGCGCAGTTGATCGACGTCTCGCCCGGCGGCATCGACACACTCGCCTACGTGGCCGACATCTACGACGCCCTCGGGCGCGACGACCTGACCCTGGCCACCTACCGGCGCGCGATGGCGATCGTGCCCGAGAGCGCGCCGATCCGCGTGGCCTATGGCAAGGCGCTGCTGCGCGCCGGCCAGCAGGAGCTGGCGGCCGAGGCCTTCTTCGAGGCCCTCGCGCTCAAGCCCCAGGACGCGGCCACGCGCGAGCTGCTCGAGCAGATCAAGCCGCGCCCGCGCCACGACGAGGCCTACGCCATGGCCTCGGACGAGATCCTGAAGCTGCGGCGCGACAGCGCCAAGTACCCGTCCACGGTGCTCACCGACCTGAGCGTCAAGACCGTCTTCGACAACGGCCTCGGCAGCGCCTTCCACCAGACCGCCACCCAGGTGCACGACGACGAGGGCGCGCGCCGCCACCGCACCTATTCGATCCAGTACGACCCCGACACCCAGCGCGTCGACTTGCGCCTGGCGCGCGTCTACCGCAAGAACGGCCGCGTGCTCGAGTCGGTGCGCACCTACGAGCAGCAGCTGGGCGAGCCCTGGTACCGCATCTACTACGACACGCGCGCGATCGTGGTGGTCTTCCCCGACCTCGAGCCCGGCGACGTCTTCGAGCTGCGCTACCGCATCGACGACGTGGCCCACCGCAACCTCTTCGCCGACTACTACGGCGACCTGCACGCCTGGCAGGGCTTCACGCCGATCGTGCGCTCCGAGTACGTGCTGATCACGCCGAGCTCACGAGAGTTTTACGTCAACCAGCCCAAGCTCGAGGGGCTCGAGCACGAGCGCAAGATCGATGGCGAGCGCCGCATCGATCACTACGTCGCACAAGACATCCCGGCGGTGGTGGCGGAGGCGGGGATGCCCGGCATCACCGAGACCAGCCCGTACCTGCACATCTCCACCTACAAGACCTGGGAGGACGTGGGCCGCTGGTACTGGGGGCTGATCAAGGACCAGCTCTACGCGGATGCCTCGCTCAAGGCCAAGGTCGCCGAGCTGCTCGATGGCGCGACGGGCACTCGCGAGAAGGTGGCGCGCATCCACAACTGGGTGGTGCAGAACACGCGCTACGTGGGCCTCGAGTTCGGCATCCACGGCTTCTTGCCCTACCGCGTGCCGCTGGTCGTCCAGCGCGGCTTCGGCGACTGCAAGGACAAGGCCTCGCTGATGTACACGATGTTCCGCGAGGCGGGCATCGACGCGCGCATCGTGCTGGTGCGCACCCGCCGCAACGGCAAGATCACCGACCTGCCCGCCTCGCTGGCGGTCTTCGACCACGCCATCGCCTACGTGCCCGAGCTGGACCTCTACCTCGACGGCACCGCGGAGCACAGCGGCACCGGCGAGCTGCCGGTGCAGGACCAGGGGGTGACCGTGTTGCTGGTCGGGCCCAACACGGCCGAGCTGCGAAGCACGCCGGTGAGCAGCGCGGAGGACAACCAGCGCAGCCGCACGCTCTCGGTGGCGCTCGCCGCGGACGGCTCGGCCAAGGTCACGGGTGAGGAGGTGGTCAAGGGCGCGGAGGCGGCCGGCTACCGCAGCTACTACCAGGCGCCGGGTACGCGCGGCGATCGCTTCGAGCGCGCCCTCGGAAGCATCTATCCCGGCCTGTCGCTGGAGAAGCAGCGCTTCGGCAGCCTCACCGATCTGGAGTCGCCTGTGCGCTACAGCTACGAGGTCGAGGTGCCCCAGCTGGCGCACTGGGACGGTGACGAGCTGCGGTTGCCGCCCAGCGTGCTTCGCGACCTGGTGCGCAGCATGGCGCGCCTGCCCACGCGCAAGCACACGCTCGACCTGGAGGGCAACCGGGCCTACGTGGAGGACCGCCGCATCGATCTACCGGACGGGATGGTCGCCGCCGAGCTGCCCACCGGCGGCGAGGCGGCCTCGCCCTTCGGCCGGCTCAAGCTCGACATCGAGCGCGACGGCGACAGCGTGCGCGCCCGCACCGAGTTCTCGGTCACGCGCGACCGGGTCACGCCGGAGGACTACCCGGCCTTCCGCCGCTGGGTGGAGCAGGCCGACCAGCTGCTACGCCAGCGCATCGGCATTCGCAAGAACGAGGACCGCCCATGAGAACAGCGCTGAAGGAGCGAAGCGACGACCTCGCGGGAAGGGGGGCGTCGCTGGTCACCCACCCGCCCTCTGCCGCGCGGGGGGAAGGGTCGCGTGACCCTTCCCTGGGTCGGTCCGCAGGACCGGCGAAGAAGCCGCCCATGAGATTCCTGATGCCACACTCGCGCGGTCGCGTCCTGATGTTGGCGGCGCTGAGCATCGCGCTGCTCGCCGGCTGCGCCCACATGCGGCCGGCCCCGGGCGTCAGCGATCTGGCCGCCCTGCGCGAGCGCGCCGAGGCGCGGCCGGGCGACGTGGTGGCCCAGCGCCAGCTGCTGCTCGCCGAGATGTTCGCCTACGACGGCGACCCCGAGCGCGTCGACGCCCAGCTCGAGCGCGCCCAGGCCCTGGGCAAGCCGGACCTGCGGCTGCTGCTGGCGGCCGGTCTGCACCACGACACCCACGGTCGCCCCGCCCAGGCCGCGGACGCCTACGTGCAGGCACTCGAGCTCGCGGCCGAGGGCACCACGCGCCTGTCGCCCTTCGTCGCGGAGCTGGCCGTCAACACCCTGGCCGGCGTCGATGGCGGCGTGCCCGGCTACGTCGGCAAGGTGGAGCCGCTGCTGCTGCGCCTGCTGTCGGAGCACGCCCTGCCGCTGCCGGCGCGCCACGACGCCGGCGCCCTGGCGATGCGCCTGGCCTACCGGCGCGGGGATCGCGCAGCCGCCCAGGGCATCGCCTTGCAGCTCGGCTGCATGCAGCAGATGCGCGTGGCCGGACCCTTCGGCCCGCGCGAGCTGCTCGGCTTCGATCGCGACCACGGCGTCGACATGGCCGCGTCCCTGGCTGCCCGCTACGACCTGGGCCCCGGGCGCGGCGTGCGCGACACCCGCGACCTCGGCGCGCGCGCGTGCTCGGTCACCCTCGGAGGCTCGCCCGTCGGTCGCGGCGGCACGAGCTACGTCCAGGGCCAGCTGCAGGTCCGCGAGGACGGCGAGTACCTGATGCGCTTCGAATCGCCCAACAGCGCGGAGCTGCGCATCGACGGCGAGCTCGTGCACCGGGTCGACCGGCGCACGGAGCTGAAGCCGGGCGTCCTCTTCCTGCCGGTGAAGCTCAGCGCGGGCACCCACCTGCTGAGCATCAAGCTCACCACGCGCCACCCCAATCCCACGGTGAGCGTGGCGCTGTCGCCGGCCACCGCAGTCGATCGGCGCGCGGTCGGGCTGCCCTTCGACGCCTCCACCGAGGCCGGCTTCCCGCGCTACCTGCGTGGCTCGATCGCGCTGCTGCGCGGCGACATCCTCGGCGCGCGCGAGACACTCGAGGGCGTGGAGCGCGCGCCCCAGGTCGCGCCGCTGCTGTCGCTGCTGCGCGCCAGCCTCTTCATGTCCGATCCGCTCTACCCGCTCGATCTGCGCGCCGACGAGGGGCGCCGGATGCTGATGGCCGCCCTGCAGCGCGATCCGGGCCTGTGGAACCCGGCCGTGCAGCTGGCCACGATGGCGGCCGACAACGGCCGCGTCAAGGAGGCGATCGCCGCGCTGCGCGAGGCGGAGGGGCGCTGGCCCGCGGTGCCGGCGGTGGGGCTGACGCTGGTCGACCTGCTGCGCAGCCAGGACTGGAACGCCGAGGCGGACGCGGTGGTCGAGCGGGTGTCCGCCCGCGTACCCGACGCCTGCGGTCCGATGAACGCGCAGCTCGACGCCCTGCGCCTGCGCAAGCGCGAGGCCGAGGCCCAGGTCGTGACGGAGCGCCTGATGGCCTGCGAGGCCCAGTCCAACGCGCGCTACTCGATGCTGCTGCGGCAGCGCAAGTGGGACGCGGCCCTGCGCGAGCTGGACCGGCTGCAGGCCCTCGAGCCGCCACAGAATCGCTACGCGTGGCTGCTCGCGCGCCTGGAGCTGGCCAAGAACCGCGGCGACGCGGCGCGCGTACAGCAGCTGGTCGCCGAGCTGCGCACGCGCTACCCCCAGTCCCAGAGCGCGCTGATCGAGGAGGTGGACCTGGCGCTCGGTGGCGGCGATGCGCCCGCCGCCCTGTCGGCGCTGCAGCGTGCGCTCGACCGCGAGCACGAGGCCCACAGCGAGCTGCACCGCCTCGCGCCGGTGCTGGGCGGTGAGCACGTGCTCGAGCCCTACCGGATGGACGGCGCCGCGGCGATCGAGCGCTTCGAGGCCTCCGGGCGCAGCTACGACGAGCCCCAGGTGCTGGTCTTCGACTACATGGCCGTGCGCGTCTTCGAGGACGGCTCCTCGGTCGAGGTGGTGCACACGATCCAGAAGGCCCAGAGCGACGAGGCGATCGACGAGCTGGCCGAGGTGCGGGTGCCGGAGGGCGCGCGCATCCTGACGCTGCACACGATCAAGCCGGATGGCCGCCGGCTCGAGCCAGATGCCATCGCCGGCAAGGACACCATCTCGCTGCCCTCGGTCGCCAGCGGCGACTACGTCGAGCTCGAATACATCGTGCACGAGCCGGCCTCCGAGGGCTTCCCGGAGGGCTACCTCGGTGCCCGCTTCTACTTCCGCAGCTTCGAGGTCCCCTTCGACTACAGCCACATGGTGGTCGTGCTGCCGAAGGACCTGCCCTACGACGTGGATCCCCGCGGTCCCGCGCCCGCGGTTGAGGAGCGCGTCGATGGCGACGTGCGCGTGCTGAGCTTCAAGGTCGAGCAAAGCGAGGCGCTGGAGGCCGAGCCCGGCTCGGTGACTGCCCGCGAGTACCTGCCGTCGATCCGCGTGGGCGCGCGCGCCAGCTGGGACGCCTTCGTCGAGAGCATCCGCGAGGCGCTGGTCGATCGCGACGTCCAGGACCCGGAGATCGCCGCGCTCGTCCAAGAGATCCTCGCGGAGGGGCGAGCCACCAGGGGCAGCGCGCGGGACAAGGCAACGCGCCTCTACGCCTGGGTGCTCGAGAACGTGGAGAACAACAACGACATGTTCTCCCAGGCCGCGACGATGCTGCGGGCCCGTGCGGGAAACCGCACGCGCGTGCTGCGCTACCTGCTCGAGCTCGCGGGGGTCGAGACGGACCTGGCGCTGGTGCGATCGGCGACGGCCGACACCACCGAGTCGAAAATGGCCGACGGCGACACTTACGACTACCTGCTGTTGACCTTCGAGTCGGGCGGCGCGCGGGAGTGGATCTTCACCGCCGAGCGCTGGGCCCCTTACGGCTTCGTGCCGGCCCTGCTGCGCGGGCAGCCGGCGCTGCTGCTCGATGGCGAGCGCCTGACCGTGGCGCCGAGCCGCGACGGGCAGGACCGCCGCACGCTCACGCTCGACGTGACCCTGCGTCAGGACGGCGGTGCGCGCGTCGACGTGGTCGAGGAGGTACGCGGCAGCGGCGCCGTGGCCTGGCGCGCCAACCTGGAGAGCGTGCCGGCGGCCGAGCTCGAGCATCGCTTCGAGGAGGAGTACGTGGCGCGCCTGCTGCCGGGGGCCACCCTGGCTGCGCTCGAGATCCGCGGGCGCGAGCTGTCGGCCCAGGCGGTCACGCTCGCCTACAGCTTCGACGTGGACGTCCTCGGACGACGCGTCAGCGGTGGCTGGGCCCTGCCGGCGATGCTCGCGCAGAAGCTCGCCCACAACTACGCCAAGCTCTCGAGCCGCACGACCCAGCAGCTCGTCGGCAGCCCGCTCGACACGGACGTCATCTTGCGTTTCGAGTTCCCCCCCGGCGCCACCCGCCCGTCGGTGCCCGAGGAGATCCGCCTGGTCGCCGCGATGCAGCAGAGCCCGCACCGCCCCAGCTTCACCCTCGAGGGCCGCTACGAGGGCGAGACCCTCGTCATCGAGCGCAAGGTGCGCCTCCCGCTGATGCGCGTCACCCCCGAGGACTACAAGGTCTTCGCCAGCTTCTGCCGGATGGTGGACGCGGCCGAGGCCAAGGAGCTGATGGTCGGGCTCTCGCAGTAGCAGCCCACCCCAGGCGCGCGCGAGCTACCCGCTCGGCAACAACCGCCGAGCCTCACGCACGCTGCGCGCCAGGGCCGGCCCATCCGTCGGTGCGTGCCGCGTACGCAACAGCGCCGCAAGCGCGTCGACCATCTCCTGCGCGCGCTGAAAGCGCTCCCTTGGATTGCGAGCCAGCGCCCGGTTCACGATCGCTTCAAGCTCCTCCGGGATTCCCTCGGCCACGGTGTGCAGCGGCGGGATCTTCCCTTCGAGCACGCGCAGGGCGATGTCGATGTCGGTTCCCTTGCCTCCGAAGAGGCGCTGAGCGGCGATCGCTTCCCACAGGGTGACCCCGACGCTGTAGAGGTCGCAGCGCGGGTCGGGCTTCTGGTTCTCGAGCAGCTCCGGGGCCATGTAGGCGACCTTGCCCTTGACCGTGCCCGGGTCGGTGGTGCGCGGTCGATCGATCGCCCGCGAGAGCCCGAAGTCGGTGAGCTTCACGGCGCCGTTGACGCCGATCATGACGTTCGCCGGAGTGACATCGCGGTGGATGACCGGCACCGGGCGCCCCTCGTCGTCCATTCGCTGATGCGCGGCAGACAGGGCGCGGAGCACCTCGATCGCGATCGCGCTCGCGAGGGGCCACGGCGGCGCCTCGCCGACGCGCGAGTAGGCCCGCACGTAGTCCGCCAGGTTCAATCCCTCGACCCACTCCATCACGATGAAGTAGCCGCCGTCCCGCTCGCGACCGAAGTCGTGGATCTGCACGATGTTGGGATGGTTCAGCTCGGCGACGATGTGCGCTTCCTCGACGAACATGCGCTCGAACTTCTCGTCCTCGTGCAAGTGCTGGAGCACCCGCTTGATCGCGACCTTGCGCCGGAAGCCGGCCTCGCCGTGGGTGTAGCCCGCCCACACGCTCGCCATTCCCCCCTGACCGCAGGGCGCGACCGGCTCGTACTTGCCCCCGAGCAGCTGCGGCCTGCGCGGCGCCGCAGGGCTGCCCTGCTCTGCAGGTGCCTCGTTGGCCATCGAGCCAAGTCTAACGCAGCCCGGTGACGTGGATCCCGCTTCTGGCAGCGCCACGGGCCATCATGGGTACGACATGTGGGGCGAGCGCGTTCTGGCACGGTGTCTGCAGCGCTCCAGCCGTCGGTGGTCTGGGAGGGGATTTGCTGTGTCACAACGTGCCAAGGACGCGCCAACCGAACAGCCGGAGCCCGGCGCTGCGCCAGCGCCGGCCCGCGATGCCATCGAGAGCCTCGGTCGCGATCTGATCCGCCGCGCCGCCGGCAAGGCCACCCGGCCCGCCTTCCCGCAGGTCCCGCAGGACGGCAAGGGTCGGCCTCCCGAGACCTGATCGGAGTCGCTCGACCGCGCGCCCGGAAACGGTGTGCATTCGAGACCGAGGCGGAAGCGCTACGGAGTCGAGCGGTTGTGCGAGGGCGTGTACATTGGTGGAATATTCGGGCTAGCTTCCGGCCGATGGCAGACGAGACACTGCGCGTCACCGTGATCGGCGCCGGCAGCTGGGGCACCGCCCTCGGGCACCTGCTCGCCCGCGGTGGCCACCACGTGACGATGTGGGCGCTCGAGCCGGAGGTCGTCTCCGGCATCAACGAGCAGCACCGCAACCCACTCTTCATGCGCGACGCGGAGCTGCCCGACAACTTGCGTGCGAGCGGCGACTTCGCCGACGCCCTCTGCGGCGCCCAGATGGTCCTGTTCGTGATCCCGGCCCAGGTGATGCGCGAGCAGCTGCGCGTGATGCGCGAGCACCTGCCGGCGGACGCGCCGCTCGTGATCTGCTCCAAGGGCATCGAGCGCGGCACCCTCGCCACGATGGACCAGGTCCTGCGTGAGGAGCTGCCCGAGTCCTTCCACCGCTGGATCGCGGTCCTCTCCGGCCCCTCCTTCGCGGCCGAGGTGATCGAGGCTCGCCCCACCAACGTCACGGCGGCCGCCCGCGACCTGGACGTCGCGCGCCAGGTGCAGCACGCGGTCGCCACCCGCGACTTCCGCGTCTACACCACCGACGACGTGGTCGGCGTCGAGATGGGCGGCGCGCTCAAGAACATCCTGGCGATCGTGATCGGCGGCAGCGACGCCCTGGGCCTGGGCCACAACACGCGCGCGGCCTTGATCACGCGGGGCCTTGCCGAGATCACGCGCATCGCCGTCAATCTCGGTGGCCGCCCCGAGACCATGCTCGGTCTGGCCGGCGTCGGCGATCTGGTGCTGACCTGCACCGGCGACATGAGCCGCAACCGTCAGGTCGGCAAGCTCCTGGCCCAGGGCCACACGATGGAGCAGGTCAAGCAGGAGATGGAGCAGGTCGCCGAGGGCGTGCCCACCACCGAGTCCGCCTACCAGCTCGCCCACAAGCACGGCATCGACGTCCCCATCATCGACACGGTCTACAAGGTCATCTACGAGGATCTGGACATCCTCAGCGCGTGGACGGCGCTACAAGACCGAGAGCTAAAGCACGAATGGTCTTTGTAGTCGGGTCTGCGACCCGACCCGGGGAAGGGTCACGCGACCCTTCCCCCCGAGTGGCAAAGCCACTCGGGGCCCCCCTTCCCGCGGGGTCGTCGTCGCTGCGCTCCTCCTCCGGGTGCTGCTGGAGTGTTGGGCGCCACATGTCCCTGCGTCGGGCCTGAGGCCCGACCTACTGCGCCGAGGGACGGGCCGGTGTCCGCACGGCCGAGAGCGCGACCAAGCGACCTCCGAGCTCGCGCCACATTCCATCGGGAGATTCGGTCCCCGCGGGGACCGAATCTACTGCAAATCCGTTTATCCGAATAGACGGATGTAATGGTCCGTCGAGGGCACCGCCGAGGACGCCGAGCCGAGTACTGGCCTCGGCCGCGATCGAGCGGACAAGAGCGCAGGCGAAGCCGCTCCCGGGCGAAGCTCGGACGATCGCTCTCACTTTCTCGCCCACCTAGGTAACACTTCCGCGGCGCGGCGGGGTTGCATCCGCGACCCCCGCGCAACGCATGGCGATCGACGTTCACCACAGCTACCAGCGCTATGGGCCGATGGTGCTTCGTCGGTGTCGGGTGCTGCTGCGCGAGGAGCAGAAAGCCGAGGACGCGATGCACGATGTATTCGTTCGCCTGCTGAGTCGCAGCCAGGATCTGGCGCCCACCGGCCTGTCCAGCCTGCTCTACCGCATGGCGACCCAGGTCTGCCTCAACCGCATGCGCTCCGAGCGCCGCCACCCCGAGCACCCCGGCGACGCCCTGTTGCTCCACATCGCCGCCCAGGACGACACCGAGGGTGCGACCGGCGCGCGGGAGCTGCTCGCCCGCCTGTTCGGCGCCGAGCCGGTCTCGAGCCGCGTCATCGCCGTGCTCCACCTGCACGACGGCATGACCCTGGCCGAGGTCGCCGAGGCCACCGGCATGTCCGTCTCCGGCGTCCGCAAGCGCCTGCGCTCGATGCGCACCAAGCTCGAGCGCCTCCAGCCCAAGGAGCAGGCGGCATGAGTACGGAGATTCCGTGCACGCAGGCACGACTGGTAAGGAGGAGCGAAGCGACGACCCCGCGGGATGGGGGGCCCCGTGCGGCTTTGCCGCGCGGGGGGAAGGGTCGCGTGACCCTTCCCCGGGTCGGCGCCAAAGGCCCGACGAAGGAGCAGGCGGCATGAAGCGTACGCACCCGCCAGCCCTCCTGCTCGAGCAGCTCGCGCTCGACGAGCTCCGCGGCGAGCGCCGCAAGGCCCTCGAGCAGGAGCTTGGGGCCGAGACCGTCGCCGCCGCCGTCGCCCAGCTGCGCGCCGACAACGCGGCGCTAGCCGAGCGCTTCGCGCCCGAGAACCTGCCGAGCCCCACACGCCTGCAGCAGCTCGCCGAGCGCGCCCGCAGCAGCGAGCGCAGCGCCCGCATGCACCGCGTCGACCTCGTGCTCCAGCGCCTGGTCCTCGCCGGCGTCGTCATGCTCGCGGTCACCTCGCCCATGTGGCTGCCCGGCAGCGGAGGAGACCGCGCGCTGCCCGCCGACTCCGCCCAGGGTCCCGCCCTGGAGCCCACCCGCATCAAGGGGGGCGCCCGCCTCTTCGCCTTCCGCAAGCGCGGCGCACGGGTCGATCCCCTGCTGCCCGGCGCCACCGCCCGAGCCGGCGATCTCCTGCAGCTCGGCTACGACGCGGGCGGCCGCGCCCATGGCGTCCTGCTCTCCCTCGATGGGCGCGGCGTCGTCACCCTC
>JAPPOT010000740.1 GCA_028817855.1 Myxococcales bacterium
GCGTGCTATCTGCGCGAGACCGCGCCGAGTCGGCCGACCTGGAACTCCACCGTGCGCTGGCCGCCGGTGATGGTCACGCCGATCGTGACCTCGTCGATGCGCTCGAACGACAGGCTGATCGTCTTGTCGAAGGGCGTCTCCAGGGTCCACTCGCCGTCGGAGGGCACCGGGTCATCCCAGCGCAGCTCGACCTCGTCGATGTCCAGCTCCCAGTGGCCGCTCTGCCCGTCCCAGGTGCGCGTGCCGTCCACCTCGATACCTTCCAGCAGACCACCTTCCAGCGCGGTCTGGGTGCGATCGCCGCCGCCCACGCCCATGCGCCCGTCGGACAGTCGCGTCCAGGTCAGCTCGTGCTCGATGTGCCGGCTACGGCTCGCCAGGCTCCACGTCACCGTGGCGTCGCCGCTGACCTCGATCACGCCGTTGCTGAGGCCGTCCCACTGGTGCTGCACGACCACGTCGCGCTCCTCGTTGCGCTCGACCGTGATCGTGTGGGTGCCCTCGAAGGTGTGCCCGTTGAAGGTGCAGTTGCCGGGCCGAGCGCCGTAGGCGATCGCGAGCGTCGCGCGCGACAGCTCGATCTCCGCGCACGGCAGTTGCGACTGGACGAAACCGCGCACCTGCTCCGCCGCGCGCTCAACCGCATCGCCGATCGTGAAGTCGGTGCTGACCTCCACGCTCGCGCCCACGAGCGCCGCCGCCTGGGAGGCCACCGAGCTCTCCTCGAGCGCCTCCCGGGCCTCTTCACCGGTCAGCGGATCGAAGCGGCATCCGCCGCTCAGGACGATCGCGCCCAACACCACCGAAAGCATCACCTTGTGCATCGCAGTCCCTCTTGAAAATCATGCAAAAGCTGAACGCCGATTCCCTGTCTCGCCGCTCTCCATTGTACTAACCAGCACCGGGCCGCGCGGTTGCGCTCATCCAAAAGTCGCATGATCGCCGCGCCTTGTGGGCGCTCCGCAGAGCGCGACCTGGCCTCCACGGCGAGAATTCTGGACCCGCGCCCTGCCACCGGATGGTGAATCCGGTATGCTCCCGCACCTTCGCGACGGGCTGTCACCAGGAACCCAGACCACAGCCCACGCCCGGCCCGGCCCGATCTGACCAAAGGCGGGCATACGAGGCGCCTCACAGGATGCGACGCGGCCGACCGGCATGTGCGGTCGATCAAGTGATGGAGAACCATGACTGAGCACCCCCTCTTCGATCTGACGCTCACCGACGAGCAGTCGCTGATGCGCGACACCGTGCGCAAGTTCGCGACCACCGAGATGCGCGAGGGATCGCGCGCCGCCGACGAGGCGGGCGAAGCGCCCGAGGGCTTCTACGAGCGCGCCGTCGAGCTGGGCTTCAACATGGTGCCGATTCCCGAAGACCTCGGCGGCATCGGTGCCGAGCGCTCGCCGGTCAGCAACATGTTGATCGCCGAGGACCTCGCCAACGGGGACATGGCCCTCGCGATCGGCGCCATGAGCTCCCTGTCCTTCATCAACACGGTGATCGACCAGGGCAGCGACGCGCAAAAGGAATCCCTGCTGCCGCGCTTCACCGAGGACGCCTTCGTTCCGGCGACCGTCGCGCTGATGGAGAAGGGGGTGCGCTTCGATCCGCTCAAGCCGCGCGCCAAGGCGCAGAAGGCCGGCGACGGCTACACCCTGCGCGGCGTCAAGACCATGGTGCCGCTGGCCGACCAGGCTGAGCTGATGATCGTGATCGCCAGCGAGGAGGGCCGGGAGCCAGCCGCCTTCGTGGTCGACAAGAGCGCCGAGGGGCTCACCGTCGAGGCCGAGCGCTTCATGGGCCTGCGCCCCCTGTCGATGTGCAAGGTGACACTCGACGACGTGAGCGTGCCCGCGGATGCACGGCTGGGCGGCGACCGCCCGTTCGATCTGCGCCGCTTCGTGGACCTCTCGCGCGTCGGCATCGCCGCGCTCTCGGTCGGCGTTGGTCAGGCGGTGCTCGACTACGTCAAGGAGTACTGCAACGAGCGCGTCGCCTTCGGCGAGCCGATCACGCGCCGCCAGTCGGTGGCTTTCATGATCGCGGACATCGCCATCGAGCTCGATGCCATGCGGTTGATGGTCTATCGCGCCGCGGCGCGTGCGGAGCAGGGCCTGGACTTCCATCGCGAGGCCTACCTCGCCCGTGTTCAGTGTGCCGAGAAGGGCATGAGGATCGGCACCGACGGCGTCCAGTTGCTCGGTGGCCACGGCTTCATCCGCGAGCACATGGTCGAGCTCTGGTATCGCAACATCCGCGCCGTCGGCCTGCTCGAAGGCTGCGTCGCCGTCTGAATCGCCCGGCAGAAGAAACGAGAGAAGAGCGAAACCATGATCAATCTCGAGCTTTCCAAGCAGCACGAAGACCAGAAGGCGATGATGCGGGGCGTGGCGCAGCAGCTGCTGCGGCCGATCTCGAGCAAGTACGACAAGTACGAGCACGCGGTCCCCGAGGAGCTGGCAGTGCTCGACCGCCGTCCGCGCCGTTCCGAGGCGCCGAAGGGCGACGCCAAGGCGGA
>JAPPOT010000835.1 GCA_028817855.1 Myxococcales bacterium
AGCCTAGCTTACGGCGTCGGTCCGCTCCCTGACCTTGCGCGCCGCCAGCTTGCCGTTGCGGTCGTGGCGCGCCCGATAGCCGTCCCCCCTCCCGCCCGCGGCCAAGTGCTCGAGGATCTCCCAGCGACCCCCGACGAGGCCCGGGTGGTCGGAAATGCGAGGCGCAAGGGACGTGCCTGGTGTCACGTCACGCAGAGCGGCTGATCGGTGGCGGATCTTGAGCCGACGAGCCGCCGCCATGCCTAAAGTCACACCCTCTCCGTCCGTATTTCCTGGGGAACACCCCCACGCGGAGCTGGGACCATGGCGCACATATCGAACCACCACGAGGATTCCCTGCTGGAGCTGATGTGGCTCGGAGAAGACGATGGCGATGAGGCCCAGCGCAAGGCTCAAGACAGCCTCGCGGCCGCGGTCGCCAAGGTCTCGGGGCTGAAGCCCTTTCCTGTCGTGGCGGGAGAGCTCCTGCGGTTGCTGCAGACCCGCGAGTTCCGCATGGCACAAGTCCAGCAACTGATGGAGCGCGACGCCGCCCTCGCCACGCGCGTGATCGCCGTGTGCAACTCCCCGATGTTCTGCACCCAGCGGCCCTGCGACTCCTTGGATGAGGCGCTGGTCCGGCTCGGAACCCGCACCGTGGAGGAGATCGTGGCAGCGGTGGCCGCGGCCGGAATGTTTGGCGACGTACCGCCGATTGGCAAGCGCGTGCTCGCGCACTGCGCCGGTGTGGCTGCGATTGTCCGCGTGCTGGCGACGATGTGGCGGCACGGTGCCGTCCCACAGGTGTTTCTGTGCGGCCTGCTCCACGACGTGGGCAAGCTCTTGAGCCTACAGTGCGAGGAATTCGACTACGCTAGCCTCGACGAGAGCGAGGTCGTCGGCGCCGACCAGGTCTACCTGGTGGAGCGCGCCCAGCTCGGCTACGACCACGCCCTGCTCGGCGCGCACGCCCTGCGCCTGTGGCACATCGCCGAGCCCGTGCCCGAGGTCGTCGCCTACCACCATCAGCCCGGCCGGGCTTACGAGCGCGGAACGGAGATCGGGTTGCTGGTCGCCCTGGTGCGCATCGCCGACGCCATCGAAGGCCAGATGTGGGTCGACGAGGAGTTGGACGAGGCCTTTCTGGAGCGCCTCATGCGCGACGGTGCTCCCGGTTTCGCCGACATCTCTGCCGGTGACATCCGCGGCACCTGGGAGGGCATGCTTCTGGCGCGCAGGTACGCGATCGCCCTCTTTGCGGGCTGAGCTGCACCCCGCCTCGACAACCGGCGTGCGGCGCGCTCGTCGCGCTCGTAGTCTGGCTCACGTGTCTCGTGCCGCGTCGAAGACCACGTACTTCTTCGAGCGAAGAGACGACTCCAGGTTTCTCAGGCGTTCCACCAGGCCGGAGGTCACCTCGTAGCCCCGTGCCACCAACAGCATGCCGGACGGTCCCCGAATGTCCTCGGCCAGCACCATTCCTGGGGCGATCTCGTAGAGCTCCACTTCGCGCATGGGCCGGCCCGCGTCGCCACCGCAGAGCTCGGCGAGCGCGCCCAACACGTCGCCGTCGTACCAGCTCTTCCGCGCCCGCATGACCTCGAGCCCATCGCTCGGTGCCTTTCCCTGCGGCGAGAGGGTGTCGTAGTCGAGCACCACCTTGAGGATACGGGCTCCGAGCGGTACCCGCTCGGGACGCTGGACGCGATCGAGGCGCGTGTCCTGGTGGGCGATCACCTCCGCGACCTCCGTCATGCGCGGGATGTTGGCCAACAGCTCGGATCCGACCTTGGGCAGCCGTGCGACCATCTCCTGCTCCGGCGCACCCAGGGCACGCCCGCTGTAGAGGCGGTCTGCTGTCTCCGGAGGTAGTACGACGGCGCCGATCTGCGAGAGCAGCGCGGCGACCTCGAGCTGCCACAGGTCTTCCATGCCGAGGGCCTCGCCGATCTGCAGCGCCCTTTCCTTCACTCGCGTCGCGCGCCCGAAGGCATCGGGAATGGCGAGCGCAAGCACATCGCTCAGCGCCTTGATGCTACCCTTGAGAGTCTGCTCGAGCAGTACTCGCTCGGCGGTCTGAAGCTCGTACTGGCGAGCGGCCGCGGCCATGAGCTCGAGAAACTGCTGCTGCGGGCAGGGCTTGGTGAGGAAGCGAAAGAGCTGTCCGTGGTTGACCGCCGCGATCGCCGACTCCAGGTCGGCGAACCCGGTCAGCAGTATGCGGACCGTGTCGGGGTAGCGCTGTCTCACCTCGGAGAGAAAGCGAGCACCGTCCATCTCCGGCATGCGCATGTCCGAAACGACCACGGCGATGTCGTCCTGCTCGGCCATGACCTCGAGGCCTGCCTTGCCGCTGCTCGCGGTGAACACGGCGTACTCGCGGCGCAGGTGGCGCCTGAGAGAGTCCGTGATGTTCGGCTCGTCGTCGACGAGCAGCACCCGGGGCTTGTTTCGCGCGCGCTGCATCACGCGGCCTCGGCTGCCTTGGACATGGCGGCCGCGGCCGCCCGCCCCTGCGGAATCCGATCGGCGACGCCGCGCG
>JAPPOT010000172.1 GCA_028817855.1 Myxococcales bacterium
GCATTCTGGGACGTAAGCCGCTCCTGGGCGAACCTCGGCCGATTACAGGCCGGTGCAGCCGTGGAGCTCGAACTGTGCGCCCTCTTCCTCTTCGCCGGGGGCGACGAGGTGGCGCTTGGTCATGGCCATGTTGCGGTTGGGAACGTCAGCGCAGAAGATCTCGCCGGTCACGACGTCGCCATCGACGCTGAAGTCGACGGAGCAGGGCTCTTCGACGGTGGGGTCGCCGCTGGTGCAATCACCCTCGTAGGTGTTGCTGCCCTCCTTGACCTGCACGCTGCAGTCGCTACCGGGATCGTCGTCGTCCAGATTCACCTGCAGCACACTGATCGAGAAGTTCTCGCTCTCCATGTCCGGGTTGATGAAGGTGGTCGAGAACGTGAGCAGGCGGTCGCCGTCACGCGTGTTGGCACGGCACATGATGGTGTAGCCCTGCTCGCCGTCGAGCAGCTCCACGTCGCGCACGGGGTCGTCGGGGGCGCGGGGCTCGCAGTCGACGCAGCGCACCTGGTAGCGGATGTCCATGAAGAGCGGCGCCGGATCTTCCTCCGTGCAGCCCGCCACCGTCCCAACCAGGGCGGCGATCAAACTCAAGAAAAGCCAGCGGTGCATGCTCAATGCTCCCAATTTGGGCTCGAACTCTACCGTCGGGGCCCCGCCGTCGCAACCCACGGCAGCGCTAGCTGAGGGCCCGATCCAGGTCGGCCCGCAGGTCAGCGGCGGCCTCGATCCCGACCGAGAGCCGCACCAGGCCATCGGAGATGCCGAGCTGGGCGCGAGTCTGTGGCGGGACCGCCGCGTGCGTCATGCTGGCGGGGTGCTCGATGAGCGACTCCACGCCCCCGAGGCTCTCGGCGCAGACGAAGAGCTCGACGCGCTCGAGCATGCGCGCGGCCGCCGGCAACCCGCCGCGCACCACGGCCGAGATCATGCCGCCTGGCAGCGACATCTGGCGCGACGCGAGCGCATGCTGGGGGTGGGACGGCAAGCCCGGGTAGTGCACGCGCTCGATCGCCGGGTGCCGCTCGAGCCAGCCGGCCAGCTCCGCGGCCAGCTCGCAGTGGCGACGCATGCGCAGGGGCAGCGTCTTGAGGCCACGCAGGACCATGTAGCAGTCGAAGGGTGAGGGCACGGCGCCGACGGCGTTCTGCAGAAAGCTCAAGCGCTCGGCGAGATCGTCGTCGCGGGTGAGGCATAGGCCCCCGACCACATCGGCGTGGCCGTTGAGGTACTTGGTCGTCGAGTGCACGACCAGATCCGCGCCGAGCTCGAGCGGGCGCTGCAGCACGGGCGTGGCGAAGGTGTTATCGACGACCAGGAGCACCTCGGGACCAGCGAGCGCCGCCAGGGCCGCGATGTCGACGATCTTCAGCAGCGGGTTGGTCGGAGTCTCGACCCAGATCATGCGCGTGCGCTCCGTGAGCGCTGCCGACACTGCGGCGGGGTCGGTCATGTCCACCCAGCTGACCTCGATGCCTAATGGCACGAAGACCCTGTCGAGGATGCGGAATGTGCCCCCGTAGACGTCGTCGCAGGCGATCACGTGATCGCCGCGCGAAAGCAGCTGCAGCGCCGTCGTGGTCGCCGCGCAGCCGGACGCGAACGCGACGCCGTGGGCCCCTCCTTCGAGGGCGGCGGCGCAGCGCTCTAGGGTCTGCCGGGTGGGATTGCCCGTGCGCGCATACTCGTAACCCTTGTGCTGACCTGGAGTGTCCTGCGCGAAGGTGGTGGACAGCTGGATCGGCGGCATGATGGCGCCGGTCGCGGGATCCGGCTCCTGGGCGGCGTGGATGGCGATCGTGTCGATCTCGTGCGCTCGGCTCATGCGCGCAGCTTAGCGTTGCATCCGGGCGCGTGACAGGCGCGTGACCGGGCGCAATGTCGACTTTGCCGGCGGAACGCGCCTGCTGCACAATGCGGGCGCCATGCGCGTGTCCAAGCTCATCGGTCCGGACCTCAAGCGGGTCCTCGAGAGCACCCCCGAGGCGCTGACCGAGGAGGTCCTGGACGAGCTGCATCCGGAGGATCTGGCCGAGACGATGGGGGAGCTGGCGGACCCGCAGGTGCGCCAGCTGCTGGCCATGCTCCCGATCGAGACGGCAGCGGAGCTGCTCGAGCGACTACCGGAGGAGCGCGCCGCCGAGCTGGTGCAGGGCATGGACACACGCCTGTCGGCGCTGCTCGTCACCGAGATGGCGGCCGACGACCGCGCCGACCTGGTGCAGGAGCTGCCGGCCGACGCGCGCGAGGAGATCCTCGACAAGATCGAGCAGCACGAGCCGGAGGTCGCCGAGGACGTCCGCGCGCTCACCGCCTACGACGAGGAGTCGGCGGGCGGTCTGATGACCACCGAGTACTTGACGATCGAGCCGGCGCTGAGCGTGGCCCGGGCGATCGAGCACGTGCGCCAGCTGGCGCGCGACCAGGATGTGGAGTCGATCTACTACGTCTTCGTGGTGACCTACGACAAGCTGGTCGGCGTGCTGTCGTTGCGCGACCTGATCCTGAGCGAGCCGGATCAGCAGGTCAGCGACGTGATGACCGAGAACGTGGTGAGCGTCGAGGCCGACCAAGACCAGGAGCAGGTCGCCCAGGAGATGGCGCGCTATGACCTGTCGATGATCCCGGTGGTCGACGCCCAGGGGCGCATGCTCGGTGTGGTCACCGTCGACGATGTGATCGACGTGTTGGAGGAGGAGGCCACCGAGGACCTCCACAAGATGGCGGCGATGGTGCCGATCGAGGAGAGCTACTTCCAGACCGGCTTCTTCGCCTTCGTGCGCAGCCGCGTGACGTGGCTGGTGGTGCTCTTCGTCGGCGAGCTGCTGACCGCGGGCGTGATGGAGGCCTACGAGGCGCAGCTGGCGGCGGCGATGGATCTCGTGATCTTCATTCCCCTCATCATCTCTTCCGGTGGCAACTCGGGCTCCCAGTCCTCGTCGCTGATCATCCGGGCGCTGGCCCTGGGCGAGATGGTGCCGGGCGACTGGTCGCGCGTCTTCTACCGCGAGCTCGGCATGGGGCTGGCGCTGGGTGGAATGCTCGCGCTCGTGGGGTTCGCGCGGGCGTTCCTCGGCACGGGCATAAGCGGTGTCGACCCGCTGGCGATGGGCCTGACGGTCGGCTGCAGCGTGGTGGCGGTGGTCACGCTGGGCACACTGGTGGGCTCGCTGATGCCGCTGATGATCCAGCGGCTTGGCCTGGACCCGGCGGTCTCGTCGACGCCCTTCGTGGCGTCCCTGGTCGACGTGCTGGGGCTGATTGTCTACTTCACGATCGCGCGCTGGATCTTCGCGCTGGGGTTCTAGTGCCAGTGTCGCTGGTCGAAGAGATCGCTGCCCTGCCGCGGCCACTGTTGCTGGCCTTCGACGTCGACGGAACCCTGGCTCCGATCGTGGATGATCCGGCCGCCGCACGGGTGCCGGCGACGACCGCGCGCGCGTTGCAGAGGCTGGCGCGGACGCGGGGGCTGCGAGTGGCGCTGGTCACGGGACGGGACGCCGCCGCCCTCGCCAAGCTCGTGCGCGTCCCCGGGGCCTATCGCGCGGTGGAGCACGGGCGGCTCATCCTGGCGCCCGGCGAGCGCGCAACCTGCAAGCGCTGCACACCGGAGGAGCGGGCGCGGCTGGCCGCCTTCGAGGCGTGGGCCAAGGCCGAGGCGCTGCCCGCGGGCGCAGAGCTGGAGAAGAAAGCCAGGAGCCGCGCGCTGCACGTCCGCAAGCTCGAGCGCAGAGATGCGGCGCGCGCGGCGGCCCTACTTGCGGCAGCGGCGGAGGCCGCGGGCGATGCAGGCCTGGTCCCACGCCCGGGCCGCGCAGTGCTGGAAGCCGAGCTCGAGGCGGGCGACAAGGGTGAGGCACTGGAGCGGATCAAGCGTCAGACCCGGGCACGGGGCGTGGTCTACGCCGGCGACGACCTGACGGATCGGCCTGCGTTCAGCAAGGCCGTGGAGCTGGCCGGCGTCGCGCTCTTCGTGCGCTCCGCGGAGCGGCCGCGGGCGCCCCGGGGGGTCACGGCATCGCTGCAGGACCAGCGCGCGATGGCGGAGCTGGTCAGGGCGCTGTCCGAGCGCTTGGCGTGAGCGCCCAACTCCCCCCACGAGCACGAGAACGAGAACGAGAACGAGACGGCGTGCCTCAGGTCAGCAACGAAGGCTCACCTGAGGCCGCACGAACCTGATCTGGATCCCTCGGCGAAGTAGGTCGGGCCCCCGGGCCCGACGCAGGGACAAGCCGCACCCAACTCCAAGCGCGCACACGGAGGAGGAGCGCAGCGACGACGACCTCGCGGGATGGGGGGGACCCGGCGGCTTTGCCGACGGGCGGGAAGGGTCGCGTGACCCTTCCCTGGGTCGGGTCCCCAGACCCGACTACAAGAGGGTCGCGTGACCCTTCCCTGGGTCGGGTCGCTAGACCCGGCTACAAGAGCTCGCGCCCTACGGGCGCGACGAGGAAGTCAAGAGCTCCTGGGCCATGGAGAACTCGTAGAAGTTCACCATGTGCGTGTCGAGCACGAGGCGAAACATCGCCCGCGCGCCCTCGCGATCACCCGAGGCGAGACGGCGCGTGCCCTCATAGAAGTGGGCCTCGGTGCGCTCGCCCCGATCCCCCGCATGGGAGAGCAGGGCGTCGTAGGTGAGCAGGCCCGAGGCGAACTGCGCCAGCCTCGCCGACCAGGCGTTGCCCGCAGCCAGGTCCTTGAGCACGTTGTTCACGTCGTCCTCGGTTCGCTCGCCCTTGCGCGCGGCGATCGTGCGCAACCAGAGTGCGAAGTAGACCTTCCACTCCGGCTCCAGGCTGAGCTGGTTGAGCGCGTGGCGAAAGACGCGCGAGGCGAACCCGTGGTCGGGCTCGGTGACGACCAGGTACGCCAGGATCGTCGAGTAGGTCTCGCGCAGGCCCGGCGCCATGTCCATCGCCTTCTCGAAGGCGGTGATCGAGTCGCCGCGCCGCTCCAACCGGCCGAGCAGCACGCCACGGCGCAGGTGCGCCAAGCCGATGCGCCGGCCCTTGAGGCGCGCCAGGTTCGCATCCCACAGGGCCAGGCCCTGCTCGTACATGCGATTGGCCTCCATGCCATTGCCCTGCATGCGCAGCGCGTCGCCCAGGCGCTCGAGGATCTCGGCTCGCCGCGGCGGCCCCTCGGCCCGCTGGGTGGCGAGCAGCAGCGCGCGCCGGTAGACCTCGGCCGCCTCGGCGCCGCGATTCATGCGCTCCAGCAGCAGCCCCAGCTGCATGAGCGCGCCCACCGTCTCCTCGGCCTCGAGGCTCTCGCGCAGCCGCGCCTCCGCTTCCTCCGCGTTGCCGGCGTTCATCTCCGCCATGGCAATCGCCAGATAGAGCTCCTCCGGCTTCACCGGAGGCGGCGTATCCGGCCAGCGCGCCAGCCGCTCCTCGAGGATCTCCCCCGCCCGCGTCGCGATCTCCCGCGTCTGGGCGGTGTCCGCGCCGAACAGGCCCTGCTCCATCAGAGAGTTGAGCACCTCGAGGATCTCGTCGTAGAGGCCGCGGTCCTCCGGCACCAGCAGTACCGCCGCCGAGTACCATGCCATCGCGCCCGCGAAGTCGTTGCGCGTGGCGGCGACACGACCGAGGCACGTGCTGAAGCGCGCGTCCTGGGGCCGACGTCGCAACCCGTGCACGCACAGCGCGTGGGCCACGTCGTGGCGCATGCGCTCCAGATAGCCGCGCGCCAGGTCGAGCATCGCACCCGCGCCATCCGCGCCGTCCTCGCGGGCCAGCTGCAGGATGTCGATCAGCCGCTCCTCCATGCCGCCCACCGGCCCCATCGCTTGCACGTGGGTCAGCGCCGAGGCCACGTCCCCGTGGCGCAGGTAGATCGCGGCGACGTCCATCGCCGTGCGCTGCACACCCTGGAAGACCGCCGCCGTCAGCGGCACGCGCTGCTCCGACGACTGGAAGAGCTCGATCATCGCATTGCGACGATCGACGTACACGCGTGCGAGCGTGCCCAGGATCTCCGGCGTCGGCGTGAGCTCGGCGTGCTCCTCCCATGTCTCGACCAGGCCCTCGAAGCGATCGAGCGGCGCGCTCAGCGAGGCGCGCGCGTCGAATCCCCATTCCTTGATCTTGCGGTAGAGCTTGCCGTGCTCCGGCTGATCGGCGCGCACGCGCGCCAGCACGTAGAGCCCGGACAGCACGCGCGCCTCGTCGCCACGCGGCGAGCCGAGCTCGATCAGCTTGTGCGCGATCGGCTCGAGGCCCGCCGGCAGCGGACCCTCGGCCAGCTCCGCCGGCGTGTAGAGCGCGGTGATGCTGCGCAGGTGCTCGACCAGCGCGGGATAGTCCCCGGCGTCGACCAGATCGCCATTCTTTCCCACGCGGTGCTGCACCAGCCGCTCGCGCAGGGGCGCACGCTGGGGATCGCCCACACGCAGCGTGTGGTACTTGCGGAGGATCTCGGCGTAGGTCGCATCGGTGACCACGGCCGGCATCGGGCGCGGTGCGATCGAGCTCGGCATGGTGGGCGCGCCGGCACAGGCGGCGGCGCATATCACGAGTGCGACGGTGAGAATCCGGAGCATCACAGACGACAGGGCGCTGAGAGGCGGCGCGCACCATAGTAGCAGGCGGCGGCCGGGCGCCACCACCTGGCGGCCCGTGCACAGGCGGATTCGCTGGGGATTTCCGCCAGCCGGTGCGGTAGGATGCCGCTCGGCAGATGGCGGATTCCGAACCCAGGCTGGGGCTGTGCCTGTCGGGCGGCGGCGTGACCGGGGCCATGTACCAGGTCGGCTGCCTGGCGGCGCTCGAGGATCGCATCGAGGGCGTGTCGGCGACCGATTTCGACGTCTTCGTGGGCACCGCCTCGGGCGCCACAGTGGCGATGGCCCTGGCGGGGGGCCTCTCGGTCCAGCGCATGTACCGCGCCCTGCTCGACCCGGCCGACGACTTCTTCCCGCTGACGCGCAACCAGCTGCTGCGCATCGACATGGGCGAGCTGCTGCGCGTCTTCGGCTCCGCCATCTCGGCGGCGCGCCGAGTGGTCTCCTCGGCGGCCACCAGCCCACTCGACGTGAAGGTGTGGGACGAGCTCGAGCGCTTCGTCGACTCGCTGCCGGCGGGCCTGTTCAGCCTCGACCCCTACGAGCGCTTCCTGCAGGACTTCATGGCGCGGCGCGGCATCGCCCAGCGCTTCGAGGACCTGCAGAAGCCACTCTTCGTGATCGCCAATGATCTGGACGCCGGCCGGCGCACGGTCTTCGGCAAGGGCGAGCTGTCGAACGTCCCGGTGGCGCGCGCGGTGGCGGCGGCCTGCGCGATCCCGATCCTATACGCGCCGGTCGAGATCGGTGGGCGCGACTACGTCGATGGCGGCATGGGCGACGCGGCCCACGTGGACGTGGCCGAGGAGGAGGGCTGCCGGCTGATCCTCGTGATCAACCCGATGGTGCCGGTGCACGCGGGCGCCGAGGGACGCGACGTGCCGACCGGGCACGGCAAGAAGAGCCGCGTGCGCGACAAGGGCGCGATCTGGGTCTACAACCAGGCGATGCGCATGCGCATGGAGGCGCGCTTCTCGCTCGGCCTCGATCGCTTCCGCATCGAGCACCCGGACACGCGCGTGGCCGTGCTCGAACCGAAGCAGAGCGACGCCACGCTCTTCATGTACTCGCCGATGAACTTCGCCGCGCGCCGCGCGATCCTGCAGGAGGGCTACACGTCCACCGCGCGCATCCTCTCCGATCCCGAGTCGTCCCTGCGCAAGACGCTGGAAGGGGCTGGACTGAAGGTGGTGAGTTGAGCAGCGGCGAGGGGCTCTGGCGCGGGCCCGGCGAGCGCCCCCGGATCTACGGACACCGCGGCGTGCGCGGCCACGACGGAATCATGGAGAACACCCTGCCTGCGTTCGAGCTCGCGCTCGACCAGGGTGCCGACGGCGTGGAGCTGGATGTCAGGCTGTGTGCCAGCGGCGAGGTGGTCGTGCTTCACGACCCGGACCTGGCGCGGGTCGCACCGGCCCACGCGACGCTCGTCGCCGCCGAGGCGACGGCAGAGGAGCTCGCGGCCGCGCAGGTGCCGACCCTCGACCAGACCCTGGAGCGTGTGCTCGCGCGCGAGGGCGCGCGCATCAATGTGGAGGCCAAGTCGAACGTGCCCGATCCGGCGGCGCTGGTCGATGCCCTGGTCGCGACGCTGGGCCGGCTCGGCCACGGCCAGCGCGGACGGATCTTCCTGAGCAGCTTCAGCCGCACGATCTGCCGCTCCCTGTCAGCCGTGCTCGAGGACATGCCGGTGCTGTGGCTGTTCGGCAAGCCACCCGAGCTGCCGGTGCTCCAGGATCTGCCCGACGCGATCGGGGTCCATCCCAAGCACACGCTGATCGACCGGGCATCGATCGAGGCATTCCGCGAGGGCGGCGGCGTCATCAACGCCTGGACCGTCAATGATCCCGAGGAGGCACGCCGTCTCGCGAGCCTCGGTGTCGACGGCCTGATCACCGATGACGTGCCCGCCATTTCCGCAGCGGTGACTTAATTTTCGTATACGGGTCGAGGATACATGCGGCGAGAATCACGGGTTTCCTTGAAGAACCCGGATGAGGAGTCAGAATACAGAGGATGGCCGCGCCCGAGTCCCCCGACGTCTTCACCTTCCTCGACTATCGGGCCTACCTGCGCGCCTACTACGACTACCAAAAGGGCCGGCGCGCCTTCTCCTTCCGCGCCTTCTCGCGCCGCGCCGGGCTCAAGTCCCCCAACTACCTGAAGCTGGTGATGGACGGCGAGCGCAACCTGAGCGAGGAGATGGCGCCGCGCTTCGCGAAGGCCTGCGGCCTGGCAGACGAGGCCGAGCGCTACTTCGTGCTGCTGGTGGCCTTCAACCAGGCGCGCACGGTCGAGGAGCGCAACCGCTGCTACAGCCGCTTGCGTCGGCATCGGCGCTTCCGCGAGGCCCACAAGCTGGACGGCGCCCAGGACATGTACCACTCGCGCTGGTACCTGCCCGCGATCCGCGAGCTGAGCGCAGCGGACGGATTCACCGACGATCCGCGCTGGATCGCGCGGCGCCTGTTGCCGCCCATCTCGCCGAAGGATGCCAAGACCGCGCTCGATACGCTGCTGGAGCTGGGCCTGCTCGAGCGCGGTGACGACGGGCACCTGGAGCAGGCCGAGCCCACGGTCTCGACCGGGCCGGAGGTGCGCTCATTGCACCTGGCGAACTTCCATCGCACGATGATGGAGCACGCCAAGGGCTCCATCGATCGCGTGGCCGCGGGGGAACGTGACATCTCCTCCCTGACCCTCTGCCTGGGTGAGGATGGTCTCGAGCGCATCAAGCGCGCGATCCAGCGCTTCCGAAAGGAGCTGCTCGAGATCGAGGATCTGGAGGCCGAGCCCAGGCAGGTCGTGCAGGTGAACTTCCAGCTCTTCCCGCTCAGCACCCTCGACGAACCGGACCCGAAATCATGACTCGCTTTGCTTTCCTGCTGCTCCTGCTCTTCACCCTGTGCTGCGGGCTCGGCGCCTGCACCGGCACCGAGTCCGGCAACCCCTCGGACCACAACCGCGACCAGGATGCCGGCAGTGTCGGCGACGGTGATGGCGATGGCGACAGCGGCGATGGTGACGGCGGCGATGGCGACAGCGGCGATGGCGACGACGGCGGCGACGGCGACGGCGACGGCGGCGATGGCGACAACGACAGCGACGGCGGTCCAGCCCTGGACGCCGGCGCCGGCGACGACGACGGCGGCATGGACGACGACGCCGGCTGCTGAGCCGACTGACACCTCAAGCCAGGACATGTACGATTCCACCCATGGCCGTGCCCTACGGCCTGCAGAGCTACACCGAGGTGTTGGGCAGGGCTCGGGGATGGACTCCTAGTGTCTTGAGTCCGTAGTTCGTGAACTATGTTCGAAGCGAGCTTCGGGTTCTCGCAAGGCTCCAAGCGCACTCAGGACACTAGAGACCATCGCAGTCGGGCAGGGCTCGCTGCTGCGCGATCAGGTTCTGGAGCATCCCCTGCAGCAGCTGCACGCCCGTGGGAATCGGAAGGCACCCCCCCACACCCATGCACTGCGAGCCCACCTCGATCACGTCGCTTCCGAGCTCGATGCGGAAGATCTGGCCATCGGCCGGGCGCGTGTCCGCACCGAATAGCACCCTGGTGCCGAAGGCCATCTGGACGTCCGGATGGGCCAGGGCCTGCTGCACGTCGGCGACCGTGATCGGCCCGTCGCCCGCGACCTGGTTGCTGCAGCTCCCATCCGAGCCTGGATCGCCGAAGCTCGTGCGCGTGATCGAGAACTCCGCGCACGGCGCCAGCACGTGCTCGTCGCGGAAGGCGACGAAGCCGCCGTCGAAGAAGAAGGTGAGCGTGTCGTCGATGCAGCCGCCGAAGACCATGCCCCCATCGGGGCCTCCGTCGGTGACACCTCCGTCCTCCTCATCATCCGGCTTGCCGGCGTCGATGGGTCCGGGCGTCGGCACGACAGGGGTCGACTGCGACCTGAAGACCTCCGAGCAGGTGCCTGCCACACAGGCGACCTCGAGCGGCGGCGGACAGGGCGGGATGGAGAGCGGACAGTCGGCCTCCACGAAACCGACGCACGCACCCTCGTTCTGGGCCTGCACGGTCGACTGCAGGGTCTGTTGCTCGGACACCGCCACGACGCGCCCGCAGGATGCGCTGCAGTCGGTGTCGACGGAGACCCGCGTGCAGTCCGCGTCGCTCGCGCAGCCCATGTCGAGCCCATCGATCGTCGCCTGGACCGCATCCTCCGCCGTGCGCGTGTGGCTCGGGCACACCGACGCGTCCCCGAAGTCAGGCACCGCCATGCCAGAGCCGGTGGCACCCCCGGCGATCGGCGGAACCGAGTCACTGCAAGCCAGCAGGCCGATGATCGAGAGAAGCACGCCCCAGCGCATGCTCCCAGTTGTAGCGCTCCCCGACGCGACGGGCCACACGGCGTGTTAACCCAGCAATCGCGCGCGCAGCGCGGTGAGCTCGCCGTCGCTCACTCCCAGCGCGCGGGTCAGGTATGTCTCGAGCGAGCTGTGGTCCTGCTCGACCGTCTCGAGGAAGGTGCCGATCAGGTCCGCCGTGGGTGCGAGAATCTCGATCAGGGCCGCGGGCTCGGGCGGGTCGAGCCCGGCTGCGCGCATCCGCTCGTACATGCGCTCGGCGTCGGGAGGCGGCCCGTAGCCCGCGGTGAGGCAGTAGTCGGCAACCACCTCCTCGCGCGCCACGCCCAGGGCCAAGAGGACCACCGCGACCGCGATCCCGGTCCGGTCCTGGCCCGCATTGCAGTGCAGCACGGTTGCGCCTGGTGCTTCGAGGATTGCGCGCACCACGGCGCTCCAGACCGTGTGATTGTCGCGCGCCAGCTCCCGGTAGGACTGGACGATCAGCTCCCGATAGGGCCCCACCCGCTTCTCGCCTGCGGCCAGCAACCTGCGGAAACCCGCCGTCGCCGGCGTGGTCGGCGGTAGATGCACCACCTGCGGGTCATCGGCGAAGTCGAGGCGACTGGGTGCGCGCGTGCGCTCGTCCTGCCGCCGCAGGTCACAGATGGTGGAGATTCCGAGCGCCGCCAGCCGGTCCCGATCGCCGTCGGTGATCTCGCTCAGCCGGCTGGAACGGAAGACGACACCGCGCCGGACCTCGCGCCCATCGGCGGCACCATAGCCGCCGATGTCGCGGAAGTTCCACACACCCTCCAGGGGCAGCCGGCGGTCATCGCTCAATGCCAGCCCGGCATACCACAGGCCTCGCGGACTCGCCCTGGCCAAGCTCCACCACGGTAGACAGCTCGAGGAACAGCCAGAAACCGCGCTATGCGCGGCTGCCGTGACCGTAGAGGAAGAAGCTCGGCGTGTGGGTCACATGGACGTCCCAGCCCAACCGGCCCAGCTGAGCCTGGAGCTTCGGCGGGTTGTAGTAGCGCTTGACGATCTCGTAGACGCGACCGTCCGACAGATCGCGGCCCTGCGTTTCCTCGGCGTGCAGCAGAACCTCGTCACGCCGACTCTCGGCGTTCGCGACGTAGTAGCCGTCGATGAAGAACAGCCTGCCACCGGGCTTCAGCCAGCCCTCGAGCAGCTGCCAGAAGCGCTCGAAGCGCTCGGCCGGCACGTGGGAGATCCAGAAGCCGAAGAAGATGAAGTCGAATGGCGCAGCGGGCTCGTAGGCGTAGAGATCCCCGTGCACGTAGTCCACGTTCTCCGCCGCCACGTTTGCGCGGTTGATGGCCAACGTCTCGGCCGCCGCATCGAGCGCCGTCACGCGCTCGAACAGCTCGGCCAACAAGCCCGTCCACGTCCCGGTCCCCGCGGCCAGCTCCAGCACGTGCCCACCC
>JAPPOT010000861.1 GCA_028817855.1 Myxococcales bacterium
CGACTCCGCGACGGCGGTGGCGTTGGCGAGGCGGTCAGCGGCGCGGCCGGGCAGGGGGGCCGGGGGGGGCTGCAGGCCCTCGTGCTTGATGACGGCCTCCAGCATGCCGGGTTTGCGGCGCGCGGCGTTGGCGTAGGCGGCCTTGAGCAGGATCGGCTCGTGGGCGTCGATGCCCACGCTGGCGAGCAGGGCCAGGGAGCTGGCGTTCCAGCTGAGCGCGACGTCGTCGGGGCGCGCGAACTCGCTCCAGACCTCGCGCAGCTCGGCCGGCGACAGGCCGCCCTCCAGGTCCCCCTCGCCAAGGCCCATGCGCGCCAGGAAGGCCTCGTCGGGGCGGCCGCGGGCGGGTGCCACGAAGCGCTCGAAGCAGGCACCGGTGGCCGGCCGCAGCGCGGTCCACTGCAGCAGCTCGGGCACGCGCGGGTCCTGGCGGGTGGAGATCTGGGACGATTCACCATAGACGACCAGCAGGCGCGCGGGATCGCCGCGCAGGGCCTCGGGCACCGCCCGGCTCTCGCGCGGGCGCTTGATCTTGCGGCGGATCGGGGCGCTGTCGTCCCAGTCGTGGGCGATCTGCTGGTCGATCATGGCCTCGAAGGCCCGTGACAGCCGCTGCAGCCCCTCCGTCTCCGGTTCCAGGGCCTGCAGGGCCAGGGCGGTGGACTCGACGGTCGACAGGCAGTGGGGCGCCGGCTCCTTGCGGATGCGGTAGCGGCTCGGCTCCGCCGGGTCGATGCGCACGCAGGGCAGGCGCGCCAGCCAGGGGTTGTCACGGTAGAGCTGGCGTGCCTGGCGCCAGGTCCCGTCCAGCACGACCAGGTTGCGCGGTCGGTCCTGTGGAGGCAGCGCGTGCAGGTCCACCGCATCCGGACGCGGGTACAGGAGCACGGCGTCGTCGGGCAGCGCGATGGGATGGTGGACGTCCTGCTGGGTGCGGCCGAACGCGACGTGGACGGCCACACGGCTCAGGGTGAGCTCCACGATGCGCGCCGTGCCGAACGGGTGGAAGCGCTCGCGCGGGTGCTGCAGCACGTGCACGAAGGTGCGGTTGTCCACCGGCGCGCACTGCGCGCAGATGCAGCGCATCGCGGGGCGGAAGCAGCGGTAGCAGGTGGGGCGGCCACTCACGCGGCGCAGTCTACTCCCTACTCAAAGGAGATCACGCCGCGCGCGTTGACGCCCTTCTCGAGGTCGTCGAACGCGGCCTGGGCCTCGTCAATCGTGTAGGTCTTGGTGACCATCCCCTCGAGATCCAGCTTGCCGCCGCGGTACAGCTCCAGCAGGCGTGGAAAGTCGTGGGCCGGGTTGGCGCTCCCGAACATGCAGCCGCACAGGGTCTTGCCCGAGAGGGGGAACGCCAGCGCGTTGACCTTCACGTTGTCGGTGAACTTGCCGACCCCGACCGCGACGGTCGTACCTCCGCGGCGCGTCACGTTCATCGCGGCCTCGACGACGCCGGCGTTGCCGATCGCCTCGAAGGCGTAGTCCACGCCGCGCCGCGTGGCCTCCATGATCGTGGCCTGGGCCTCGTCCGCCTTGAGCAGGTCGGTGGCGCCGAACTGCTTGGCCAGCTCGAGCTTCTCGTCCGAGAGGTCGATCGCGAAGATGCGCGCGGCGCCGGCGATGCGCGCGCCCTGGATGGTGGCGATGCCGACGCCGCCACAGCCGAAGACCGCCACCGTGGAACCGGGCTCCACCTTGGCCGTGTTGAGCGCGGCGCCCACGCCGGTGGTGACGCCGCAGCCCACGAGGGCGGCCGCCCGCAGCGGCACCTTCTTGGAGATCTTGACCACGTTGATCGACGGGCAGACCACGTCCTCGGCCATGTTGCCGAGGGAGCACATCGCGGCCAGCTCGGTGTCGCCGAGCTTCAAGCGCGCCGTGCCGTCGAGCATCTTGCCGCCACGCGGAACCGCGCAGAGGAAGGCCTCCCCGCGCACGCAGTGGAAACAACGCCCGCAGTTGGGCACGAAGGACATGATGACATGGTCACCGGGCGCCACGTGGGTGACGCCCTCCCCCACCTCTTCGACCACGCCCGCGCCCTCGTGGCCGAGCACGATGGGGAAGGGCTGGGGGATGGTGCCGTTGATGACCGAGAGGTCCGAGTGGCAGACACCCACCGCCGCCATCTTGATGCGGACCTCCTGGGCCTTGGGGCCGTCGAGGGTCACGTCCTCGACGGAAATCTTGTTCAGCTCATGGGCGACTACGGCCTTCATTTGGCTTCCTCCAGACGCCTGCGCCACACCGGACAACGCAGTGATCTCCTCGATTAGCAGCGGCGCTGAAGGGAATTCAAGCCGGATCGGGCGGGGCCCGGCCCGACCGGAGGGCACCGGCCCATGCGCCCCCCAATTTCGGGTACTTGCTGAGGCGGGACGCCCTGGGGGAGCCTCGACCGGAACGATGGCCGAAAGTGCTGACCTTCCGGTACCTTCGGACACACGGGAGATGCGGATGACCAGGACCGGACTGGGATGGCTCTTCGTGCTGGTGGCGGCCCTGCTG
>JAPPOT010000876.1 GCA_028817855.1 Myxococcales bacterium
ATCCGCGAGGTAGGCGCCGACCTCGGCGGGGTCGCGGCTGAGCCAGTCGTAGGGCGTGCGTGCGGGCTCGAAGGCGGCGTTGAAGCCCGGAGCGGAGACGCGCTCGCCGCGCGGCTGCACGACGATTGCGGTGGAGCCGGAGAGCACCACCGCCCCGATCGACTCGGGCGCCTGGGGTAGCAGCTGCTGGGCCGCGAAAGAGCCCATCGAGTGTCCGAAGAGGGCGAGTGGGGCCCCACCGAGCGCCTCGCCGGCGAGCGAGAGGACCTGACGCAGGTCGGAGAGCAGGCCGGCCCAGCCCGCCTCGCCGAAGTCGCCGAGCCCGCCTGGGCCTGCGCTCTGGCCGTGTCCGCGGTGGTCGGCTGCCCAGACCGACAGGCCAGCAGCGCCCAGCACCCGCGCGAAGCGGGCGTAGCGAAGGGCGTGCTCGGCCGCGCCGTGGGAGATCACGACGCCGCCGCGCGGCGCCGGCACGAGCCAGCGGTGTACCTTGATCGCAGTGCCGTCGGCCTGCGAGAGCATCTCCACGGTGTCGTGGCTCGTGGTCGCGTTCATCGTGTCGCCGAGAGCACGCGCTGGCAGGCCGCCACGTGCTCGGAGGCGGAGACGCCCACACCGAGCGGTACCACACAGAAGTCGACCATGACTCGCATGGGCCGAGGCTGCCATTGGAACTTGCCAAACGCCAACACCGAGGTGGGCGCAGGTCGTGCTCCCGCGCGTCGCCGTGCTTCTACGAGAACACCGATCTCTTCAGCATACGCACGGGTGGCGCCACGACGGCTCAGCCGAAGTCCGCGAGCGAGCTGACGTCGACCTCGTCACCGAAGCGCAGCTCCCAGCGGCAATCCGCATCGCCCAAGCCACGACAGCTCACGCGCTCGGTCCAGGCGCCCAGCTCCGGCGAGCGGAAGACCTCGACCAGATAGCCGGTGCTCACCGAGCACAGCTCCGCGGAGGCTGGGAACTCGTGGAGCGTCGCGGTCAACGCGCGTTCCGCGGTGCGCTTCACCCTGTAGTAGCCGCGCGAGTAGTAACGCTCGCGCAGGTTGAGGCCGCGGCGCACGCGCGCCGACAGCCCGAGCTTGCTGTCGAGCTGGTCGCGGTAGAGCCCGACGTGCTCGGGCCGTTGCTCCTCGGGCACGTTGTCCTGCACGCCGCGCAGGTCACGCTGGGCGCCGATGACGCCGAAGGCGCGATAGACGTCGCCCTTGGCCTTGGCGGGATCGATCCCGGCCGCGAGGATCTTCATCAGCGACACGTAGTCGGCGAGGCTGTACCAGCGGTCGGGTGCGATCGGGTCCTGGAAGTACCGCCACAGCGCCCGCGGCAATTTGTCGGGTGCCTTCTGATAGGTCGGGGTGAGCGCGGAGACGATGCCGGAGAGCGCCGTGCCGCGGGCGTTCACGTCTTCGAGCTGGACGTCGATCGCAAACCTCATTTGTGCTCGGCCTGCCCGCTTGGGGGCATCGCGCGAGGCAGGCCGGTCATGCGCTCGGTGGGAGCCGTCTGGCCGACCCTCGCCACGTGGCGCGTTCTAGAATTTTGCACCGAGGAGCGTAGGGGCGCAAGGGACTCACGGAGGACCCTGCCCTACATCTGGCCCGATCACCCGCGGCGATTCGCCAGACGCGCCTGCACGGCGCGGCCGTAGCGGCCCTCGGCGTCGAAGTGGGCGATCTCGATCAGCCCGATTCCGTCGCGCTCCACGCCATAGTCCGCGGCCATGCCGACCCACTCCCCCACGGGTCTTCGCGAGAAGTAGAGCGTGGTGTCGGTGTTGATGAAGGTCGGCCCACGCACGCCGCCCGGCCTGCGCAGCGACATGGAGGCCACCGCGTTGCCGAAGTCGCCGATCGCCGCAGCGCGCGCAAAGGGGCTGGTCTCTTCGCCTTCGACCAGCTCGGTGGGCAGGCGGAACCAGGCTGCCTGCGGTCCGGCTCCGCGCGTCGTCACCCAGCGCGCCTCGATGGTGGTGTGAAAGCCGCGGCGCGCGCCGGGTGGTCGACGGCCGCCCATCAGGCCCCCGCTCTCGATCCCGTCGGGCCCGCGCATGGGCTCCGCGGCGTAGGGATCGTTGAGCTCGCCTTCCGTCCGGAGCAGGAATAGACCGCTGGCGCGCGCGACCTCGGTGTCCTCGTGGAGAATCGATGCGTCCACGGCCTTGATGCGGCGGCCATCACGCACCGTGCGCGTCTGCACCGACAGGGGCGCCTTGGGCACCGCGCGGAAGAGGTCGACGGTGAGGCGTGCGGGCAGCAGCTCGTTGTCGTCGACCGCGTGCTCCAGGCTGCGGCACAGCAGCCCGCAGACCGGGCCGCCGTGGAGCGCGTTCGGGCTCCACGGTCCAGGTGCGGCATCGGTGGGTATGAAGAGCTCGCCGTCACGGCGGAATACGGGGGGAATGGCGTCGCCCATGGGCGCCACGGTGCCTCACCCCCTGCCGCCTGCAAAGGTCATCCGGGGGCCCTTACTCTCAACTTGCCCCTGCCCCTGCCC
>JAPPOT010000684.1 GCA_028817855.1 Myxococcales bacterium
GCCGCATTTGCACGCGGGCCGACCCCGGTCCGGGCTTCCCCACCCCGACAGCCGCACAGCCATCTCTGAGGCAACGCACGGCACGACCGACTCCACATCCAGCACCACCCCCGAGACCGCGATCGAAACCTCCACCCACACTCACCCACACCCACGGGCAGACAAGCCCCGAAATCTGCCCCGCGATCCGGTTGCACATACCCCCAATTTGGTGTCCTAATTTGGGGATGCGGGGATGGGTGTCGATCGGAGTGTTGGGACTGGCCGCGTGCGCGGCCGACGCCTCCTCGTTGAGGAGCGACCTGCCGGGCTCTCAGCCCGCGGACGGAGCCGCCGGGGCCACCGCCACCGGCATGGTGGAGACGGCCGCACCGGCGATGGACGACGGCTTCGGCAACACGATGGCCACCGCACCGGCGCCCGGCATGTCGACCGAGCCGCTGCAACCGCCCGGTGACGGGCTCGCCCCCGACGAGGAGGGCGACTGCGGCGGCGTCGAGGTCGAGCCCGAGATCCGCATGGAGGTGGTGCCCGGCAACCTGCTGGTGGTCTTCGACAAGTCGCTGAGCATGAACGACGCATGGGGCAGCACCCAGAAGTGGCTGGCGGCGAGCGGCGCCCTGCAGCAGGCCCTGGGGCCGCTGAAGGAGCAGGTCACGGTGGGCGCGGTCTTCTATCCCCAGGGCCCCGGGCTGTGCGACGTCGCCACGATCGACAGCGGCCAGCAGATCGGCTTCCAGGGCGGCGGAACCTTCCTGACCGCCTGGCTCGAGTTCTTCAACCTGCAGGGCCCCTTCGGGTTCACGCCCCTGGGCGGCGGCATGCTCGCGGCCGACCAGGCGCTGGCGGCCAGCAGCCTCGACGGCATCACCAACGTCGTCGTGCTGACCGACGGCGACCCCAACTGCGGCACGGACGACGCCCAGGTCAATCAGTTCGCGGCCACCTGGCTCACGCTCGGCGTCAAGACCCACGTCGTGGGCTTGCCGGGCAGCGAGGGCGCACGCACCCGCCTGGACGCGCTGGCGGCAGCGGGCGGCACGGGTACGCACATCACGCCCGACGATCCGCTGGCGCTGCAGGACAAGCTCGCCGAGATCGTGGGCGAGAGCGTCACCACCAACTTCGACAGTTGCAACATCGGGCTGCCGAACGCGCCCCCCAACCTGGACGACGTGGTGCTGACCGTCGTCGAAGCCGGACAGGAGCAGGCCGTGGCCCGCGACCTGGGCGAGGGCGGCGGCTGGACGATTACGCCCGCAGGGGACGAGATCATCCTCCAGGGGCTCCTCTGCGACCGGGCCCAGGCCGGCGCCTATGACAAGATCGGAGTGGTGTTCGGGTGCGTCGATCTGCCCCCCCTGCAGCCACCGCGACCGGAGTAGCGAGCTGTGCTAGCGTTCTTCGGACCTCGTATGTGAGGGGGGAGGAACGTTTCGAATGCAGCCTGAACTCGCACAAGCCCAACCACGCTACGCCGCTGGCGCGCGCTCCAGATTCATCATGAACACCTACCTGCACCTCTTCGGTGCAGTGATGCTGTTCGTCCTGATCGAATTCGCCCTCTTTCAGAGCGGCCTGTTCGCCCCCGTACTGTCCGCGGTCGCCGGCCTGCCCTGGATGGCGGTGCTCGGCATCTTCATGGTCGGCAGCTGGCTGGCCACCCGCGCCGCCCACACGGCGACCTCGATGACCGCTCAGTACCTGGCGCTCGGGGTCTACGTCGGCATGTGGTCGCTGCTGTTCGTGATCCCGCTGGCCTACGCCATGATGTACGCGCCGGGCGCGATCAGCTCCGCGGCCCAGGTCACCGTCTTCGGCTTCGCGGGCCTGACCGCGGTCGCCTTCACCACGCGCAAGGACTTCTCCTTCCTGGGCGCGATCCTGAAGTGGATCGCCGTCTGCGCCATGCTCCTGATCGGCGCCGGGCTCATCTTCGGCTTCGAGCTCGGTACCTTCTTCTCGGTCGGCATGGTCGCCTTCGCGGGCGCCGCCATCCTCTACGACACCTCGAACGTGATCCATCACTACCCCGAGGATCGCTACGTCGGTGCCGCCCTGCAGCTCTTCGCCTCGGTCGCGATGATGTTCTGGTACCTGCTCCAGATCTTCAGCTCGCGCGACTGACGCAACACTGACGAACGACCGTGCGGTCCACGTTCGATCCAGCGCCCAGGCGCCCCACCACCCGGGGAGAGCGTCTGGGCGCTGCGCTTTTTGCGCTCCTGCTGACGGGGCTGCTGGCCGCCGAGCTGCTGCAGGGCTACTCCCCGCGCAAGCTCAGCGTGCTGTTCATCATCGCCTTCTGGGCGCCGCTGCTGGTGGTGCACGAGCTGGGGCACGCGCTGACCGCGCGCCTGCTGGGCTGGCACGTTCACGAGATCGTGATCGGCTTCGGGCCGGAGCTGGCGCGCTTCTCGGTGGGCGGCACGCGCGTGACCCTGCGGCTGGTCCCGATGGAGGGCTACGTCGTGCCGTCCCCCGACCGCCTCGAGGGCGCGCGCGGCAAGAGCGCCCTGGTCTACTTCGGCGGTCCTGGCGCCGAGGTGCTGTGCGCCCTGCTCGCGCTCGCCTGGCTCGGGCCGGAGACGATGTTCACGCGCACCGAGGCGATCCCGGTGATCGCCGTGCAGAGCTTCGCGCTGGCCGCCGTGATCGGCGTACTCATGACGCTGATCCCGCATGCCGGCGGCGGTGGCGCCAGCGATGGGCTCGGGATCCTCTTGAGCTTCCGCCTGAGCGACAACGACTTCGCCTACCGCATGGCGGGCCCGGCGATGGACGAGGCCCAGCGGCGCATCGAGGCCGACAATACCGAGGGCGCGCTCGAGCACATCGACGCGGAGATCGCCCACGATCCGAACAACCCCTTCCTCCCGATCATGCGCGTACGCTGCGTGGCAGCCACCGGCGACCGCGAGACCGCGCTTGCGGAGCTCGAGCGCATGCGCGAGCAGCCCCACCACTCCGACCTGGTCGAGGGCGAGCGCCTACACGCCGCGGCGCGCGTGGTGCTGGAGGCGGGCGACCGGGAGCTCCTGGCCGACGCGGAGGGCGCCTGCCGGGCCGCGCTCGAGCGCATGGGCGGCAGCCCGGATGTTCAGGTCACCCTCGGAGCGATCCTGATCGAGCAGGCCCGCTACAGGGAGGCTGAAGAGATCCTCCAGACCGTCTTCAAGCGCACCAGGGACCCCTGGCAGGAGGACCGCTGCATGGCCTACCTGGCGCTCACCGCCCTCGCCCTCGGCCGCGAGGCCGACGCCGAGCTCTTCCGCCAGGCCTTCGAGGCCCGCAGCCACAATCGGCGTCTGCGCAAACAGCTGTCCACGAACTGGATCGCATAGATCCCCGGGGCTTTTTTAGGGTGTACCCCAACACCTGTCGGAGCACCGACAGGCCGCCGGGTAGTGGGTTCGGCCCTGCACTCGACCCATATTGGGGACACCGAGGCCTCGCCGCGGCCCGAGCCCGACGGCGGCCAGGAGGCCGCTTCCACGCAGCCCCCGGCCCGGCCCGACCAGTGCACCGCCAGCGCCACCCCGGCGCCGCCCGCACCACCGAAGATGACGCCCGCCCCCGCGAACGCAGCAGGCCCGCTCGACCGGAAGGCTTGTCGACCCGGCGCCGAGGAGGAACCGCCTCCCCTCACGACGGGGCCAGCGATGGCTGCTCGTGCTAGCCTCGCGCCGCTTTGGGCGATGAGCTTCGACACGAGTGTGGCGTCGCAGCGCTCTACGCTCTGAATCCAGGTTCGAACGCCGGCGGATCCGGCTCTCAAACCGGGTCAGAACAGGCGCCGAACGTGGGCGCGCGCATGCCTGCCATGCTGCTGGACGTGCAGAACCGTGGGCAGCTCGCCGCGGGGATGAGCTCCTTCGACCCACAGCGGGTCCAGCTGCTCAAGACCTACAAGGAAGTGGGTACGGTGGCCGAGGTCTTCCGGCTGTCACACCCGGACACGAGCGCCGCGCTCGCGCGCGAGTACAGCGGCAAGGCCGCGCTCGGGCACACACGCTACGCCACCACCGGCGCTGACGATGTGCGCTACGCGCAGCCGTTCGAACGTGGGCACGGGCGGCGCTGGAAGTGGTTCACCTTCGCCTTCAACGGCACGCTCAGCAACTACCCGGAGCTGCGCGAGCGCCTGCTGTCGAAGCAGGGCTACCACTTCACGCTCGACACCGACACCGAGATCATCATGCACAGCCTGGCCTATCGGCTGCGTGGCCAGAAGATGCCGGACCTGGCCCAGGTCATGCGCTCGATGGCGCGCGACTTCGATGGTGCCTACGTGCTGAGCTTCCTGGACGCCATGGGTCGAATGTTCGTCGCGCGCGATCCGCGTGGCCTGCGCCCGATGAGCTGGGCCCTGCAGGATGGCGTATTCGCCGCCGCCAACGAGAGCGTGGCGCTGCGCAATGCGGGCTTCACGGACGTCCGTGCGCTCGAGCCTGGCCAGATGGCGATCATCGAGGATGGCGAGCTGCGCCTGGAGCGCTTCGCGAGCCCGATCAAGCCCGCGCGCTGCTTCTTCGAGTGGATCTACTTCTCGAACGTGGCCAGCGAGATCGACGGGGCATCCGTCTATCAGGCCCGCGCTGCCGGCGGCACTCGCATGGCCGAGCTCGAGGAGCAGGTGATCGACGACGACTGCATCGTCGTGCCTGTGCCCGACACCGCCAAGGCGGCGGCGGATGCATTCGCCCACCGCTTGCGCATCCCTTCGATGGAAGGTGTCATCCGAAATCGCTACGTCGGGCGCAGCTTCATCGAGTCGAACGAGACCCGTGGCCGCACGGTACGTAGCAAGTACACCATGCTGCCCTCGGTGCTGCGCGGACGGCGTGTCTTCCTGGTCGAGGACTCGGTCGTTCGGAGCACCACGCTGCGCGCGCTGGTCACCCAGCTGCGCGAGGTCGGTCAGGTCAAGGAGGTGCACGTGCGCGTCGCCTGTCCGCCGATCGTGGCGCCCTGCTTCTACGGCATCGACATGTCGACCATCGGAGAGCTGTTCGCCCCGCAATACACGCCGGAGCGCTATCGCGGCGAGCTGCCGGCCAGCAGCCTCGCAGCGATGTCCGAGGAGCTGGGCATCGACAGCCTGCGCTACCTCGCAGCCGCAGACCTGGCGCCAACCATCGGCCTGCAAGACGAGGGCTTGTGTCTCGGATGTGTCAGCGGCAAGTACCCGACCGAGGCCGGCAGGCGGCTGATCCAGATCGCACGCAAGAACGTCCAGTCAGGCCACACGGGCCGCACCTACTAGTGCAGCACCCGCGCATGACCGTTAGACGGTCGCGCGCATCAGCACTTCTTCTCGCTCGCTGAACAGCGGCCCGAGCTTGGCCCTGTGCCGTTGCGCGCGGGCGGCGTCGGGATCGCGAGACACTGCGGCGGAGATGCGCTCCAACGCCTCCTGGTCGTCGTACTCCCAGACCGCCACTACACGACCGTCCTCCGTCTCCCACCGACCCACCAGACGCGCACCGTGCCGCTGCTGCACGGGCAGCAGGTGCTCGCGAAAGAAGGCATGAAAGGCCTCGAGGTTCTCGGGCACGGCCCTGTAGATGCGCATCCGGTAGATCACCCGCACGAAGCTAGCACGAGCGACTTGCACACCGCCCACGGACCAACCGCCGGTTGCCGACGCCGACCTCGACCGGCGCCCCAGGGCCGCTCACGAGAGCGTTGCCAGACGCGCGCGGCGCGCTATGCTGGCGGCCCCGGGGGAGGTTGGGGGTGTCATGTACCCGGACTACGGCAAGGCGCTGGAGGGCACGCGCAATCTGACGGGCGAGGCCCGTGGGGGACGGCTGCCGGTGGCGGAGTTTCGCGACGGCGAGGTGCGCCGCGCCTGGGAGCTCGTGGAAAAGAAGCAGTCCGTCCTCTTCGTCGGCGCGATGGGCGTCGGCAAGACCGCGGTCGTGCACTCGCTGGCCGCCCGCGCGGGTCAGCACAAGCGCAGCCTGCGCCAGCTCTCGGCCGCGGAGCTTCTGGTGGGCACGCGCTACCTCGGCGACTGGCAGACCAAGCTCCGTGCGCTCGTGCAGCAGGCCAGGAAGGCACGCGCCATCCTCTACTTCACCGACATCTGGAACCTGGCGACCATGGGACGCGCCGCCGAGGACTCGACCTCCGTGCTCGACGCCCTGCGCCCGCTGATCGAGCAGCGCGACGTGCAGCTGGTCGGCGAGGTCACGCCCGAGGTGCTGCGCTCCATGGCCCGCACGCCCGGCTTCGTGACGCTCTTCGAGGCGGTGGAGATCGAGCCACTCACGCCCGAGCAGGCCGATCGGATCGTGATCCACGCCGGCGAGCGGCTGCGCCTCGAGCTGGACGAGCCCACGCGGCGCTCCCTGACCAAGCTAACCGAGCGCTTCATGCCCGCCCGCGCCCAGCCCGGGCCCGCGCTCGCCCTGCTCGCCCAGGTGCACGACTACGTCGCCCAGAAGAAGGGGGTGGGGGAGGACGAGCCCGTCGACGCGGAGTTCGTCGAGAAGGTCTTCTCGATCTACTCGGGCCTGCCTCGCTTCGTCGTCTCGCGCAGCGAGACCAAGTCCACCGCCGAGCTGCGCGCCTGGTTCCAGGAGCGCATCATCGGACAGCTGGGCGCGATCGAGGCGGTGGTGGAGGCGATCGCCCTGTTCAAGGCCGGTCTCCACGATCCGGCGCGGCCGATCGGCACCTTCCTCTTCGTCGGCCCCACCGGCGTGGGCAAGACCGAGCTCGCCCGCAACGTGGCGCGACTGCTCTTCGGCAGCGACCAGCGCTTGCTGCGCTTCGACCTCTCCGAGTTCAAGGACCCTTCCTCGTTCGAGATGCTGGTGGGCAATCCGGCCGATCCGGAGGGACCGGCCAAGCTTCTGGACCCCGTGCGCGTGCAGCCCTTCCAGGTGATCCTGCTCGACGAGATCGAGAAGGCCCACCCCAACGTCTGGGACGTGCTGATGCCGATGCTGGACGAGGGGCGCCTGACCCCCGCCGCCGGCACCACGGTGAGCTTCCGCAACACCCTGATCATCGCCACCACCAACGCCGGAGCCCAGGAGGCCTCCGCGCGCACGGTGGGCTTCGGCAGCGAGCGCGGGCCGGCCGAAGACGACAGCCGCGCACGCAAGTTCCTGGAGCACGAGTTCCGGCCCGAGTTCCTGAACCGCTTCCAGCACATCGCCTTCTTCCATGCGCTGTCGACCGAGCAGGTGCGCCGCATCGCGCGCCAGGAGCTCGAGCGCGTGCTGCAGCGCGAGGGCGTCACCGGGCGCAACCTGCTCGTCGCCGTGACCGACGCGGCGGTGGACGTGGTGATCGGACGCGGCGTCGACCCACGCTACGGCGCGCGCGCGCTCAAGCGCGAGCTCCAGCGCCAGGTCGTGCTGCCGATCGCCGTCACCCTCATGGAGCAGGCGGTGGAAGCAGGCTCCCTGCTGCGCGTGGACGCCCACGCCGGGCGGGTGCGCGTGCGCGTGCTCGACACCCCCGAGAGCCTCGAGGCGCAGAAGGAGCGCGAGCCCGTCGCCCTCGAGGACGGCCAGCGCATCACGCGCAGCGAGCTCCCGGGCCTCCTGCGGCCGGTGGCCGAGCAGGTCGCCGCGCTGGTCAGCGACGTCGCGAGCAGCGATCTGGAGACCGAGCGGACGCGCCTCGTCGAGGCCCGCGAGCAGACCGACTTCTTCGCCGACAGCGAGCGCGCCGGGCGCGTCATGCGCGACCTGGACCAGTTGACCGTCGCCCTCGACCGCGTGGACCGCCTGGTCTACGACCTGGGCGAGCTCGAGCGCGCCGTGCCCGAAGCCCAGAGCCGCCGCGACGTGGCGGTGGCGGGCGACCGCATCGCCGGCCTGGGCCAGCGCGTGGCGCGCGCGCAGCTCGAGCTGGTCACCCTCGGCCGCGCGCGCATCTGGGACGCGCTGCTCGAGATCCGCCCCACCGGCGGCCGCGCCGCGCGAGACCTCCTGGTCGAGGTCTACTCCGCCTGGGCGAAGGCGCGGCACTTTAAGCTCGACTGGCTGCTCGAGCCGCTCGAGGACGGCGAGCCGGTCCTGCTCGCGATCCAGGGCGACTATGCCTTCGGGCTGCTCGAGCACGAGGCGGGCGTGCACCGCCTGCGCCGCAAGGGCGCTCTGAGCGCCGCCACGGTGCGCGTCGTGCCGTGGACCGATCGCAACGAGCGGCCCACCGTCACGACCCACCGTGCGCTCAAGAAGACAGGCCAGTACGGAGGCAAGGTCCGCTCGCGCATCGAGTGCGAGGCCGGCCTCCTGCTGCAAAACGCGCGCACGCTCGCCGCCAATCGAGATCTGGCCGCGGAGCTGGTCGCTTCCCTGCGCGACGGCCCCGTGGCGGCCGACGAGATCGTGCGCCGCTACGATCGAGACCCCTTCAGCGTGCGCGACGCCGACACCGGCCACAAGAGCAGCCGGCCGGACGCGCTCCAGCCCGGTCCCTTCCACGCGCTGCTGTGCGAGCGTGCGTCCCGGAAGGCCGGCGATGGATGAGACAACCGATGTGATAGCGTCCCGGCGATCGGGGAATACCGAGTGACGCGTCTGGGCATGGCACCGAAGCAGCCCACGGAGGAGCTGGTCCGCACCGTGGAAGAGCACCTCGGGCGAAGGGGTATTCGCTGGCGTAGGCCGCACACGGGCCTGTCCCCGGCGCAGCGATTCGTGGTGACGCTCGACGATGGCGAATCGGTCTTCGTCAAGGCGGCCGTCGACGCGCAAACGGAGCGCTGGCTGCGCACCGACCATCTCATGTTGTCGACGCTGGCCGGCTTCGTGCCCGAGGTCGTCGCGTGGATCGACGCTGGCGCGCACCCCGTCCTGGTCATCGAGGATCTGCACGACGGGCACTGGCCCGCGGACCACAATCCGGTGCAGTGGAAGCGCGGGCAGTGGGAGCTGCTCTTCGAGACCCTCGAGCGCGTGGCGGCGACTCCGGCCCCGGCGTCGCTCCCGTCCCTGGCCGACCTCTACGAGCCGCAGTGGTCGCAGATCGCGGCCGACCCCGAACCCTTCATGGCGCTCGAGATCTGCTCGCGCGGGTGGCTCGAACGCTCGCTCGAACAGCTGGTCGCCGCCGAAGCGGCGCTCGACCTCTCGGGCGATGCGCTGGTGCACAACGATGTCCGCAGCGACAACGTGTGCTTCCGGGGCGACCGCGTGATCCTCGTCGACTGGAGCGACACGCGCCGCGGCAGCAGCAGGCATGATCTCGCGAACGTCCTCTCCCTCTGCCAGCTCGAGCAAGGCCCCGAGCCCCACGCGATCATGCCTGACGGCGGGTCCTTCGCGGCCTGGCACGGCGGAATCCTCGCGCGCCGGGCCCTCGCGGGAGATGCACCGAAGTGGCTCACCGCCGTCTTCAAGCGGGGCGCGATCCTCTGCCTGCAGTGGGCCGGGCGCTGCCTCGACCTCACGCCCTGGGACGGCAAGGCGTGGCGAGAAGTCCGTTGAGCTCGGGCCGCGAGGCGCCGCGCCGCGAGTCGCTCTTGACCGCCGGATCGGTGGCGGCTAGGCCCACGACGATGCCCGCCGCCCTTCGCATCCTGGCCGCGCTGCTCGCCTGCGCCTTGCCGGCGTGCGCGACCGTGCTCGAGCCCGCGCGACCGCTCTCGGCGGAGGACAGCGGCGGCACCCGACTCGAGCTGCTGCAGCTGCGGCGTGCGCCCTTCGACGGCCCGCGGGGTGGCGAGCTGCGGGTGCGCTTCCGGCTGCGCCAGGTGCCGCCCGGGGCGCGCTACGTCGGCGCGCGGCTGTCGGTGCCGGAGGGTGATGGCTGCGCGGGCGGGCAGCTCGCGCGCGCGGTGCACGTGGTGCGCGGCAGCCTGCGGCCCCTCTCGCCCGAGCTGGAGGCGACGCTGACCTTCGACTTCCGCGACAGCGCCACCGCGCGCGGCCCGTCGAACCTGCAGCTCTCGCTGGAAGGGGCGGGTGGCGAGACGCGCTGCCTGAGCGCGCCGGGCACGCTGCCCGCGCCCCAGCGGGACTGGCGGCAGGCGCCCCAGCTGACGCTCGGCATGGGCGCCCGCGGCGAGCTGCGACCGGGCGCGGGCGACGGCGAGGCGAGCGCGCTGCTGACCGCGCCCCTCACCGTCGGCCTGTGGCTGGGACCGCTGCACCCGGAGCTCGAGCTCGGCCTGCCGATAGGCCGCTGCCACCGCTGCGCGATGCCGACGAACGGCCTCTCCGACTCCGGCATCCCCCTGCACCTGCGCGCGGGCATCGACGGCTGGCTGTGGGCCCGCGGGCAGCTGGCCCTGGGCCTGTCGCTCGGCTACCGACTGACCTCGGTGTGGAGCCCAACCGACGACGGCACACGCTACGGCTGGCTGCACGGCCCCGATCTGCGCCCGGCGCTCGCCCTGATGCCCCCCTCCCCCTTCAACCCCGTACGCGGACGCTCCGGCGCCGGCCCCCACTTCAGCCTGCAGGCGCCAGTCGGCTACACACTGCAGCACGGCGGCCGCGGCGCGCTCACCTTCGGCCTCGGCCTCCAGTTCTCGGGCACGCTCTGACGCAGGATCGGGCGTCACTCTGGGCTGCGAGCGCAGGGCAAGGGCAAGGGCAAGTCTCGGAGGCCGCCGGACCCGAGGCTAGCGCACCACGTGGATCAGGCTGCCATCGCCTGGGGGCGCGCGTAGCGCGCCGGTGACGTGGCGAACGCAGCCTTCCTCGTCGGTGCCGGCCAGCTTGCCACGCAGCGATACGGTCGCCTTGCCCTCGGAGTAGCGCACCGACAGGCTCGCGCGCGCCGTGCCGACGCAGCCGAGGATGTCGGCCTTGTGGGCGTCGAGGGCGGAGCGCAGGCCGGCTTCGTCCACTGCAGCCCCGGCATCCGACTGCGCCTGCGGAACCGCAGAATCCGTGCCCCCCGACCCCGCGGGCGGCGGCACCGTGGGCGAGGCTTCGGCAAAGGTCTCGTACGGCGTCGAGGCGACGAAGGAGCTCGCGCCCGAAGGCACAAAGCGCCAGCGGACCGTGCGCTTGCGCCCGGTGCTCGTGAAGCGCGTGGCGTCGCGCAGCTGGGCGCGAATGCACTTCTCCACCTCCTCGTCGGCGGCGGTCATCACGCGCCGCCGACCGGTGCGCGCGTTCGACTCGATGTGGCCCAGCCCCTCGACCTCCAGGCCGGCGACCTTGCCAGCCGGATCGATTTCGAACTCGACCGTGATCGGCTCCCCGTGGCATCGCCCGATGCGGGCGCGGTAGCCTTCGAGGAAGCGGTCGTAGTTGACGCTCACCTGATTGACGTAGCGGGCGAAGTCCCCGACCGTGCGCGTGAAGTCGTCCGGCTGCGCCGAGTACCCGAGCACCATCAGGACGGGAAAGGTCACGCCGTCGGCGTCCCACCCGAAGGTCGGTCGGACCATCACGATGCGCACGTGGCGGGTGCGACTGTCGCTCGCGAGCTTGAGCTGCTCCACGTTCGCAACCTCGAACGTGAACTCGAAGGCCCGGTGCCCATCCACCGCGATGCCGCGCGAGTGCAGCATTCGGGCGGAGTGGCGCCGCTCCTCCGATACGGACGCCGCCCCGAGGCTCACGGTCACGTAGTCGGCGCCCGCCACTGACTCCACGTACTTCTGGGCCAGCACCCGGAGCTCCGTGTCCGCCAGCGTCTGCGACATGGGGAACGTGCTGTGCCAGATCATGGCGCTGGTGCGGCGGTTCAGGAAGCGCAGGTCGTAACGGTGAACCCGCTCCCGCACGTCGTGCTCGCCGTCCCCGGTCGTGTCGAAGGCGACGACGTCCATGTACTCGTCGGACTCCTTCGGCCGGGTGCGGTCGCGCTTGTCCGTGTAGAAGTTGTCCAGGATCCAGTTGCTGCTCACGAGCCGCCGCTGCGACGCATCCAGGTACTTCACCGAGTAGGGGAGGACCGCATGATAGAAGCCGTGGCGACCGAAGTGGCCTAGGTCCTCGTTCTCCGCCGAGGGTCGGTGGTTGGCAACAGCCCCGGCCGCCACCGCCCCACAGCCGGACAGCGCGAACGAGAGAAGGCCGAGAATGGGAAGCCAGGCGCGCATGGGCGGACGATACAACACCCGCTGGGGAGCGTCAGCCGGAGAGTTCCTGCGCGATGCCTTCGCGCATCCTCGTTAGCGCGGCACCGCGCGTGCGCGCCTTGGTGCCCGCGTAGGCGTTCATGTCGAGCTGACTGAGGCGCTGTGCTTCCCGTTCGACGGTCTCGTGTAGCTCGGCCGCCTCCACCACCTCGTCGAGGAAGCCGGCCTCGCGCGCCCGCTCGGGTGGGTACAGCATGCCGGTCATGG
>JAPPOT010000543.1:0-768 GCA_028817855.1 Myxococcales bacterium
GGCCGGCGGACCTCTCGTCGGAGGACATCTTCGTGGCGCCCGGCGGGACGCTGCTCTACGCCCTCGAGGGCGACCTCTTCGTGGGGGCAGAGGCGCAGCTGCCGATCATCTTCGCCGACCCCGAGACCGTTCTGGGGCTCACGCTCATGGCGACCGGCGGCATGGCCTTCTAGGCGGCGCCACGTCGAGTTTTCGTCTGCAAATACGCGCCGCAGCGCGCTCTTCCCTTCCCACTGCGCTTGCAGTACACATGTGCGCCAACGATTCGAGGGGAGAGAGCCGGATGCCAGCTCGCGTGTGTTCCATTTTGGTGAGTCTACTGCTCGTGCTCGGCGTGGCGATGCCACTGGCCGCCCAGGATGACGACGACCTCGAATCGGAAGACTCCGGGGACAAGGGCGGGGACAAGGAGGGCGACGGCGACGACTACGAGGAGCCGGACGCCTGGGAACGCCCCCCGATGGAGGAGGAGAAGCCCAAGGCCGAGGGCAAGAAGAGCCCGGCCCCCACGGTCGAGAAGGCGGGGGACGGCCTTCCGTTCATGGCCGGCTTGGTGGTCGGCTGGGGCTTCAACACCGACCGCAACAACGGCGGCCTCGGCGCCGACCCCTACGGCCTGGGCCTGGGCGCGATGGGCGGCTACACCTTCCCCTTCCAGCTCTACGTCGGCGCTCGCTTCACGTACTTCCTGGGCAGCAGCGAGGAGAGCACCGGCGGGCGGCGGGCGGTGGCGCCCGCGGCGGGGGCGCCCGACGTGCGCTGCGCGGG
>JAPPOT010000543.1:778-2482 GCA_028817855.1 Myxococcales bacterium
GCGCCAACTACATGCACTTCGCGGCCGAGGCTGGCTACGACCTGTGGGCGGGTGATCTCATCATCCGACCGGGCCTGCTGGTCGGCGGCGTGCTCGGCCTCTTCGAGCGCCAGGGCGCAGGCGACCCCTTCAGCGACAGCACCGGCGACCTCCTGCTCGGGCCGGGCTTCGTCGTGCTCTACCCGATGGACAGCCTCTACCTGGGCGGCGATCTGCGCGGCTACGTGGTGATGGGCGACGGCGTCTCGGGCGTGGGCCTGAACGTCACGGCGGGCGCGCGCTTCGAGTGACCTACGCGCGCTCCCTGCTCGTGCTGCTGTTGCTCTCGCTGCTCGCGGGCTGCGGCGGCAGCGGACTGCGGACGGCGAGCACGACCGAGAGCCCACTCGCGCTGCAGCGCGTGGTGCTCTACCGCAACGGCGTCGCCTACTTCGAGCGCCACGGCAAGGTGCGCGGCGACCGCCTGTGGCTGAAGGTCCGCAAGGACCAGATCAACGACCTGCTCAAGAGCCTCGCGGTGGTCGACCGCGGCAGCGGGCACGTGGTGAGCGTGTCGATCCCGCTCGACCCGCGCTCCTGGCAGAAGGCGGCGCTGGCCGCGCTGCGCCCCGGCCACGGCAACCTCGCCCAGGTGCTCGACGCCCTGCGCGGCAGCCTCGTGCGCGTGGACGCGGGTCGGCGCAGCGTGCGCGGGCGCATCGTGATGGTGGAAGAGATGCAACCCTCGGGCGTGCCCGCGCGCGAGCACGGCCCCGACGTGGAGTTCCGCGATCACAAGCTCAGCCTGCTCGACGGCGAGGAGCTGCACGTGGTGCGGCTGTCGGACATCCACGCGATCGAGCTGCAGGACGGCGACGTGGCGATGCAGATCCACCGTCACCTGGACGCGAGCGCCGGCGAGGGCATGTTCCAGCAGGTGGAGCTGTCGATCGCGCTGGCAGGGCAGGGCGAGCACGACCTGGCCCTCTCGTATGTGGCGCCCGCGCCCCAGTGGAAGCCCACCTACCGCATCGTGATGGACGAGGCCCAGCCGGGCGTGGCGCTGCTGCAGGCCTGGGCGGTGGTCGACAACGTGAGCGGCGAAAACTGGGATGGCGTGCAACTGAGCCTCACCGCAGGCGAGCCGCTGGCCTTTCGCTACGACCTGCATACCCCGCGCGAGGTGGAGCGGCCGGACCTGAGCCGCAGCGGCGTCGACCGGCGCGCCCGGGTGGCGCTGGGTGAGCGCAGCTTCGCCGACGACGACGAGGTCGCGGCCGCACCGGAGATGGCCTCCGAGCCCGGCGAAGACGCCATGATGGAGATGGAGGAGATCGAGGCGACCGGCTCGCGGGTCGCGCGCCAGCGCAGGTCCAAGCGCGGGCGCGGCGGGGGAACCGCGAGCGGCGCGGCAGCGCAGGCGATGCCGGCGCCGGCGCCACCTCCCATGGACATGAAGGACATGCAGACCAGCACGGCGGCCCAGGCGCGCGCCGCGCGCGTCAGCGGCCTGACGCGCTTCGATCTGCAGACGCCCGTGAGCCTGCCCGACGGCAGCGCGACGATGGTGGCGCTGATCAACCAGCGCGTGAAGGGCGAGCAGGTCTTCCTCTACAAGCCCGGCGGCTCGGGCCAGGGCTACGAGCACAACCCATACCGGGTGGTGCGCTTCCACAACGACACCGACTTCGCACTCGAGCCGGGGCCGATCTCGATCTACTCCGG
>JAPPOT010000354.1 GCA_028817855.1 Myxococcales bacterium
GGGCGGGGCCGTCAGGGGCCGGGGACCAGAAGGTCGAGGCGTCGTCCCAGGCCAGAGCGGTGGGGGCCGGGGCCGCGGCTCCGGCGCAGCCAGCATCGAGACCATAGTGTTCGGCCAGCTCGTCGTTGACGAAGGAGTACGGCGCCGTGAGCAGTGTCGCCAGCCGTGCGTCGTCCTCCCAGAGCACGTGATCGACGTAGCGCCGCGTCTCCTCGCCCATGGCATCGCGCAGCGACTCGGTGAAGCTCGGGTACTCACCCGGGTCCTTCGTCGCGCTCTCGAGCGCATCGAGACCGAACCACTGGTCGTAGAAGTCCGCCATGGCGGCGCGCGCGCGCGGGTCGGCGAGCATGCGGCGAGTCTGGGCCTCGAGCTCCGAGGGCTCCTGGATGGCATCGGTGGCGGCTGCCTCGAGCAGCGCCTCATCGGGCACCGAGGCCCACAGCAGGCTGGCGAGCCGCGCCGCCAGCTCGTAGGACGTCAGACGCTTGCCGTCGGGCACCGGCGCCGCGTCCATCCCGAACTCCGGACGGAACAGGAAGTTGGGTGACGAGAGCACCGCCGTGATCACGCCGCGCACCCCCATGCGCGAGTCCGAGGCCGCGCTGACTTCCGCGTGCAGGGCCAGCAGCCGGTCGCGCTCGTCGTCGCTCAGGGGGCGCCGGAAGGCGCGGCGGCCGAAGCGGGCGACGAAGTCGCCAACGCAGGTCGCGCCCGCCGCGCCATCGGGGCTGCACCCCAGCAGCCCGTCCACGTCCGCCGCCAGCGCAAGCTCCTCGGCGGCGCCCACGTACTGCTCCGCGAGCAGGACGGACACCGTCTGCGCGCTGGCTGTATTGTCGAACAGGCCGACCTGGTTGTCCGGGGCAAAGCTCTCGCCGGGCGAAAGCTCGAGTCCCAACAAGTCGCGCACGCTGTTGTCGTACTCGCGATGACGGAGGCGCTGCAGGCTCGAGGGCCCCAGCTCTGGCGTGTTGCAGACCACCGTATTGATGGTGTCCTCGCCGCCGGGCAAGTCTGACCCCCCAGGACTACCGGGGTCGTTTGGCGCTCCCGGGGCGCCGGCGGCACCGGGCGGCAGCGGATTTCCGTCCGCGTCGAGCCTCGGCGCATCGCTCGGCGACCGCTCGTCCCCCGAAATATTCCCGGCACAGGCGGTGAGCAAGCTGCCCAGGACGCCGGCCAGGAGCGGAATACACGTGTGTCGTCGTATGTCCATCGCGTCGCTTTCGCGGCCTCGCAACGAGCTCCACGGGCCGTTCAGGCTGGTATTGGGCGCACAGGGGCAGAATCTTCAACGAGCGGTGCTTTTTTTTGCAGCGGGGGGGCGGGCACATCACGCGCTGGGCGAAGCTGGGCTAGCGGCGTGCGCCGGCGGACGCGTGAGTTTCCGCCGACCACGGTCGGGTCGCCCTCGGATCGTCCTCGGTCGACAAAGGTCGTCGAGTGGCGTCTGCCGGCAGACCCGTGAGCTAGGACCTAGGTCGTTCCGAGGTCGTTCCCCGAGGTCGTTCCCTCGATAGCTGCCGCAGTGCACGGTTCGTTCCGAGTGGCCGGCGAGAATCTACTCTGGGAAGGCGTCGCGCGCTGTACGTGCCGATCCCGTGGGATGACGGCGCGCGCGCTGCCGGTGCTGAGGGGCGTTCCCAGAGTACCTCGCCGTAGCGCGTGTTGTGGTCCATCGACGATCCGTGGGTCGATCGAGCCCCGATCCGGAGGTCGTGCCAACAGGGCAAGTCGAGCGGGGCTGTGCACTGATCGGCAAGGTTCGAGAAGCTCACTGAACTGGCAGTGTGATGGACCGTGTCTTGCGTGATGCGATCCGCCAGCTCCCTGGCACCTCCCCGGACGAGGATGGTCTGCTTGTAGAGAGGGTGGGAAGTGGTGTTTCATCCGGGCTATGCGCTCACCAAAGGCCTAGCCCGCGGTCGCCGCTCGTTGCTGAGTCCATTCCTGGGGCGCGGCCGATTCCTGGTGGGCTTCGAGCGCGAGCTCGCGCACAGGCGGCGCCTGCTGCAGGCACTGACCAGAGACGGCGATCCCCACCTCGCTAGCGAGCACGTGGCACAAGCATCGTAGTTCTCCGACTCCAGCGGCTCCATGCGCACGGGAGCCATCGAGGCAGGTGTTTGCGCCACACCGCGTGCAAGCGCATCATCGAATCTTCCGTGCCCACCCGACGCCATCTCATGTTCTTGCTGGACGAAAGCGAACAGCTCGAGCTGGCGCGCCTCCGCCACGCCTGGGACCCGCGCATGGCCGCCGGCGTGCCGCCGCATGTGACCCTCGTCTACCCCGAGGAGACGAACGACGAGCGCCTGCTGCTAGAGCGGGGCGCCTCGCTGGCGAGCGCTTCCAGTCCCTTCGCTCTCACCCTCGGCTTGTCAGCGATCACCTGAAACCGTAGGAATCGGGCGCGGCTGACGAAAGGTGACTTGGGCGGGCGGGTCGTAGTGCGATCGGACGGAAAGGAAACCGGG
>JAPPOT010000785.1:0-3992 GCA_028817855.1 Myxococcales bacterium
CCCCCCACCCGACCACCCGTTGGATGGATCCGGGGCTCGGGCCTGCTGTCCAGGAGCGAGGCCTCATCGCATTGAGGAGGCGAGGCCCATCGTCATTCCGCGCCAGCAGACGAGGCGCCCCGGGCCGCCATCATCACGGGTGGGGGGCGGGCGTCGGCTCGGGGATGGACCGTGAGAGTGGCTAACAGGCGGCGCGCTGCTTGAGCTTGAGGCGGAGGAAGTCCGTGAGCTCGACGAGGTTGTAGGGCTTGGGCACGAAGGCCACCGCGTTGAGTCCGATGCGCTCCAGGTGGTGTCGCGCCAGGTGGTAGCCGCTGGTCAGCACCACCGGCAGGTCCGCGTGGCGGAACTGGAGGCGCCGCACCAGCTGCAGGCCAGTCACACCGGGCATCATCACGTCGACGATCGCCAGGTCGAAGGACTCGAGCTCGAGCACGCCCAGGGCCTCGTCGGCGCTGGGCACCGCTGCCGCCTCGAAGCCCGCCAGCTCCAGGCCCAGTCGCAGGCTGCGGCGCTGAGGTCCGTCGTCGTCCACGATCAGAATTCGGCTTGTCATGGTTGCCTTCCCGGGGCGCCTCGAGACTGACCAGGCGTCGTTGTCCGCGTTGTTCGAGCTGTCGTGCACGGTCCGGTCTGCAAGCATCGTGCCTGGGCCGAAATAGGACGGTTTACGTGCGCTCTGTCACAGACGGCGTCCGCCGCGGCGCGCTCCCGTGGGCGGTTGGCCGATCTGGGTCAACTGCGGTGGGATGCGGCCGTGCAATGCCGTTTTCAACCGTGAAAGTGGGACGGGCGTGGAGCGCTCAGCTCCCCTTCACGCCCTCGATCTCGAGGCGCTTCATCTTGCGCCACAGAGTGGTCGGGCTCAGCCCCAGGATCTCTGCGGCCCGCTCCTTGTTCCCGTCGACCTCGCGCAAGGCGGCCTCGATCGCGCGCGTCTCCGCCTCGTCGATCACGTCCTGCATACGTCGCCCGCCGCCGTCGCCGGTGCTTGCCGGCTGCGGGGCGTCGAACGGCACGATGTCCTCGCGCCGCAGCAAGCCTTCGTCCGCCAGGGCCACGCCTTGCTCCATCATGTTCTCGAGCTCTCGGATGTTGCCGGGGAACGGGTACTCCATCATGTAGTCGAGCACGCCCTCTCCGATCTCGACCCGCTTGCCCATCTTGTCGCAGGCCTTCTCCAGGAAGTGCTCCACCAGCAGCGGGATGTCCTCGCGCCGCTCGCGCAGGGGCGGCAGCACGAAGCGCGCCACGTTCAGCCGGTAGTAGAGGTCCTCCCGGAAGCGCTTGTCCCGGATCGCCTCCTGCAGGTCCTGGTTGGTCGCCGCGATGATGCGCACGTCGACGTTCTGGGAGCGGTTGTCGCCAAGCCGCCGGATCTCGCCCTCCTGGATCGCCCGCAGCAGCTTCGCCTGGAAGGCAGGCGCCGTCTCCGCGATCTCGTCGAAGAAGAAGGTGCCGCCATTGGCCTCCTCGAACAGGCCGCGCCGGGCGTTGACCGCGCCCGTGAAGGCCCCGCGGACATGGCCGAAGAGCTCACTCTCGAGCAACGTCTCGCTGATCGCCGCGCAGTTGACCGTCACGAAGGGGCGCGACGCGCGCCGCGAGTTGGCGTGCACCGCGCGCGCCACCAGCTCCTTGCCGGTCCCGCTCTCGCCCGTGATCAGCACGGTCGCGTCGGTCGGCGCGATGCGGACGATGCGACCGAGCATGTCGCGAATCGCACCCGAGCGACCGATGATGTTCTCGAAGGCGTAGCGCTCCCTGAACTCCGCCGCCATCAGACTCACGTCGCGCGCCAGGTTGCGTCGCTCGAGCGCCTTCTGGACCTTCACCAGCAGCTCCTGCTCGCTGAAGGGCTTCTGGATGTAGTCGTGGGCCCCCAGGCGCATCGCCTCGACCGCGCTCTCGATCGTCCCGTAGGCGGTCATCACGATCACCTCGGTCAGGGGCGCGACCTCCTTGGTGTGGCGCAGCACCTGGATCCCATCGGTCGAGCCCATCTTGAGGTCGGTCAGCACCAGGTCGTAGGAGTCGGCCCCGACCATGTCGCGCGCGTGGTCGCCGTCGAAGGCCTCTGCGACCTCGAAGCCCGCGTCACCGAGCATCAGTGACAGCGTCGTGCGCATGTTGCGCTGGTCGTCTACGACGAGAACCTTAGTCACGTACGCTGCGTTTTTCCGAGAGGAATTGCCCCGCCCAACAGCCCCGGGAGACCCATAACTATCGCCCGGGGCAGCGCTCGGATGCAACCGCGGGGTCCGGCTTCGGTTCGATGGCTCACGAGATCTCTTGCTCGATCGCCGCCAGCACCTCGGCTCGCACCTCGGAGGGGAAGATCAGTCGCGGTCGCTCGATGCGCTGGTTGCGTAGCTGTCCGAGCAGGAACGACGAGCCCCCCAGGCGCTGGATCGGCTGATGCCGGATCACAACCCAGAGTCCCTTGGCCGAGTCGTCGGCGGGTTCCTCGTAGGGCGCATCGCTGGGCACGTCGAGCCAGACCCACAGATCGGGGCGCAGCCCGCGGGCCGCCACCCGGTCGCGTGCGATCGACAGCGCGCGGTCCCAGGTGCCCGTCCGCTGGCCGTCGGCGGGCAGTGGCACCGTCTTCGGCAGCTCCCGACGCGCCAGGGCATCGGTCAAACGCGCCAGCGTGGCGTCTTCGCCGTGCTCCCAGGCGCGGAAGCAGCTCAGCAGCTGCACGTCGTCGAGCGCGAGGTACTCCGCCAGCGTCACGGCCTCTCCGGTGGCCGCCTTGAGCAGCGCGGCCGGGGCGTGCTCCAGCTTCGAGCCTTCCTTCGCCAGCTCTGCCGCGCGCATGAAGATGGCGCGGATCAGCATCTCGGCCGCCCGCGTGGCCTTGTGGTGATAGACCTGCTGGTACATGAACTGGCGTGCGAGGAAGAAACCCTCGATCGGCGGCAGGCCCTTGCGGCCCTCGATCGCCAGCACCCACTCGCCGCCCGGCAGCTGCCCGAAGCACAGGGCCTGCAGCAGCCAGTCCAGGTCGTAGACGCCGTAGCTCACGCCGGTCATGTGGCTGTCGCGCAGCAGGTAGTCACAGCGGTCGGCATCCAGCTCACCGCTGATGCAGCGCCCCAGGTAGCTGAGCCGGTGCTTGCCGTCGATCAGCGACGCGACCCGCTCGGGCATGCCCGCGCTCATCGTACGCAGCGCCCGGTTCACGTCCGTGCCGTCATCGAGCACGATCTCCAGCGTCCAGGCCTCGTGCCGGCGGGCGCCCGGTATCACGTCCTCGAACAGGTGGGAGAAGGGGCCGTGTCCGAGGTCATGCAAGAGCGCAGCGGCCAGTGCGTCCGCCTCGGCCTCGTCATCGATGCGCTGGTCCAGCGGCAGCGTCGCGTGGATCGCGCGGATGCGCGCAAGCATGCGCCCCATCACGTGTGCCGCCCCGAGCGAGTGCGCGAAGCGGGAGTGCTCGGCGCCGGGAAAGACCAGCGAGGTGAAGCCCAGCTGCCGGACGTTGCGCAGCCGCTGCACCTCACGCGTGGCCAGCAGGCGCTCGATCACCTGCTCGGCGAGGCCCTCGAAGGCCACCAGGCCGTGAACCGGATCGCGCAGGATCATGACGCCGCGTCTTCCATCGCTCGCCTGGCGCGTACCATGCCACGGGGCTACCGCGCCAGCGTGCCGAAGCGGCCCAGACGCGGCACGACGAAGCCGCTGGCATGGGCACTCGTCACGGCCACGACGTCCTCGTGCCACAGCGGGATCACCGGCAGCTGGGTGGCGAGCACGTGCTGGGCCTCCCGGTAGGCGGCCACGCGCTCGGCCCGCTCCGTCGTGCGTCGCCCGCGCTCGAGGGCGGCATCGAGGTCCGCGCTGCGCAGCCGCCAGCGGTTGGCGCCCTCGCCTCCCTCGCCCGGGACCTTGTCGCTGCCGAAGAACCAGCTCAGTACGTGCGGCTCCACCACCTCGGGCACCTGCAGCATGGTTAGCTCGAAGCGTCCGCGACCCAGGTCGTGCAGCAG